>NZ_JBSHIM010000016.1:0-87942 GCF_053618975.1 Microbacterium sp. NPDC055599 | reverse complement strand
GCCCACTCGACCCTCCCCGTCGATACAAGTCCTCCCCCGTCCGCGTCTCGTCACCCCTCGGGGACCCCCGCCCCCTCCCGTGAGGCGGGATCGAAAGCGCGCCTCCGACGTCTCCGCGGCGCGCGTTCGATCCCGCATGCGGCGGGCGGATGCGGCGGGGGCGACGGGGTGAGGTCAGAGCGCGAGGTGAAGTCGCAGCGCCTCGTCGAGCGCGCCCATCAGCTCCGCGGGCACCCAGCCCACCGGGCGCACGATGCGGGCCACGGCGATGGTGCGCACCTGCTCGGCCTGCGCCTTGCTGTCTCGGTCGAGGCCGGTCGCGGCTGCGGGCAGCAGCACCTGGAAGGGCCACACTCGCTCCGTCGCCGTCGTGAGCGGCACCACGGTGACCGTGGCGCCCGGGCGACGGATCGCGACCGCGTTGGCGGTGTTGTTGCTCACCACGACCGCCGGCCGCGTCTTGCGCGCCTCGGAACCGACGCCCGGGTCGAACGAGGCGAGGACGATCTGCCCACGGCGGAGCAGCGCGACCGCGACGTCACTCACGCCGAAGCCAGGCCATCGTCGGCGGCGGAGTCCCACTCCTCGTCGTACCCCTCCCCGTAGGCCTCGGCATAGGCATCGGCGAGCCGGCTCTCGCGGAGGAGCCGCACCGCGTCCTGGATCGCCGCCGACCGGGACGGGTAGCGGCCCTCGAGCGTCTGCGCGTCGAGGAAGGCGAGGTCGCCGTCCGGCAGACTCAGGCTGATCTTCGCGGTGCTCACGCGGCCATCCTACCCCGGTAGCACCACGGGTACCACCGCCCCCATGCCCGGTGCGGGACGGAAAACGCACCCCCCGGCGCCTTCCGGGGCGCACTTTCGATCCGGGACGCGCACCCCCGGCCCGCCGCCCGGATGCGGGACGGAAAACGCACCCCCGAATGGCTCCGGAGGTGCGTTTTCGATCCCGCGCGGGGGCGCAGGCGGGCTGGAGGTGGGGTCAGCGCTTGCCGGCGATCTGGCGGCCGACGATCTCGCGCATGATCTCGTTCGTCCCGCCGTAGATGCGGTGCACGCGCGCGTCGAGGAACGCCCGCGCGATGGGGTACTCGGTGATGTAGCCGTAGCCGCCGTGCAGCTGCACCCCGGCGTCGAGCACCTCCCACTCGCGCTCGGTCGCCCAGAACTTGACCTTCGCGGCCTCCTCGGCCGACAGCTTGCCGTCCTTGTAGGCCAGTAGCGCGCGGTCGATGTAGGCCCACAGCGCGTCGACCGTGGTGGCCATGTCGGCGATCTGGAAGCGGCTGTTCTGGAAGTCGATGATCCGCTCGCCGAACGCCTCGCGGTCGCGGGTGTACGCCACGGTCCAGTCGAGGGCGGCCTGCGCGGCCGCGGCACCGGCGACCCCGATCGACAGGCGCTCGAGCGGCAGGTTCATCATCAGCTGGATGAAGCCCTTGCCTTCGACGCCGCCGATGAGGTTCTCCTCCGGCACGAACACGTCGCTGAACGACAGCTCGGCGGTGTCGTGCCCGTGGAAGCCCATCTTGCTGAGCTTCTTGCCGTGCTCGAAGCCCTCCATGCCGTCTTCGATCAGCACGAGGCTGAAGGCGTCGGGGCGGTTGCCCTCGCCGGTCTTGACGAACGTGACGACCAGGTCGGCCGTGGCGCCGGACGAGATGAACGTCTTCGCGCCGTTCACGAGGTACCCGCCGTCGACCTTCTTGGCGGTGGTCTTGATGCCGCGCAGGTCGGAGCCGGCGCCCGGCTCGGTCATGGCGAGCGCACCGACGACCTCGCCGGTGGCCATGCGCGGCAGCCACTTCTGCTTCTGCTCCTGCGTGCCCATGTGCACGAGGTACGGCACGGCCAGGTCGTCCTGGATGCCGAAGGCTCCGGCGAGCGAGCCGGCGCCGGCGGCGATGACCTCTTCGTTCACGATCGCGCGGAAGCGGTAGTCCTGCAGCATGCCCGCGCCGCCGAACTCCTCGGGGACCGACAGGCCGATGATGCCCGCCTCACCCGCGGCGCGCATGGTGTCGCGGTCGACCTCTCCCGCGGCGTCCCACTTCTCGATCGCCTCGCCCGTCACGTGGCGCTTGACGAAATCCTTGACGAGGTCCCGGAAAGCCTCGTGGTCCTCTTCGTAGATGTCGCGTTCCATGCCGTCCTCCCGAACGTGTCGTGCCTCATTGCTCCGGCGATTCTACGGCCGACGGCGGGCCCGGCAGGGGACATTGTGAGAATGCATCCCACGGATCGTGACACTCGGTACCGGGGTTGTGGGAAGCCTCAATCGGCTCATCGACGGCGCGCCGGGACGCGGCGGGATCGCCGACCAGGAGACTCGGGGCATGCAGGAAGTCTGGCCGTACATCACCGCCCTGTGGTTCACCGTCGCGCTCCTCGCCGGAGGATTCGCCCGCACGCGGGGGCGCTCGGCGTGGGCGTGGTTCCTGCTGACGCTGTTCACCGGACCGATCGCGGCGTTCCTCCTCGTCGTCTGGCCATCCGTCGAGACGCGCAGCCCGCGCTGAGGGCAGCCGGGCGTCAGTGCGCGTAGTCGGGCGCCGCGGGCAGCCCGAAGAACTCCTCGAGCGTGTGATACCCGCCCTCGTGGTACGCCGCCGCGAGGTCGACGCCGACGTACCGCAGGTGCCACGGCTCGGGCGCGTAGCCGGTCACGGGCGTGCCGACGTCTTCGTAGCGCACGATGAAGCCGAACTCCCAGGCGTGCGCGGCGACCCAGTCGCTCTGGCCCGTGCCGCCGAACCCGTCGAGGCCGCCGCAGCCCGCATCGCACGCCACCACATCCAGCGCCAGGCCGGTCTGGTGCTCGCTGTGCCCGGGGCGCGCCGAGCCGGCGTCGGCCTCGGCCTGCCCCTGGGCACGGACGTGCGAGTCGTAGGTCGAGACCTGGAGCCCGTACGAGCGGTAGCCGTTGTTCGCGCCCAGCCGCCCGACGCCTGCCGCCTGAGCGGCATCGGCCATCGCGCCGACGGCGGCGGCCACGTCGGGGCGCACGAGGCCGGAGGGCGTGGTCATCTGCAGGGGCACGGCGTCGAGGAGCGCCGGCTCGTAGTCGGCCGGGGTCAGCGGAAGACCCTTGTTCACGACGACCCAGACGCGGGCGGGGTCGGTCAGCGAGATGCACGGCGCGTTGCCGGCGACCACCGCCTCGCGGAACGCCGCACCGCCACCGAACCCGGCGATCGTCGCCGCGTCGTCACCGTTCGCGATGGCCTGCTGCACTCCGGGCTCGGCGCACGGGTCGGCCGCGGGGATCGCCGCCGTCCGCACCGCCGGCACCTGCGCGACCGCGACGGGCCGCGGCATCGCGTCGGCCGCCGACGAGGGGAGCACGGGCGTCGAGGCGATCGAGAACAGCACGCCGAGCGCGGCGACGGCCAGCCCCACGGGCAGCGCGGGACCGGAGATCGGGGAGCGCGGAGCCGCATGCTGGGCAAGCGGCGGAACGGTCATTGCCTCATTCTCTCATTCGAAGATCTCTGCGATGCCCGCTTGTGCTTTCTTCGTCTTTCTGTTCGAATGAGGGGATGCGGTGGCAGGGGCAGAAGCTGGGCGACGTCGACGAGGCGGCGCTGCCCGGGCTGGAGGAGCGCAGCGGCGTGCTGCGCACCGTGAAGACCCCGGCGTTCGAGGGCATGACCTTCCATGAGGTGCTGTCGAAGTCGGCTCTCAACCACGTGCCCGGCGCCTCGCGCATGCCGTTCGCCTGGACCATCAACCCCTACCGCGGCTGCTCTCATGCCTGCACTTACTGTTTCGCCCGCGGCACGCACGAGTACCTCGACCTCGACGGCGGCGCCGACTTCGACTCGCAGATCGTGGTCAAGGTCAACGTGGTCGAGGTGCTGGAGCGAGAGCTGCGGCGGGGCAGCTGGAACCACGAGACCGTGGCGCTCGGCACGAACACCGATCCGTACCAGCGCGCGGAGGGCCGCTACGCTCTCATGCCCGGCATCATCCAGGCGCTCGCGACCTCGGGCACGCCGATCTCGATCCTCACCAAGGGCACGCTGATCCGCCGCGACATCCCCCTGCTGGTGAAGGCGGCCGAGCGGGTGCCGGTCGACGTGCAGATGTCGATCGCGATGTACGACGACGCCCTGCAGAAGGCGATCGAGCCGGGAGCGCCCACCACCCAGGCGCGGCTCGACACGGTGCGCGCCCTGGCCGATGCCGGGTTCCCCGTGACCGTGTTCCTCATGCCGATCCTGCCGCACCTCACCGACTCGGTGGAGGCGATCGACACCGGCCTCCGCCGCATCAAGGAGTCGGGGGCACGCACCGTCATCTACGGGGCGCTGCATCTGCGGCCGGGGGTCAAGCCGTGGTTCTTCGAGTGGCTCGAGCGCACGCGCCCCGACCTCGTGTCGTCGTACCGCGGGCTGTACCCCGGCGCGTCGGTCGAAGCCCCCAAGCCGTACCGCCAGTGGCTGGCACGGCGGGTGCGACCGCTCATCCGCCTGCACGGCCTCGACGCCCGGCACGAAGACGACTACCCCCGCCGCGGGTTCCGGCCGGGGCAGGGGCACACCGCGTCGAGCACGCCACCGGCCGGCACGGTCGCCTTCCGACAGACCGGGCCCGCCGCGACACCCCCGCAGCCGATGCTGTTCTGAGCCGTCCGGTCGGGAGGGCCTCCGGGGCCGCGTAGGCTCGGGGATCATGGCGATCGGTTCCACCCTCCACACGTTCGACGTGCAGCTCGCCGACACCGATCGCGGGGTCTACGACGACTACTCGCTGCGGGTGGCGCGGCACCCCTCCGAGACCGACGCCTACATGCTCACGCGGGTGCTGGCGTACGGGCTCGAGTTCGGCGAGGGCATCGCGTTCGGCGGCAGCGTGTCCGACACCGAGGAGCCCGCGGTGCTCGTGCGCGACCTCACCGGGCGGATCGTCACCTGGATCGAGGTCGGCGCGCCCGACGCGGAGCGCCTGCACCACGCCAGCCGTCTCGCCGAGCGCACCGTGGTGTACACGCACCGCGACCCCGCGAAGGTGATGGCGCCGTGGGCGGACAAACGCATCCACCGCGCCGAGGACATCCGCGTCCACAGCTTCGACCCCGGGTTCATCGACACCGCGACGCCGCACCTGGAGCGCCGCAACACCCTGACCCTCACCGTGACGGAGCGCGTGCTCTACCTCGACCTCAACGGCACGAGCCTGGCGACCGCGCTGCACGAGCAGGAGCTCGGCTGACGCCCCGGGTGATGCCGGGCTGCGAAGCGCGGAAAGGCCCCGGAGACCGAGGTCTCCGGGGCCTTTCCGATCCGAAGGCGATCAGGCGGTGAGGTCGGCCGTCGACGGCTGACGCCCGGCGATCTCCTCGATCACGTCGTCGTCCAGGCGGGCGTTCTCGAACGGCGCCTCGATCTCGGCACGCTCCAGCAGCTCGTTCATGCGACGCTGGCGCTGACGCGTGATCAGCGTCACCACGCGACCCGAGCGACCGGCGCGGCCCGTGCGACCCGACCGGTGCAGGTAGGTCTTGTACTCGTCGGGGGCGTCGGCCTGCACGACCAGGTCGATGTCGTCGACGTGGATGCCGCGCGCCGCGACGTCGGTCGCCACGAGCACGTTCACGCGACCCGAGGTGAGCTTCTCCAGGTTGCGCGTGCGCTTGGCCTGGTTCAGGTCGCCGTGCAGCGACACCGCGGGGATGCCGGCGTCGTCGAACTGCTCCGCCAGCATCTCGGCGTAGGCGCGGGTGCGGGCGAACACGAGCGTCTTGCCCTCGCGGTCGACGAGCGACGTGAGGATGTCGGCCTTGTCGCGGTGCTCGATCACCAGCACCCGGTGCTCGATCGTGCTCGACTCCTGGTCCTCCCCGGCGACCTCGTACACGGCCGGGTCCACGAGGAACTCGTCGACGAGCGCGGCGACCTCGCGGTCGAGCGTCGCGGAGAACAGCAGCTTCTGGCTGCCCTCGGCGGTGCGGCGGAGGATGCGCTGCACGGGCTCGACGAACCCGAGCTCGCACATGTGGTCGGCCTCGTCCAGCACCGCGATGCGGCAGCCGGACAGGTCGAGCTTGCCCTGGTTCATCAGGTCCTCGACGCGTCCGGGCGTGCCGATCACGATGTCGACGCCCTTCTTGAGCGCACCCACCTGGCGGCCCTGCGGCACGCCGCCGTAGATCTGCGTGGTGAACAGTCCGACGCTGCGGGCGATCGGCTGGATCGTGCGGTCGATCTGCAGCGCGAGCTCGCGCGTCGGGGCGAGGATGATCGCGCGCGGGGCACGACCGAACTCGCGGCGCTTGCCCGCCTGCGACTGGAGCACGCGCTCCACGAGCGGCGCGCCGAACGCGATGGTCTTGCCGGAGCCGGTGCGACCGCGGGCGAGCACGTCGCGCCCCTCCAGCACGGCCGGGATGCTGGCCGCCTGGATCGGGAAGGGCGTCTCGGCGCCGAGGTTCTTCAGCGTCTCGGTGATGTTCGAGCCGAGCCCGAGGTCGGCGAAGGTCACGTTCTCGACCTCGACGGCCTGCACGGCCTGCGCTTCGAGGCGCTCGTGCACCACGTCGGCGCCCGGGGTGAAGGCGTCCTTGGGCTTGGCGTTCCAGTCGCTGCGGCTGGGGCGCTCCTCCCGGCGCGGACGCTCGGTGCGGTAGGCGCCACCGGTCGAGGCGCGGGGACGCTCCCGCTCCCCGTCGAACGCGCGCTGCGTGCGGTCGCGGTCGAAGGCCCGGCGGGCGCGGTCGGCGTCGTACGAGCGCTCGGGGCGCGAGGGACCGCGGTCGTTCGAGCGGCCCCGGTCGTCGCGGTCGTCGCGGCGCGGACGCTCGTCGCGGTCGAACCGCGGGCGGTCCGCACCCCGGTCGGCGTAGCGCGGACGGTCGCCGCGACGGTCGTCGAACCGCCCGGCGCCGCGGTCGTCACGGCGGTCGGTCGAGCGGGCCCGGTCGTCGCGGTCGTACCGGGGACGGTCGCCGCGGCGGTCGTCGAACCGCGGGCGCCCGCCGTCACGGTGGTCGTTGTCGCGGAAGCCCTGACGCTGCTGGCCGCCGCGGTCGTCACGGCGGTCGTCGAAGCGGCCCGCACCGCGGTCGTCGCGGTAGGTGCCGGGACCGGTGGGGCGCTGGCCGCCGCGGTCGTCCCGGCGATGCGGCGCCTCGCGGCGACCGGACTCGGCGCGGTTGCGGATGCCGCGGGCCTCGTCGCGGCCCGCGCGCTCCTGCGAGGTCCAGCGGCGCTTGGGCGCGCCCGACTCGGTCTCCTCCGGGCGGTAGCCGCGGTGGTTGGGGCTGCGGCTGCCGGGGCGACGGTCGTAGCCGGCGGTCGAGCGGCGGTCGCCCGCGTCGGCCCTGGCGCCGCGCTCGTCGCGCGCACCGTCACGCGCGGGCGCACCGCGGTGCCGCTCGTGGAAGGAGGTCTTCTTGGCGCCGTAGCGCGGCTCGAAGTTGGCGGCGGCGCGGCCGCCCTTGGGCTTCTTGTTCTTGGGCATGCGGGGGGTGTCCTTCTGCGTTCTCGCACGAGAACAGCGCTGCGCACGCGCGCGAGCACTCCGACGGATGCGGAGTTCCGGACGATCTGCGGCCGGGGCCATTCCTGTGATGGTTGATTCACGTCGATCGACGTTCACCATCGGCCCCTGGACTCACACTTCACACACTGAAAAACGTCCGCGCCCTGCGCGGGTGTCCGAAGCCGACCATGCCAGTGTACCGGCCGACCCTGGGAGCGACCCGCGCCCCACTACGATGACGGGGTGACCCCCGTCTCCCCCACCGGCCTCCAGGTGCACCTCGGACTCGGCGAGGTGACAGCGCAGATCGCCCAGGTCGGCGCGTCGCTGCGCTCCCTCCGCATCGGCGAGGTCGACCTCGTGCCCCCGTACCCGCTCGACGCCCCCACCCCGTCGTGCTCCGGCGTCGTGCTCGTCCCCTGGCCCAACCGCATCCGCGACGGCCGCTGGGACGACGAGGGCACGGTCCGCCAGCTCACGGTCTCCGAGCCCAAGACGGCCAATGCCAGCCACGGCCTGCTCCGCTTCACGCCGTACGCGGTCGAGCAGACCGACGCCGCGGCGACCCTGCGCGCCACGGTGTATCCGCAGACGGGTTACCCGTATCTGCTCGAGACCTCGGTCGCCTACGTGCTCACCGCCGACGGCATCGAGGTCACGCACACCATCACGAACTGGTCGGAGAACGCGGCGCCGGTCGCGCTCGGCACGCACCCGTTCGTCACGATCGGCGACGTCGACCCGCACGAGCTGGTGCTGCGGGTTCCCGCGCAGACCGCCTTCGAGACCGACGACCGCCTGCTTCCGGTCGGCACCCGGCCCGCCGATCCGGCGCTGCGCACGGGGCTGCGCCTGGGCGATGCGACGCTCGACACCGGGCTGACCGATCTCGACCGCGACGCGGACGGCCGCGTGCGCCACACCCTCACCGCGCCCGACGGCCGCACCGTCACGCTGTGGCAGGGCGAGGGCTTCGACGTCGCCCAGGTGTACACGGCGCGGAACTACCCCGGCACGCCGCTCGCCGTCGCGATCGAACCGATGACGGCCCCCGCCGACGCGTTCAACAGCGGGATCGGCCTGCGCCGCCTGGCTCAGGGCGAGACCTGGACGCTGGAGTGGGGCATCACGTTCGGCTGAGGCCGACGCACCACCTCCGATCCGCGCGCGAAGGGCCCCGATGCCCCTCGTCTGATGTGCATCGGGGCCCCTTCCGCGGAGTCGTGGCGCGCTCTACTCGCCGTGGTGGTCGCGCAGCTCCCGGCGACTGACCGGCGTGCCGTCCGCGTGGACCGTGGCTCCCGCGATGACGGGCTGCGCGGCCGCTCCGGTGGGAGCGACGGGTGACGCCGGGGCGTCCGGGCCGGAACCGTCGTCGCCCGTGCCGCCGTCGCCCCGCCGTGCGCGGCGCCGCTCCTTCGCGCCCTCGACGAGGTTGTACAGCGTCGGCAGCACGATGAGCGTGAGCACGGTCGAGGAGATGAGTCCGCCGATCACGACGATCGCGAGCGGCTGCGAGATGAACCCGCCGTGACCCGTGATGCCGAGCGCCATCGGCGTCAACGCGAGGATCGTGGCGAGCGCGGTCATCAGGATGGGGCGCAGACGCTTCTCGCCTCCCGCCATCACCGCGTCAGCGGTCGACAGCCCCTTCTCTCGGTACTGGTTGACGAGGTCGACCAGCACGATCGCGTTCGTGACCACGATGCCGATCAGCATCAGCACGCCGATCAGCGAGGCCACGCCCAGGGGCACGCCCGTCACGATCTGCAGCAGGATGGCGCCGGTCGCCGCGAACGGCACCGACACGAGCAACAGCAGCGGCTGGCGCAGCGACTTGAAGGTCGCGACCATCACCACGTACACGATCAGGATGGCCGCGAGCATCGCGAGACCCAGCTGCGAGAACGAGTCGGCCTGCTGCGAGGCGACACCGCCGACCTCGGCCGAAGCACCGTCGGGCAGGTCGACTGCGGCGATGGCGGCGCTCACCGACTGCGTGGCCACGGCTAGGTTGTCCGACGCGGGCGGGACCGTGACCGTCGCGGTCCGGCGGCCCTGCTCGGTCGTGATCGAGGTGGGGCCGTTGCGCTGCTCGACCGTCGCGATGTCCTGCAGGGGCACGATGCCCGCGGCGGTCGGGATGGCGAGCTGCTGCAGCGCCTCCACGGTCGTCGGCGGCGCGGGGTTCACGAGGTACACCGTGAGAGCGGTGTCGTCGATCTCGACCGACCCGATCTGCTGCGGGCGCATGGTGTTCGACACGATCGAGCCCACCGCGACCTCCGACAGCCCGACCTGGGCCGCGGCCTCCCGGTCGACCACGACCGCGATGTAGGGCAGCGCCTCGGCGAGGTTGTCGGTCACCTGGCCGATGCCGTCGCGCCCGTCGAGCTCCTCCACCAGCGCCGAGGTGGCGGTGGCGAGGTCGTCGCCGTTCGAGGCGGTGACGGTGATCTCGATGTCGCTGGAGCCGAAGCCGGCGGAGGAGGCCACGGTGACGTCTCCGACCTCGTCGCCGAGGCCGTCGATCGCGTCCTGCACCTCGGCGCGCAGCTTCTCCTGGTCGGCGTCGCCGTCGGTGAGCACCGAGTAGGTGATGCCGGCGCCGCCGGAGAAGGCGTCGCGCAGGGCGGAGCCGCTCGACCCGATCGAGGCCTGCACGTGCTCGATGCCGTCGATGTCGAGCAGCGCCTCCTCCACGGGCGCGGCCGCGTCGGACTTGGCCTCCAGGCTCGCGGTCGGCCCGAGATCCTGCGTCACCGTCATGGTGTTCTGCCCGGAGTCGCTGAGGAAGTTCACCTTCATGAGCGGGGCCGCGGCGAGCGTCGCGCCGAGCACGACCACCGCGAGGACCACCGTGAGTCCGGAGTGCTTCAGCGTCCAGCCGAGGATCGGCCGGTAGCCGCGCTGCAGCACCGTCGGCGGGGCGTCGGGGTGCTCGGGGTCGATCGCGTTCCCGTGCTCGTCGAGCAGCGGCTTGCCGGGCTTGAGGAACCAGTACGCGAGCACCGGCACGATCGTGAGCGCGACGAGCAGCGACGCCACCATCGCGATCGTCACGGTCATCGCGAACGGCCGGAACAGCTCGCCGACCATGTCGCCGACGAACACGATCGGCAGGAACACCGCCACGGTCGTGATCGTCGACGCGGTGATCGCCGCGGCGACCTCCCGCACCGCGAGCCGGATCGCATCGCCCTTGTCGGCGTCGCCGACGTAGTGCCTCTTGATGTTCTCGATCACCACGATCGAGTCGTCGACCACACGGCCGATCGCGATCGTCAGCGCCCCGAGGGTCAGCACGTTGAGCGAGTAGCCGAACGCCTGCAGCCCGATGAACGTGATGAGCACGGAGGTCGGGATCGAGATCGCCGTGACCAGGGTCGAGCGCACCGAGAGCAGGAACACGAGGATCACGAGCACGGCCATCACGAGGCCGAGCAGGCCCTCGGTGGCGAGCGTGTCGATGGACTGCACGATGAACGGCGCCTGGTCGAACACGACCGTGAACTCCGCGTCGGGCAGTGCCTTGCCGATCTCGTCGAGCGCGGCAATCACGCCCTGCGACACCTCGACCGTGTTGGCGGCGGGCAGCTTGGTGATCGAGATCGACAGCGCATCCTTCCCGTCCACGCGGGAGATCGAGGTGACCGGGTCGGACGCCTGGGCGACGGTCGCGACGTCGCCGATCGTGAGGGAGGTGCCGACGAGGGGCAGCGCGGCGATCTCGTCGACCGAGGTGATCTTGGCCCCGGTCTGCACGGTCAGCGTCTCGCCGTTCTCGGTGATGTCACCACCGGGGAACAGCGTGCCGTTCTGCTGCAGGGCCGAGCTGATCGCCTGCGTGCTCTGCCCCTCCGCGGCCAGGCGGCCCACGTCGGGCGTGATGGTGATGCGCTGGCCGACCCCGCCGACGATCTCGGCCGCGTTGACGCCGTCCACGTCCTCCAGGTCGGGGATGGCGACGCTCTCGAGCTGGGCCTGCGCGTTGTCGGCGTCGTCGAAGCCGGTCACGGCCACCTGGATCACCGGGAAGTCGTCGATCGACACCGACAGCACCTGCGGCGTGACGTCCTCCGGCAGCTGCGAGGAGATGCGGTTGATCGCCTGCTGGATCTTCTGTTCGGCCGTGGCGAGGTTCGTCCCGTACGCGAACATCGCCTGCACGATCGACGCATTGGTCGTGCTGGTCGCGGTGGTCGACTCCAGGTCGGGCACGCCCTGGATCGCGGACTCGATCGGGGTGGAGACGTCGTTCTCGACCACCTCGGGCGAGGCGCCAGGGTACGTCGTCATGACCACGAGCGCGGGCAGCTCGAGCGAGGGGATCAGCTCCTGCTTGAGGTTGGTGAGCGCGAGCCCGCCGAACACGGCCGCGACGATCGTCACGAGCGCGATGAGGGCGCGGTTCTTCAGGCTGAGGATGGCGAGTTTCGACAAGGCGTGTTCCTCGGTGTCAGGGGGTGGCTGTCGCAGCGGAGGGGGTGGAGAGGGGATCTCCGAGGATCCGCGCCAGTGCGGTCTCGAGGAAGGACTGATCGAGGCGGTCGTCGCGGATGTGCGTGCTCCACATGACCCCGTCGATGAAGATCATCGCCGCTTTGGCGCGGTCGGCGCCATAGGTCGGCTCGAGCAGGTCGACCAGGCGGTCCGACAGGTGGCGGGCGAGTTCGCGCAGTCGCGGGTCGTGCACGGCCGCGGTGACCACGGCGCGGTCGGCCTGCACGGCGTGGCCGTCTTCGGCGCTCCGGCACACGAGGGCCGCGATCACCCCGGGCCCCGCTCCCTGCTCGGCGAGGGTCTGCCGCACGCCGTCGAGCCGGGACTCGATCTCGTCGGCGAGGGCGCGGAACGCGGCGCCGCGGAGGTCGTCGAGCGTGGCGAAGTACTGCGTCGTGGCGCCGAGCGGCACCCCCGCCCTGGCGGCGACCATGCGGTGCGTGATGGCCTCGGCGCCGACCTCGACGATCAGCTCGGCCGCGGCGGTCACGATCTCCCGGCGGCGCGCTTCGGGGTCGCGCCGTCGACGCCCGCTCTCCGCCATCCCGCACCTCCCGCACACCCGTACATGTACGTTTGTACATTCGCTCCGGTGTGAGGAGCCTGGGAGCCGCGGCTCCGCGTCGGCTCAGGCCGCGGCGGTCTCGACCTGTCCGCGCTCGAAGTAGGCCACGAGGTCGGGGTCGAGCGGCGGCACCGCGATCGCCGAGCCGTCTCCGCGCAGCGACGCGGTCGCGAGGATCCCGGCCGCCACGGCCTCGCGCGCTGCGACCGGCGAGGTCGCGGTGAGCCCGCCGTGTCGCACGAACCGGAGGAACTCGGCGACGAGCAGGGCGTCCGCCCCGTCGTGGCCCGCGTCCGGCACCTCCGGCACGATGAAGGTCTCGTCGGCCGGGGCCGCTCCCGCGTGCCGCCGGTTCCACAGCCGCACCTCGCTGCCGGCCACGTCGCCGAGGTTCTCGATGCGGCCCTCGGTGCCGATCACCGTGTAGTTGCGCCAGTAGTCCGGCGTGAAGTGGCACTGCTGGTACGACGCGAGGATCCCGCCCTCGAGCTGCAGGTTCACCATCGAGATGTCCTCCACGTCGACCACGGGGTGCAGCCCGGTGAGCGCCGTGGGCGGCCAGTTGTCCATGCTGAACCAGTCGGGCATCCGCTCCCCCGTGCGGTCGCGGCGGTCGGTGATGTCGCCGTACACGCTCAGCCCGCCCATCGCCGCGACCCTCTCCGTGTAGGCGCCGGCGAGCCAGTGGATGATGTCGAGGTCGTGGGCGCCCTTCTGCAGCAGCAGCCCGGTGGTGCGGCTGCGGTCGGCGTGCCAGTCCTTGAAGTAGAAGTCTCCGCCGTGGCCGACGAAGTGCCGCACCCACACGGCCTTGACCTGGCCGATGCGCCCCTGCCGGATCAGGTCGCGCATCAGGGTGATCACGGGCATGTGACGCATGTTGTGCCCGATGTAGAGACGGGTACCGGTGCGCCGCGCGGTGGCGAGCATGCGGTCGGCGTCGGCGAGGTCGATCGCGAGCGGCTTCTCGCAGAACACGGGCACCCCGGCCTCCAGCGCCCGGATCGTCAGGGCGGCGTGGGTGTCGTCCGGCGTGAGCACCATGACCGCGTCGACGCCCGAGGCGAGCAGGTCGTCGAGCGAGTCGGTGATGAGGGCGTCGGGCACGAGCGCGCGGGCGTCGTCCCTGGCGCGGGGCGAGAGGTCGCACACCGCCGTGATGCGGGAGCCGTGATCCGGGCGGTGCACCTCCTCGTGGAGGGTGGAGCGCGCGCCGAAGCCGATGATGCCGATGTGGAGGTCCAACAGAAGTCCTTCGTGAAAGTCGATGCAGAGAGGGGTCGCGGCTCAGCGGGCGCGCGGGGCGGGGACGTCGAGGTCGGTCGAGCCGCCGGGGACGAGCGACCACGGGAACTCGTGCAGGGTTCCCGGCGACGGATCGCTCTCGAGGGCGCGGTCGACGATGATGCGCGCCTGCCGCTCGTAGAAGTCGGTGGGGCCGACCGTGGTCAGCGTCGGGGCGATGAGCCGGGCGTCGGGGGTGTTGCCGACGCCGATCACCGCGACGTCGTGCGGCACCCGCAGCCCGAGCATGTGGGCGGCGTTGATGGCGGCGATCGCGGCGAAGTCGGTCGTGGCGTAGACGGCGTCCGGGCGATCGTCCCGCGACAGCAGCTCGATGGCCGCGGTGAACGCGCTCGCCTGGGTCTCCGCGTAGGTCACGGTCCACTCCGGTGTGCGCTCGATCCCCGCCGCCGCGAGCTTCTCGACGTAGGGCGTGTACCGCGTCACCTGCGTCCCCGCGAGGCGCACGGCCCCCTCCGCGGCGATGCAGCCGATGGCGGTGTGCCGTTCCAGGAGGTGGTCCATCGCGAGCTCGCACCCGGGGATCGCGTCGGAGCGGATCACGTCGAAGCCGTCCGGCTCCAGGTGCTCCGAGAACACGACGAGCCGCTGTCCGCGCTTGACGAGGTCGCCCAGCCGCCGCGCGTCCTCCTCGTCCAGGCCCACCCCGTCGAGGTAGGCCACGTCGCTCTCCACGCGGTCGAGCGCGGCGTGCCAGTCGCCGTCGGCGAGGATCAGCGTGGTCAGGCCGTGCTTGTTGGCCTCGGCGTTCACGGCGTCGGCCACCGCGAGCGACCACGGGTCGCTGAGCATGTGCAGGGAGAGCTGCACCATGCCGCTGCGCCCGGTGCGGATGGCCCGCGCCGCGGTGTTCGGGCGGTAGTTCAGCTCCTCCGCCGCGGCGAGCACCCGGGCGGCCGTGGCCTCGGCGACACCGGCGCCGCTGGCACCCGCCCGTCCGGAGAACACGTAGGACACGGTCGCGGTCGATACCCCGGCGCGCTCGGCGACCATCCGCAGGGTCGGGCGGCGGGCCGGGACGTGTTCACGCTGTGCCATGACTCAGCCCTTCGTCCCGCTGAACGCGATGCCCTGGATGAACTGCCGCTGCAGGATCATGAAGGTCACCAGCATGGGCAGCGTCGCGAGCAGGGCGCCCGCCATCAGCACCGGGTAGTCGGTGCCGTGGATGCCGACGAGCTGGGAGAGCCCCACCGACAGCGGCATCTTCGCGGGGTCGGTGGTCACGATCAGCGGCCACAGCAGATCGTTCCAGGACCACAGCACGGTGAACACCACAAGTGCGATGATGCCAGGCTTCGCGAGCGGAACCATGATCCGCCAGAAGGTCTGCCACGGATTCGCGCCGTCGATGCGCGCCGCCTCCTCCAGCTCGGCGGGCATCGACAGGAAGAACTGCCGCATCAGGAAGGTGCCGAAGGCGCTGAAGATGCCGGGCACGATGAGCGCCTGGAGCGTGTTGAGCCAGCCGAGCGACTGGATGATCTCGTACTGCGGCAGCAGGTAGAGCTGCGACGGCACCATCAGCACCGACAGGAACACGACGAACAGCGCGTTGCGGCCGGGGAACGGGATGCGCGCGAAGGCGTAGCCGGCCATGGTGCACAGCGCGACCTGCCCCACGGTGCGGCCGACCGTCAGCAGCACCGAGTTGAGGAACATCTGGCCGAACGGCATCGAGTCGAACACCTCGGCGAAGTTCGTGAAGACCCACTCGCGCGGCAGGAACGAGGGCGGCACCTGCACCGAGTCGGACAGCGTCTTGAACGACGTCAGCAGCTGCCAGACGAACGGGAACACCATGAGCACGGCGCCGAGGATCAGCACCACGTGCACGATCCACAGCCCGCGGTTGCGGGGGCGTCCGGCGCCGCGCGAGCGCGTGGACGGGGCGCCGACCACGGCCCGGGTGTCGAGGGAGACGTCACTCATAGTGCACCCACTTCTTCTGGAGCCGGAACTGCACGATGGTCAGCACGAGGATGATGAGCAGCAGCAGGAACGCGACGGCGGCCGCGTAGCCGCGGTCGTTGTCGAGGAATCCCGCTTCGTAGAACAGGTAGACGACCGTGCGGGTGTTCGGCATCGCGGGGTTGCTGCGGCCGAGCATCATGTAGACGAGGTCGAACACCTGGAGCGCGCCGATCACGCTGATCACGCTCACGAAGAAGATCGACGGCGACAGCAGCGGGATGGTGATCGAGAAGAACTTCCGCACGGGTCCGGCGCCGTCGAGGTCGGCCGCCTCCATGATCGTGTCGGGGATGCCCTGCAGCCCGGCGAGGAAGATGACGATGTTGGTTCCGAGTCCGGCCCAGATGCCGACCACGGCGATCGCGACGAGCGCGGTGTTCGGGTCGGTCAGCCAGCTGCGTCCCTCGATGCCCACCGCGGCGAGCGCGGCGTTGAGCACGCCGTAGTCGCCGTTGTAGATCATGCGCCACACCAGCGCGATGGCGGCGGGCATGGTCACGACGGGGATGAAGTAGAGCGTGCGGTAGGCGCTGCGCCCCTTCAGGCCGGTGGTGTTGAGCAGGGCGGCGATGCCGACGGCGATCGGGATGCCGATCAGGGCGATCACGGTGTAGACGGCGGTGTTGCGCAGCGCGCCGAGCAGCTCGGGGTCCTGGAGGAGTCGCGCGTAGTTGTCGAAGCCGATCCACTCGGAGCCGCCGAACGGGCCCGACTTGGTGAACGAGATGATGAGCGTGCGCACGGTCGGCCACAGGTAGAACACGGCCAGGCCGAGGGCGGTGGGGCCGAGGAACACCAGGGCCCACCAGGGCGAGGCGCCGGGGGTGCGGCGCCGGCGGCGGACACCGGAGGGACGGGCCTCCGGCGTCCGCTCGGCCGTCGGCGCGACCGCGCGGGGCGCGATGACGGTCATGCGCTCACTCCTGCTCGGCGTCCAGCGCGGTCTGCATCTGTGCGGCGAGGTCCTTCAGGCCGTCCTTCGGGGTGACGGCACCCGACCACACCTGCGACAGCACCTCGCTCTCGATGTTGGTCCACGCCGAGGTGTTCTTCGACACGGGGTAGGGCACGGCGGTGTCGAGCGCGTCGATGTACACCTGGAGGTCGTACTGCGGGAGGGCGTCGACCCAGGCCTGCTGGGTGCCGTTGAACGCGGGGATCACGGTGCCGGTCTCGGCCTGGATCTTCGCGGCCTGCTCCCCGCTGGCGAAGGCGGCGAAGTCCTGGGCGGCGTCGAGGTGCGGGCTCTTGGCGTTGGCGACGTTGCCGACGCCGTGGATCACGCTCTGGTTGCCCTCGGGCCCAGCCGGCAGCGGGGCGACGTCGACCGTGCCGCCGATGTCGGCGTTGTCGGCGTAGGCGATGGCGGCCCAGGAGCCGTTCTGGAACATGGCGACCTTGCCGGAGAGGAAGAAGTCCTCCGGGTTGGTGTCGGTCATCTGCTGCGCGGTGGGTGAGGACCCGTCCGCGATGAGGTTCGTCCACAGCTCGATGCCCTCCAGCGCCTCGGGCGAGCCGTAGCCGCTCTCGGTCCCGTCGGCGGAGATGACCTCGCCGCCGGCCTGGGCGATCGAGTTGTAGAAGTTCTCCTGGCCGTACTGGCTGGCGGCGATGCCGTACTGGCCCGTGGCGGGGTCGGTGAGCTTCGCGGCCGCGGCGGTGAAGTCGTCCCACGTCCAGCCGGCGCTGGGATACTCCACGCCCGCGGCGTCGAACAGCGCCTTGTTGTACCAGAGGGCGACGGTGTCGAAGTCCTTCGGGGCGCCGTAGAGCTTTCCGTCGTAGGTGTACAGGTCGACGAGGCCCTGCGGGTAGTCGGAGGCGTCGACCCCGTCGAGCGGGGCGAGCTGGCCGTTGGAGGCGTAGAGCTGGAAGTTGGGGCCGTTCATCCAGAAGACGTCGGCGGCGGATCCTCCGGTGACGGCGGTCTGGAGCTTGGTGAAGTACTCCTTGTAGGGCGTGACCTGGATCTCGATCGTGACGTTCGGGTGCTCCTCGGTGTAGGCGGCGGCGATGTCCTCCATGGCCGGCTTCTGGTTCTCGTCCCAGATGGCGTAGCTGAGGGTGATGTCGCCGTCGGACGACTCCCCGGTGGCGGAGGAGGAGCAGGCCGACAGCGCGAGGACGGCGGCCGCCGAGGCGGCGAGGGCGCCGAGGGCGCGACGGGTGGTGCGGGGCATCGAGGTCTCCTTTGACGGGTGCACGAGCGGGTGGAAAGCAGTGTTAACCGTTTAGCGTTAAACGATTAGCACGAGAGTAGCGGCGGCCACCGACCCTCCGCAAGGGCGGATCAGAGAAGCGCGCCGAGGCCCAGGCCGAGCACGGCCGCGAGCAGCCCGAGCAGCAGCATGCCGACCGCGTCGAACACCGCCGCAGGCTTCGCGCCGTCGCGCCACAGGGCCACCGCGTCGAGCATGGCCGTGCTGAACGTGGTGTAGCCGCCCAGCAGCCCCGCCCCCAGCACGAACGCCTGCTCGGGCAGCGCGGACGTCACGAGGCCGAGCGCGAACGACCCGCTCAGGTTCACCGCCAGGATGCCCCACGGGAAGCGGCGCCCCGCGAGCCGTGCCACCCCGAGGTCGAGCAGGTAGCGCAGCACCGCACCGACGCCGCCCGCGAGCGCCGCCGCGAGGAACAGCAGCGGGCTCACGACGCCCCTCCCCGCCGGGGTCGTCCGAGCCGCAGGCCGAGCGCGGCGGCAGCGAGCCCGAGCACCAGGCTCCCGGCGGCGTACGCGACCGCGAGCAGCGGGGCCGTGTCCCACAGCGCGACCGTCCCGGTCATGAAGGCGCTGTAGGTCGTGAAGCCGCCCAGCACCCCGGTGCCGAGCAGCAGCCGCAGGTCGGCCGAGGCGGGGAGCCGTGCCGCCACCACCCCGATCAGCAGCGCCCCGAGGAGGTTGGCGAGCAGCACCGCGAGCGGGAATCCCCCGGGGTCGGGCAGCGCGAGGCCGAGAGCCAGCCGCGCCGCCGTGCCGACCGTGCCGCCCAGGGCGACGAGCAGCACGCGGCGGAGGTTCACGTTGGCCACTGTACTGCCGCATGACAGCGCGACCGTCCGTTGTCAAGCCGCTGGGAGCCCGGCCGCCGCCGTCGTTCACTGGTCGCATGATGCCTCTCTGGAAGGTCGACCAGGCCGCGCCCCTCGGCACCCCCTTCGACCCGGGTGCACGGCACGACGTGATCATCGTCGGCGCGGGACTCACCGGGCTCTCCACCGCGGTCATGCTCACGCGCGCCGGTCTCGATGTCGCGGTGCTCGAGTCGGGCGCGATCGCCGAACTGGCGTCCGGCGGGAACACCGGCAAGCTGTCGCTGCTGCAGGGGAAGCAGCTCGCCACGATCCGGCAGCACCACAGCGCCTCGCTCGTGCAGGCCTACGTCGACGCGAACCGCGCCGGCATGGACTGGCTCACGGGCTTCGCCGACAGCGCCGGGGTGTCGTACACGCAGCGCACCGACCACACCTACGCGCAGAGCGCCGAGGGCATGGAGTCGGTGCGCGACCAGCACGCCGCAGCCCGCGAGGCCGGACTTCCGACGCGGCTGCTCACACCGCACGAGCTGTCCACGCCGTTCCCGGTCGCGGGCGCGGTCGCTCTCGACCACCAGGTCACGATCGACCCGGTCGCCGTGGCCGACGCCCTGACGAAGGAGTTCGTGGCGAACGGCGGCACCCTCCACACGGGCGTCCGGGTCACCGGGGCGCATGCCCTCCCCGACCCGCGGGTCGAGACCGCCGCCGGGCCGATGTTCGCGGAGCACATCGTCCTCGCCACCGGAACCCCGATCCTGGACCGGGGTCTGTACTTCTCCAAGGTCGCCGGGATGCGCTCCTACTGCGTGTCGTTCCGGGTCTCCGGGGGCGTTCCGGAGGGCACGTTCATCTCGGCGGACAGTCCCACGCGGTCGATCCGGCCGGTGTCGCACGCCGACGGCCCCGGGGGCACGGCGCAGCTCGTCGTGGGCGGCAACGGCCACCCGGTGGGGCGCTCGGACGGCGAGACCGCGGCCATCGACGACCTCGTGTCGTGGACGCGGCTGCACTTCCCCGACGCGGAGGAGACGCATCGCTGGTCGGCGCAGGACTACCAGTCGCACAACCTCATCCCGTTCGTGGGGGCGCTGCCCCGCGGACTCGGCCGCATCCGGTTCGCGACGGGGTACGCCAAGTGGGGGCTGTCGAACGCCCCGGCCGCGGCGCTGCGGCTCACCGAGGAGGTCATCGGCACGAAGCGCAGCGAGCGTCCGTCGTGGATGATCCGCATCGGCACGCGGCTGACCGTTCCCGCCGATCTGGCGCGGGGCGCGGTCGAGGGTGCCAAGGTGGCCGCGGCGGCGACCAAGGGCTGGGTGGATGCGGAGGCCACGCCCGTGCCGGTGCCGCAGCCGGCGGAGGGCGAGGGCGTCGTGGCGAACCGGGGCGGGCGACCCGTGGCGATCTCGACGGTCGACGGCGTCACCCGTGCAGTGAGCGCCGTGTGCACGCACCTCGGCGGGGTGCTCGACTGGAACGACGCGGAGTGCACGTGGGACTGCCCGCTGCACGCCTCCCGCTTCGCCGCGGACGGCACCCGCATCGAGGGTCCGGCGCTGGAGGACCTGCGGTCGTTCCCGCGCACGACCGAGCCCTGAGCGTCAGCGGGTAGAACCTCACGAGGTCTCTCCCGCGGTGCTACCCGGCCCCGTCCAGGGTGCGGCATTCGCGGCCCGGGGTGGTATCGTCTCGCCTCGTAAGGTGCAGCGGCTTCCAGCCGTGTCGGGACTTCCGGCCAGCACGGCGCTCCACCCCGGAGCGTCTGAACCTCTCATCAGAGAGCTGTTTGCTGTGCGTGAAAACACTTACCCTTCCCCTCTCGCTCGTTGGCTGATCTTCGCCGTCGTGCTCGTTGCAGACGTCATCGACCTTCTGAGCTCAACCGTCACGAACATCGCCACGCCTTCGATCCTGGAAGCGTTCGGCGCTCCGGACTGGCTGGCTCCCTGGCTGGGCGCGTCCTATGCGCTCGCCCTCGGCTCCATGCTGGTTCTCGGCGCCCGTCTGGGCGACCGGCACGGAGCTCGTCGGGTGTTCCTGATCGGCCTGTGCGGCTTCGGGGCGGCATCCGCCCTGTGCGCGTTCGCCCCCACCGCCGGCACGCTCGTGTTGTTCCGCGTCATCCAAGGCGCGTTCGGTGCACTGATGATCCCGCAGGGCTTCACGCTCCTGCTGCGCTCCTTCCCGCGAGACAAACTCGGTCCCGTCTTCGGACTGTTCGGCCCGCTCATGGCTGTCAGCTCGATCAGTGGTCCCGTCCTCGCCGGACTCGTCATCTCAGCCGACCCCCTCGGCCTTGGCTGGCGTGCCGTGTTCGTCGTGAACGTTCTCGTCGCGGCCGCCCTGCTCGTGCTTGCCATCCGCACGTTGCCCCGAATCGAGGCCGATGCGGCGGTCACGCTCGATCCTCTGGCGGTGATCCTCCTCAGCGTCGGGCTGCTCGGCGTCCTCGGCGCGCTGACCCTGCTCCAGGCGCCGCTCACGCCGTGGTGGCCTGTTCTCCTGGGCGCGCTCGGGATCGCCGCACTGGCCGCGTTCGTGGCCCAACAGCGTCGAGCACGGCACCCGCTGCTCGCGCCGTCACTCTTCCGCAAGCGATCCTTCACCGCGGGGGTCGTCGTGGGCGTCGGGTTCTTCGCCGTCACCGCGGGAGTGCTGTTCGCCACGACGCTCTATCTGCAAATCGGACTCGGCCTGGCCGTGCTTCCCGCAGCAGCTATCGTCGCGGCCGCGTCAGTCGGGATCATCGCCGCGTCCTTCTCCACGCGTGCGCTCATCCCCATGCTCGGTCGACGTCTCCTGCTCATCGGCCTGGTGCTGCTCCTGGTCGGAGTCAGCGGCTACCTCGCGGTCATCGCCCTCGCCAGCGGCTCGCCGTGGCTGGTGGCGGTCCCGCTGTTCATCTGCGGTCTGGGGATGGGATGCGGGTTCGGAACCGTGTTCGCCGTCGCACTGGGCGACGTCGACGACTCCGAAACCGGGAGTGCCAGCGGAGCGCTGAACGCCGCGCAGCAGATCGCGACCGCGATCGGTGCTGCCGTCATCTCGATCAGCTACCTCGGCGCAGCCGGGGGCACCTCACCACAAGCCGGGCTCTTGGTCTGCTTGTTCATCGTGCTCGCCTGCACCGCGCTTTCGCTGCTCACCCTCCCCCTGCTGCCACGCCGTGCAGCTGACACCCACTGAAAGCACCAGCTGGCCGGCCGCGGCGAACAGCGCGGCCGGCCAGCGTCCCGAAACCATCACGCACCGAGACAGGCCCGAAAGCTCTCCCCGACTTTCGCCGCCACCCGATCCGGCCCGCGCGACCCCGTCAGCGCAGCGGCTCGTCCCACCCCTGCTGCGGGGTGTCGCAGCTCTCGCGGAACACGTACTGCGACGCGAGCTTGCGCTGGCTGCTCGACCAGTCGATCGCCGGGCGCCGCTGCTCGGGCGGCAGGTACCCCAGCCGGTACAAGGCCATGAGCTCCAGGTCGTCGGGCACGCGCAGCAGTGACACGATCTCGTCCCAGCGCCCCGGCACCTCCATCGGGAAGGAGATGAACTGGATGCCCATCCCGAGCTCGACCGTGGTGAGCCACACGTTCTCCATCGCGGCCCCCATGCTGAACACGGAGTAGAACGACGACAGCTGTCCCGGCCGGTATTCGCTGCGGTCGAGCATCACCCCGAGAAGCAGCGGCGACCCTGCCACGAGCTTGCGGTTCTCCGAGCCCAGCGTCTTCGGCACCCCGAACGTGTTCATGAGCGTCTGGCCCCGCTTCGTGAACACCTGCGAGGTGAACGGCCGCAGCGGAGCGGGGAGCTTGTCGAACAGCATCCCGCTGCGCTTCTGCTCCATCTCCTCCTCGCTGAACCGGAAGTACGGCTTGTAGCGCTCGAAGAAGGTGCCGTTCGACATCGCCTCGGTCATGCTCTCGCCCGAGATGCGCGCGATCTGCTCGATGGTGTCGCGGTTCTCGATCACCACGAAGCGCCACGGCTGGCTGTTCAGCTGCGACGGCGCCCGCCCTGCCGCCTCCAGCAGGATGCGCTGGTGCTCCTCCGACACGGGGTCGGGCAGGAACGGGCCGTTGGTGGTCTTGCGGCGGCGGATGGCGTCGAGGAGTTCCATGCGTTCACTTCCGGTCGGCGGAGCGGGAGAGCAGCAGTCCCGCGAGGACGAAGGGCGCGGCGGCCAGCGCCACGAGCGGGTGGCGGCGCGTGTGCGTGCCGAGGTACGGGATCGCGGCGAGCGGCGCGGCCGCGGGGAGCAGGGCGAGGGCGGCGCGGCGGCTGGGGCGACGCGGCTCGCCCCACAGCCCGGCGCTGGCGGCGAGCGCCGCGGTCGCGCAGGTGGCGATGTAGAGCGCGTGGTGCAGCCACCGGAAGTCGCGGGTGTCGACCAGGCGGAGGGCGACCGAGGCGCCGAGGGCGCAGTTCGCCGTGTAGGCGGCGGCCGCGGCGACGAACAGCGGCGCGGCGTTCGAGCGCCGACGTCGGTGGACCATGACCCGACCCTACGCCCGGGCGTCGCCGCGGAGCGCCCCCTTGCGCGCCGCCGTCCGGATTCGGTACGGCGTCCGCCCTCGACCGCGCGGTAGCCTGGGAGCCCGTGCCCGAGGCGAGGAGGTGGTGTCCGTGTTCACAACGACGTCGGTGCTCCTCCGAGGAGTCGCGGTCGGGCGATAGGTCGCCCGGGAGTGCCGCAGTTCTGCCGCATTCCCGAAAGGTACGACCATGACCATGCACTTCACCTCGGCGCCGCGTCTCAGCGACGGCGTCATCGAACGCGAGTTCGTCGTCAGGGGCGTCCCCGGCGTGCTCTGGACCCCCGTCTCCGCCTCTCCCGACACCCCCGTTCCGCTCGTCCTGCTGGGTCAGCCCGGCGGCTTCGGCCTGCAGCGAATGCGCTCCCGTCTCACCGGCCGGGCGCGGGCGTGTGCCGCGCAGGGGTTCGCCGCCGTCGCGATCGAGCTTCCCGGTGCGGGCGAGCGCACACCGCTCGCCGGTGCCGCCGAGGCCCGCGCAGACCTGGTCCGCGCACTCGACGAAGCGCGCGCGCCAGGCGACGAGCTGATCGATCGGCTGATCCTGCCGCTCGTCGACGCGGCGGTGCCCGAGTGGCAGCGGACCATGGACGCGGTGCTCGCGCTGCCGGAAATCGGCGAGCGCGTCGGGATCTCGGGCGGGGTGATCGCGGTCGCGACGCGCCTGGCCGCTGTCGACCCGCGGATCGTCGCCGCGGGCCTGTTCGCCGGGAGCTACGTGCCGCGCGCGACCTTCGCCGAGGCCCGACGGATCACGATCCCGGTGCACGTGCTGCTGCAGTGGGACGACGAGGGCAACGACCGCGCGATGGCCCTCGAGCTGTTCGACGCGTTCGCCTCCTCGGAGAAGACGCTGCAGGCCAACCTGGGCGGCCACACCGGGGTGCCGGCCTTCGCTGCGGACGACGCCGCTCGCTTCTTCGCCCGTCACCTCGGCGCGGCGTCCGGCTGAGCTTGCGCCTGTCGCCCCGCTCCCGGTGACAGGAGCGGGGCGACAGGCCGGACCCGCTAGAGGTTGCCGTCTGCGTAGATGCGGAGGGCGTCGCGCACGAACTCGGCGCCGCGGGTGCCGCCGTCCGAGGTGGCGTAGTTCACGCCGAAGCGCGGGTCGGCGACGTACATCTCGCCGAGCCCGGTCACGTACGCCTTCACGTCGCCGCCGGGCGCCGCGGCGGGTGTGCCGGGGATGCCCGTGAGCCACTCGACGTGACGTCGCGCGAGCTCCTGCGCCTCGGGGGACGCGGGGTCGGCACCGCTCTCGGCCGTGGCGACCCAGTCGCGTCCGAGGTCGGACACGCGCTGCTGCCAGTCGGCGCGCTCGGCGTCGGTCATCCCGCGCCACCAGCGGTCGCTGTCGGCGTAGGCCTGACGACCCCAGCGCTCCTCGACCTCCTCCTTGTACTGGGTGTGGTCGAAGCCGTCGAACATGTTCTCTGCCATGAGGTTCTCACCTCCTCTCAATGCCGTGATGGTGGATTCGACCGACGCGATCTGCCGCGCCAGCCGGTTCTGCTCCGCGCGCAGCAGCGCGAGGTGGGTCTCGAGGGCTGCGGCCTCGGTCGGTGCGGCGTCAGCGCGCAGCACGTCGGCGATCTGCGGCAGTCCGAGTCCGAGCTCGCGCAGCAGCAGGATGCGCTGCAGCCGCACGAGCGCCTCGCCGTCGTAGTGCCGGTAGCCGTTCGCGGCGATGCGCGAGGGCGGGAGCAGGCCGATGTCGTCGTAGTGACGCAGCGTCCTGCTCGTGGTGCCCGCGAGCCGTGCGATCTCCTGGATCGACCAGTCCGCCTTCGTCATGTCTCCTCCTCTCGGTGTGATGTCTCCACGGTAGAAGTTGACGCAACGTCAATGTCAAGCGGTCGTGGCGGTCACCCTTGACACATCGAGATATATCGTGTTCACTGAGGGACACACGATATATCGTGATTCCGACTCAAGGAGAAGCACATGACCGAGAAGTGGCTCATCGCCCCCGGCGAGGAACGCGTCATCGACATCGAGTCGGCCACCCGGCTCAAGATCGGCCTGGTCGGCGGACAGGTCGACGTCATCGCCCACGACGAACCGGGCATCCGCATCGAGGTGCACGGCGTCACCACGAAGGACCTCCGCATCGAGTCCCACGACGGCGAGGTCGAGATCGACCACCCGCAGCTCGGCTGGGACAACTTCCTCGAGGTGTTCCGCAACTTCGGCTCGGGCGGCCCGCGCGCCGAGGTCAGCGTCGCCGTCCCCCGGTCGATCGCCCTCACCCTCGGCGTCGTCAGCGCCGGCGCCCTCGTCTCCGGCATCCGCAACGACGCCCGCCTCAACACCGTCTCGGGCGACATCATCGTCGACACACTCATCGGCGACCTCAGCGTCAACTCCGTCTCCGGCGACGTGCAGGTGCGCGGCCTCACCGGCTCCATCAACGCCAACAGCGTCTCGGGCGACGTCGCGGTGACCGGCACCGTGCGCAAGGCGGTCGTCGACATCGTCTCCGGCTCCACGACGATCGACGCCGCGGGCGACGTGAACACCATCACCGTCAACTCGGTGTCGGGCGGCACCACCGTGCGCCTCGACGAGTCGCTCGCCGCGAACTACGTGATCCGCTCGCTCAGCGGCCGCCTCCTGATCGACGGCGTCGAGCGCAGCTCGTCCGGTCCGAGCAACTACACCGGCACCACGGGCGAGCTCGCCGGGCGCTTCGTCGACCTGCGCGCCAACTCCGTCTCCGGCGGGGTCACGGTGCTGCGCCGCACTCCGGCCTCGATCGCCGACGACCCCGAATGGGAGGAAGCATGACTCCCGCGGTCTTCTCGCACGGCGACCTGCGGCTGTATCTGCTGTCGCTGCTGGCCGAGTCGCCGCAGCACGGCTACGGCATCATCCAGTCGCTCACCGATCGCACGGGCGGCACCTACACGCCCAGCGCCGGAACCATCTACCCGCGCCTCGCGAAGCTGGAGGAGGAGGGCCTCGTGACCAAGACCGTCGACGGCCGCACCACGATCTACGCGATCACCGAGGCCGGACGCGCCGAGCTCGCCTCGCGCGAGGCCGACCTCGCGGGTATCGAGGCGGGCATCACGGACTCGGTGCGCCTGATCGCCAACGAGGTGCGCCAGAGCGTGCAGGAGGCGATGAAGAGCCTGCGGGCCGACCTCGCGACCGCGGCGAAGGACGACAGGGCCGCGGCGAAGAGCCGCCCCCGGACGGAGACCGACGACGCGCGCCTCACGAGCCGCGACGAGCTCCACCGCGCGGACGCGATCATCAACGCGTTCCGGGCACGCGTCCGCACCGACCTGCGCACGCACGTGGCGAAGGGCGGGCTGCTCCCCGCGACGATCGTCACCGAGCTCGAGAACGCCCTCGACGAGGCCGCGCGCGGCGTCACCGCGGGCCTGAGCCGGTCGGGATCGTGAACGCCCCGCCGCCGGTGGACCCGCCCGCGCGTCCGACACCGGCGGCGGATCGGTCCGCTCCGCAGCTCCCGGCGCCCACGACCGCGGCAACGGCATCCCCGCCGGAGCGCCCCCTCGCACCGGCACGCGGCATCGTCATCCACACGGGCTGACGCGAGAGGGCCCCGCCGACAACGGTCGACGGGGCCCTCTCGCGTCTGTCCGACTACTCGGGCCAGATCTCCTTCTGGTCGTCGGGCACGAGCTCGCCCAGCGGCACCACGAGCACCGAGCGATGCTGGCGATGCGTGAGACGTGCCGCCACCGAGCCGGTGAAGAACTCCCGGATGGACTCGCCGAGGCCGCGCTTGCGCGTGCCGACCACGATCAACTGCGCATCGAGCTTGTTCGCGAGCTGCTTGATCGCCAGCGCCGGATCGCCGACGAGCTGACGGGCGGTCCAGGTGATGCCGCGGTCGCGCAGCTGGGTGGCAGCGGCAGCCTCGACCGCTTCGAACTCCGCCGCTCCCGCGTCGAAGTTGATGTCGATCGGCGCCGAGTGCACGTAGCCGTCGGGGTCCTCGTAGGTCACGAAGCGGGTGACGTCGACGTGCGCGACCACCAGCGGCGCGTTCAGCAGGCGGGCGAAGCGGACGGCCTCGTCGAGCACGCGCGGATCCTGATCCACCTGGATGCCGACGATCACCGCCTTCTGCAGCGCTGCGTTCTGCGTGGCCTCATCGGAGGGGTTCGAGGTGCTGTCGGTCATGAAGATCGCTCCCTTCGGCGGCCCGGCATCGGCCAGGGCGTGTTCCCCGCATGCTATTCTGAATGCTACTCTTACCGGCCGCGAGCCGGTGTCGTGAATGACTCGGGCGCCCGTCTGCCCGCAGCTTAACTCGTGAGGGGGTCTCAGGCATGGGCCGTGGCCGTCAGAAGGCGAAACACACAAAGATCGCCCGCGAACTCAAGGCGTACAGTCCGTCGGTGAACTACTCGGCGCTGGAGCGCGAGCTCGGGCATTCGAGCGACTCCGACGAAGACACCTACGTCGACAAGTGGGCCGATGAGTACGCGGACGAAGACGAAGACGAACTAGAGAAGGCCTAGCCTCCCGGTTCGAAACACCCGCACCTCGTGCGGGTGTTTCGTCGTGTCCGGGCGGTTACGGATGCAGAAGCGCGGTGAGGGTGCCGGTGAGCACGAGCACCGCCAGCAGCACCACCCAGCCGAGCAGGACCACGAGGTTGAGCGCGATGCCCCACGCCGCGATCGCATGTCCGCGCGGCTCGCGCTGCCGACCGAGGAGCCCGGCGATCACCCCGACCAGCGGCGGGAACAGGGCGAAGCCGCACACGAGGGAGACGACCGCGATGACGACGCTGGAGATGCTGAGGAAGCGCTCACCGGGTTCGTCCGGCTGCGGGGTCGCCGCACCGGTCCTGACTCGGGATGGTGATGTCATGTCCATCGGGCACACCGCTTTCCGGCGGTGCAGACCGCCACGCAAAGAGAGGTAACACGTTAGATTACCGCCTCGCGGCCCTCGTCACCAGCGGCCGTGCCGGCGCTCCCACTCGTCTTCGATCGTGCGGCGGCGACCGGCGACGATACCCGCGGGGATCGACACCACGAGCACCGCGGCGACGACCAGCAGCGGCACCTGCCACCCGCCGGTCGTCTCGTGCAGCAGCCCCACCAGCAGCGGGAAGACAGCCGCGATCGCATAGCCGATGCTCTGCACGAACCCGCTCAGCGCGACGGCACTCTCCGGCGTGCGGGCACGGATGCTCAGCAGCACCAGACTCAGCGGGAACATGATGGCCGTGAGGCCGAAGATCGCCACCCACAGCGGCAGCGCCACGGTCGGCAGGAGCAGCAGCCCGAGCAGCCCCACCAGTCCCGCCGCGACCGCCACCAGGAACAGCGGCCGCGTCGCCTGGAACCGCACCACGAGCACGGGCACCAGCATCGAGCAGGGCAGCCCGACCAGAGCGAACAGCGACAGCAGGAAGCCCGCGGTCGCCGGGCTGACGCCACCCAGGTCGACCAGGATCGTCGGCAGCCACGCGAACGCCACGTACGCCATGGTCGACGAGGTGCCGAACACGAGCGCGAGGGCCCACGCCAGCGGCAGCCGCCAGAGCCGCCCGAACACGCGCGGGCTCGCCGACTGGGTCGTGATCGGTCCGGTCGAGGCGGCGACCGCGTCACGCACATCGTCCACGCCGTCGGTCGGGTCGGGCGCCAGGAGCTCGGTGGGCATCGGACGATCGCGCTCCCCGCGCGTGCGCACCAGCAGCGTGACCCAGGGCACCAGCGCCAGCGCCGCCACCACGCCCCACATGCCGAGGGAGATGCGCCAGCCGAGCGAGTCGGCCACGGGCACCGCGACCAGCGGCGGCAGGAACGTGGAGACCGCGAGCGTGGTCGAGTACGCGGTCATCATGACGCCGAGACGGTCGGCGAAGTACTTCTTCACCAGCGGCGGCAGCAGCACGTTGCCCGAACCGACCCCCGCGAACACCACGGCCGTCGCCGCGAGCAGGCTCCACGAGTCCGGGGCCAGACCACGCAGCAGCATCCCGGCCGCCATCAGCACGATCGCCACGACCGCCATCCGCTCCAGGCCGAACCGACGCTCGAACAGCGGCGTCAGCAGGCCGAACAGCGCGAAGCACACCGGCGGCGCCGCGCCGATCAGCCCCACGATCACGGACGAGACCGGGAAGTCCTCCGCGACGTGGTCGAGCACGGGAGACAGCGAGGCGACCGCCGATCGCAGCGAGAACGCGACCAGCACGATCCCGACCAGCGCGAGAGCCCGACCCTTCCAGAGCGGTCGCGCGCTCGGCGCCGTCATGAGGTCTGCGACCCCTCCACCCAGGCGAGGTATTCGTCGGTGACGGTGCCGGTGACGTACCGGCCGTCGAAGCAGCTCATGTCGAGATCCTCCAGCACGGAGCCCTCGGTGATCGCGGCCTTCAGGTCGTCGACCTCCTGGTACACCAGGTGGTCGCAGCCCAGCTCCTCCGCGATCTCGGGGATCGTGCGGCCGTGCGCGATCAGCTCGTGCCGCGACGGCATGTTGATGCCGTACACGTGCGGGTGCCGCACGGGCGGGGCCGCCGAGGCGAAGGTCACCGAGGAGGCGCCGGCGTCGCGGGCCATCTGGATGATCTCCTTCGACGTGGTGCCGCGCACGATCGAGTCGTCGATCAGCAGCACGTTCTTGCCCTGGAACTCGGCCGACATCGCGTTGAGCTTCTGGCGCACGCTCTTCTTGCGCACCGCCTGCCCCGGCATGATGAACGTGCGGCCCACATAGCGGTTCTTGTAGAAGCCCTCGCGGTACTCGATGCCGAGCTTGCGGGCCACCTCCATCGCGGCCGGGCGCGAGGAGTCGGGGATGGGCATGACCACGTCGATCTTGTCCATCGGCACGTGCTTGGCGATCGTGTCGGCCAGCTTGTCGCCCATGCGCAGGCGCGACTCGTAGACCGAGATGCCGTTCATGATCGAGTCGGGGCGGGCGAGGTACACGTACTCGAACGCGCACGGCGCGAGGTGCGTCTCCGTGGCGCACTGCCGCGTGAACAGCTCGCCGTCGTTCGTGATGAACACGGCCTCACCGGGCTCGACCTCGCGCACGACCTCGTAGTCGGCGTTCTCCAGCACCAGCGACTCGCTCGCGACGACCCACTCGTCGCGTCCCTCCGCGCCGGGCACGGTCGACGGACGGCGGCCCAGGATCAGCGGCCGGATGCCGAACGGGTCGCGGAACGCCAGCAGACCGTAGCCCGCGATCACCGCGATCACCGCATACGCGCCCTCGATGCGCTCGTGGGTGCGGGCGACCGCCTCGAAGATGCGCTCCGGGTCGAGGTCGACCGTCGACGTGGTGGCCTGCAGCTCGCCCGCGAGCACATTGAGCAGCAGCTCGGTGTCGCTCGACGAGTTCAGGTGACGGCGGTCGCGCTTCGCCATCTCGGCCGTGAGCTCACGGGTGTTCGTGAGGTTGCCGTTGTGGATGAGGATGATGCCGTACGGCGCGTTCACGTAGAACGGCTGCATCTCCTCCTCGCTCGACGCGGTGCCCTTGGTGGCGTAGCGCACGTGGCCGAGGCCGACGTTGCCGAGCAGCGCGCGCATGTCGCGGGTGCGGAACGCCTCGCGCACCATGCCCTGCGCCTTCGCGTTGTGCATCACGCCGTTGGCCTCCGCCGTGGCGATGCCCGTCGCGTCCTGCCCGCGATGCTGCAGCAGCAGGAGCGCGTCGTAGATGTCCTGATTGACCGGGGCTGTCCCCACCATTCCGACGATGCCGCACATGGGGTGTTACTTCGCTCCGTCCGCGTAGGCGCCCACCAGGCGCACCGCTCCACCGTCGACGCCCTTGGCGCCCTGCTCGAACTCGCCGGTCGGCCGCGGGCCGTAGCCGACGGTGCCGACCTGCCACGCGGGCATGCCCTCGGCGTCCAGCGCCGCGATCGCCGCGTCTTTCTTGTCGCCGGCGACCACCGCGAGGAAGCCGACGCCCAGGTTCCAGGTGCCCTCGGCCGACTCCAGCGTCGACCCGGCGATGTCGCTCAGCACGCGGAACACCGGGCTGGGCGACCACGTGCCGCGGTCGACCTCGGCCCAGCTGCCCTGCGGGAGCACGCGCGCGAGGTTCGCCGCGATGCCGCCGCCGGTCACGTGACTCAGGGCGTGCACGCCGCCGCCGAGCTGCTCGATCAGGCGCAGCAGCGGCAGCGTGTACAGGCGGGTGGGCTCCAGCAGGGCCTCGCCCCACGTGGTGCCGAAGTCGGCGGCGGTGTCGGCGTACGAGATGCCGGCGCCCGTGATGATGTGACGCACGAGCGAGTAGCCGTTGGAGTGCAGGCCGCTGGAGGCGACCGCGATCACCGCATCGCCGTCCTGCACGCGCTCGGCGCCGAGGATCGCATCCGCCTCGACCACGCCGGTCGCGGCTCCCGCCACGTCGTAGTCGCGCGGCCCGAGCAGTCCGGGGTGCTCGGCCGTCTCGCCACCGACCAGCGCGGTGCCGGTGGCCGCGCACGCCCCGGCGATGCCGCGGACGATGTCGGCGATGCGCTCGGGCACGACCTTGCCGCACGCGATGTAGTCGGTCATGAAGAGGGGCTTCGCACCCACCACGACGATGTCATCGACGACCATGCCGACCAGGTCCTGCCCGATCGTGTCGTGCTTGTCGATGGCCTGCGCGATCGCGACCTTGGTGCCGACGCCGTCGGTGCTGGTCGCCAGCAGCGGACGCCGGAAGTCGCGCAGCGCGCTCGCGTCGAAGAGGCCGGCGAAACCGCCGACGCCGCCGAGCACTTCGGGTCCGTGCGTCGCGCGCACGGACGACTTCATCAGCTCGACCGCGAGATCGCCGGCAGCAGTATCGACACCGGCTTCGGAATAGGGGTTGGTGGGGGAGGCAGCCACTCGAACAGCCTACCGCCCGCAGCCCTACCGGATCTCCAGAGCCTCGGCCCGCTGCGCGGCCTGCCGCACGCGGAACCACATCGTGAGCTCCATGAGCGCCCGGCCGATCATGTCGTGGTCGCCGACGCGCAGATCGTCGAACGAGTCGCGGTACCCCTCGGCCAGGCGCGGCTCGGCGGCCACCATCGGCTGATACCCCATCGTCCAGTCCGCGAACCGGCGCTCGTGCAGCGGTTCGCGCAGGAGCACCCGCACGTCGTGGTGACGCGGATCCTCGGAGATGCGGGTCATGAGCGCCTCGACCACGCCCTCCTCGCCCTCGAGGATCTGCACGAACTCGCCCTCGCGGTACAGCAGGAGACCGGTGATCTCCCGCGCCTGGTTCGCCGCGCGGCTCGAGGCGAGCAGGGCCTGCAGCTCGTCGTCGTCGAACGCGCGGGTGGCGGTGCTGCAGTAGACGAGCGAGAGCAGCGCGTGGTCGATCGTCATCCGAGGTGTCCCCCTGCAGCGGTGTCGTCCGTCATGGCCTCGGTCACCGCGGCGATGGCCGTGTGATGGTCGGTGAAGTCGCCGATGATCTGTGAGGCGGAGTCGAAGGCGCGCCACAGGCCCCCGGGCTGGCGGTCGACGTAGCCGAGGAAGGTTCCGGCGTGGCTGCCCACGTAGAACCCGTCCGCGACCGACGCCCACAGCGCCTTCGACGGTGTGTGCGCGGCGCCCTCCTCGGGCACGTCGAGCGTCTGCGGATGCGACACGTCAGACTCCGCGGTCCAGGTCGAGGTCGATCGCCGGCAGTCCGTCGTCGTCGACATCCCCGTCCTCGGCCGTCGGCTTCGGGTAGAAACGGTGCTCGCGCAGGGCTGCCGCGTCCGCGGAGAAGTCCGGGTCGTCGCCGTTCGACGACTGCGGACCGACCAGGAGGTCGTTCCCGACGCCGACGATCAGGTCGGCGCTGTCCTTCTCCCCGTCCACGTGGATCGGGATCTGCACGGCCGCGGACTCGCCCTCGCTGGCGAGGGAGGCGGCCAGGGTGACCAGGGCGTCCGCCACGTCGTCCGTCGTGACGACCTGCTGCCCGGCGTAGGAGACGAGTTTCATGATCATGACCCTGTCATGACGGAGCCGGTCGGAGAACGGGCTTGCGCCCGGAGCCCCCGACCGGCTACAGAGCCCGGGGGTCCGGTGCCGTGCCGCGGCATCGGACCCCGGGGAGCGCTCGCCGATCAGCTTCCGGTGACGGTGTCGCGGGCGTCCTGCGCACTGCCCTTGACCTCGTCCACCGCGTGGGTCGCGTCATCGCGGATGTGCTCGGCGGCACCGGCGGCCTCGTCCTTCACGGCCGCGAACGCCTCCTGCGCCGGCTCCTTGAGATCCTCGCCCACGGTCTTCGCGACCTCGGTGACCTCGTCGACCAGCGGCTGGGCCTTCTCCTTCAGCTCGCCCGCCAGCTCCTTCTCCTTCGTGGAGGACGGGATGACGGCGGCGACGACGAGCCCGGCGGCGAAGGCCATGAGCCCCACCGCGAGCGGGTTGCCCTGCGCCTTCGCCACGGCGTGCCGGCCGGCATCCGCCACCGAGGACGACGCGTCGCCCACGTGACTGCCCGCGTCGTCGGCCACGCCCATGACGCGGTCGACCACGGAGCGCGCGGCACCCTTCATCTTCTGCGTCTGCCGGTGCACGACCTTCGAGGGGGTGACCTTATCGGCGAGCGCGTCGACGTCCCGGCCGAACTCCGCCCTGGTCCGCTCGATGTCCGCGCGGATCGCGTCGGGTGAATCGCTCATTTGTTCTCCTCATTCCTCTTCACGGCATCGGGGATCCGCTTGAGGCTGTCCACCGTGCGCGGCGCCCCCTCGATGCTCTTCAACTGCGTGCGTCCCGCCAGGAACAGGACCAGGGCGACCAGCGCCCAGATGACCGCGACGATCACGGCCGACCAGCCGAGACCGGTCACGTAGTAGCCGAGACCCCACCACAGCGCGACGGAGAGGAAGAAGACGGCCATCATCGCGCCGTAGCCCGCCCCGCCGAGCATGCCCGCTCCGCGGCCGGCCCGCGTCGCGGACTGCTTGAGTTCCGCCTTCGCGAGTTCCAGCTCCTGTCGCATCAGCGTGGACAGGTCGCTCGTGACCTCGCTGAGCAGGTCGCCCAGCGAGGTGGTCTCCGCCTTCTGCTCCGAAGGCGTCGGGGTGGCGTCGGTCATGGTCGCTCCTCGTCACCCGGTGCGCGGTTGGCCGCGTCCGTCCTGTCGTAGAGCGGGGTGTCGCCGCGGTCCTCGTCACGGGTCACGCCCCACGGCGCGGTACCCGCGTCGATGCCGCTCATCCCATCGGGGGCACCCGGCACGGTGCCGTCGGTCGGCAGCGGCGGCTGGCCGAGCGTGGTGCTGCCGCCCGTGTCCGAGGCTCCGGCCGCACCGACACCGGCACCCACGCCCGCGCTCGTCGTGGAACCGGGAACCGCCGCCGGCGTCGTCGCCGCCGGGTCGAGGTTCGGAGTGGCCCCCGCTCCCGAGAGCCCGGAGGCGGTCGCCCCCGGTACCGCGGTGGTGGAGGCCGCGCCCGCGGTCGGCGTCGACGTGCCGGAACCCGACTCCGCCGCCCCCTCGGACAGCGCCCGGGTCAGGCGTCCCACGACGAGTCCGGCCACGGCGGCGACCGCGATGAACGTGCCCGGCTTGGCCCGCGCGTACGACTTCACCTCGGTCAGCAGCGACCCCGGGTCACGGTCGCCGATCCAGCCGGCAATGCCCTGGATGCGGGTGGAGGCCTGACGGACCAGATCCGCCGCGACCCCGCCCTCGGCGTTCTGCGCCATCGAGCCGAGCTCTCCGCCGACCGACCGCAGCCCGTCCGCGACGCGACGCTGCTGGATCGCCGCCTGCTCCGACAGCTCGGCCGTGGTCTGGTGGTACAGGTCGCGGATCTGGTCCTTCGCCTCGTGCGCGACAGCGCCGGCCTCGGCCTTCGCGGTCTCGACGACCCCCGCCGCCTCATCCTTCGCAGTACCGGCGACCCCGGCCGCCTCGTGCGCGGCGGTCTTCACGGTCCCCGGCGACTCGTCCGTGCCGCCGCCGGCGACACCCTGTGCATTGCTCTGCGACATCGTTCTTCCTCTCGACTCCGCGCCGACGGCCGCCGACGTGCAGGCAGGTCTACTCCCCCCTCCGGGTATCACGGCGAGGGTTGACGCGGCTCGTCCAGGGGTTTACCTTGCGAGGACGCCGAGCCCGGTGCACCGCCCCCTACGATGGGCGCATGGCCGACAAGCCGCAGTGGCTCATCCGCGAGGACGCGAGCGTCCCCGTGCTGGTCGCGCTCGCCCTGCGGCAGCTGCTGGGCATCCGCGCGCCGGAGGACCTGCCCACCCTCCGGGAGCTCCCCGTGCGAGCGCCGGATGCCGTGGACGCCTCGCCCGCCATCGAGGCGCAGTGGCGCGACTACTGGGACATGACGGTCGAGCCGCGGGCGCATCACTCCGGGGTGCCGCTCGAGCTCATCGACGGGTTCGAGACGCTCGTCGCGCTGCCCGCGACCGGGGCCGACGAGCTCGCCGCGGCGATCCGGCCGCACGCCGCGACCGCCCTGCGCTTCGCCCACGCGGCGCACGACCGCTACGTCGGCGCCATGACCAGCCACACCGGCGGCGACGCCTACCGCGCCTATGCGAGCGCGATCGCGGAGTTCGAGCGGGAGATCGGCCGGCGCGCCCACTCGTTCGAGCTGAACGTGCAGGTGCTGCCGCTGTCACAGCGGGGCATCTGGTGGATCGGGGCACTGTCGGTCGCGGTGACCGACGGCCTGCGGCGTGACGTGGTGGCGTTCGACGCGGCCATCCGGCCCGTGATCGCCGAGCTGGCCTGAGCTCAGTCCTCGCCGTCGACGACGGTCTCGCGGTCGACCTTCACGACGCGGTCGTGGCGACGCGCGACCCGCTCCAGCACGAGCCCGGCGACCCCGCCGAGCGCGAGACCGATCGGCACGGTCCACAGCAGCAGGAACCCGAACACCTGACCGGGGGGATACACCACATCGAGCGCCTGCGACTCGTCGTAGCTGCCCATCATCGTGAGGACGCCCGCGACGACGACCCCGAGCACGACCCCGATGCCCATGAGCACGCCGTACCGCGGCACACGGCGCACGGTCGCTTCGACGGTCTGGTGGGAATCCTGGGGGGCCATTTCTCCATTGTCCCACCGTCCGGGCGGGTCGGGCACCCGGCCCCCTGCGCACCCGCCCTCCCCCGGTCGTCCGGGAGAGGGCGGGTGCGTCCGCGGCTCAGACCTCGGTGGTCTCCGGCGCGGCCTGTGCCGTGCGGCTGCGGCGGGCGATCAGCACGCCTCCCCCGGCGGCGAGCGCCACGACGACGAGGCCGCCGACGATCCACGGCCAGACCGGTGCACCCTCCGTGTCGGCCGGCTCCGTCACCGCGGTGACCGCCGCGCTCGCCTCCGCGTCCGCCTCCGGCTCCTCCGCCACGGCCGTGCCGCACGCGGTGTCGACGGGGATCACGGCGGTCACCGGGTCGAGCTGCTCCCCCGCCTGATACGTGCCGAAGGCCGCGGCCCCCGCCTCGGTGAGCGTCGTGGCCACCGCGTCCAGCCGGAGCGCGCCGTCGACGACCGCGGCGTCCGCGAGCGGGAACTCCGCGAGTCGCACGCCCTGCTGGTCGACGCTCTCCCCGGCCTGCGTGGTGCCGGTCACGTCGAACACGAGGTAGCCGGTGTCGCCCGCGAACTCGACCCTGGCGTTCCCGAGCGTGGTGTTCAGCGCACCGTCGTGGCCCGTGAACGCGATGCTGCCGCCGTAGGTGACGAGCCCGGTGAGCGCGGTGCCGTCGAGCGAGCCCGCACCGTTCTCCCACACGAAGTCGGGGTAACGGTAGGCCACGTCGGTCAGGGTCCAGCCACCCTTCGCAATGCCCTCGATGTAGGTGCGGAACGACTCCTTGTACCCCCAGTTCAGCGTCGCCCCCTCGACCGTGCACGTGCCGATCGCGGCGGTCGCGCGAGCGAGGGTGAACGCGAGACCGCGGTCGACCGACCCCTGGAACGTGAGCGTGTGCGCGCCGTCCTCGAGCGCGGCGGGCAGGGCGCCCGACCAGGTCGCGACACCCGAGGCATCGGCGGTCACGGTGTCGAGCAGCACGGGCGTGGAGTACACCACGACCTTGATGCCCTCCTCGTTGGGGCGGAACCCGGAGGCGGTGACGGTGGCCGGCTGCCCGGACGCGAGCGCGGCGAGGTTCTGCTCGTCGACATCGATGCCCTCGCTCGCCGGCGGGGTCGCGGGGAGCGTTGCCCGCTTCACGACCGCGGCGGCGGCGACGGTGCCGGTCGACCCCGAGGGTGCCGCGGCGGCCGAGCCGATCGTGAACGTGACCGGGTCGAGCGTGGTGGAGTAGCCCGAGAGCACGCGGTCACGACCGGCGGCCGTCAGCGTGGCGGGGGCGCCCGAGTAGGTCACGGCTCCGTTCGCCGTGATCCGGGCCGCGCGCGTCAGGTCGAGCGTCGCGAACGGCACCTGGGCGCCGCCGCTGGTCACGTACACCGTCGCTGCTCCCGTCGAGGTCACCCGCACCACGGGGTCGGAGACCGTGACGTCGAGCACGCCGTGGTGACCGGTGAAGCGCACGGCGCCGCGGTAGACCACGCTGCCGAGGCCGGTGCTCGCGTCGTAGTCGCCGCCGACGGTCTGCCCGAACTGGAACTGTCCGCCGGAGCGCGTCGCGCCGCCGGACACCTGGATGGCGCCCTGCGCGATGGGACCGGCGACGTAGTTCGCGAACGACGTGGAGATGGCCCAGCGCAGCGAGCCGCCCGGCACGCTCACCGGCGGCGTCGTCGGCGTCACGGGCGGCTTCGGCTCCGCCGGCTCCTCCGGCTCGTCGCCGAGCAGCGCCGTCCACTGCGCGTCGGTGATCGTGACCGCGGCGCGCGCGTGGATCGTGGCGTCGTTCGGCATCGTGTGCTGCTTCCACACGATCACCTCGTAGGTCTGGGTGCGGTCGAGGTTCTTCGCGGCGGTGTTCAGGTCGACCGTGAACGCACCGGCGTCGATGTTCCGCACGTACTGCATCGCGAGGAAGCCGCCGCCGGCCGTGACGTCGGCCTCGGTCCCCGCCTCGATGAGCGCCACGTAGGCGCCGGTGACCGCGCCGAGCTTCGCCGCGGCTGCCGTGACGGTCAGGCCGTCCTTCGCGGTGGCGGACTCCACCGACGCGGTGAGCGTGGGGGCGATGCGGTAGTCCAGGGCGACGCTGCGCTCCTGGTCGGCGTTGCGCACACCGCCTGCCGCATAGGTGTAGACGCCGTAGGAGCCGGGAGTCGCGGGCGTGTCCTTCAGGGTGAGCGTCACCTGGAACGAGCCGTCGGCGGAGATGTCGACCCACTGCGCACGGATCGCGCCCTGATACTTCGCGGGCACCTGGTCCAGCACACCCTCGGCGAGCGCCCAGGCCTGGGCACCGACGGAGCGTGTCGACGATGCGGCGCCCGTGGACGGCTGCCAGTCCGCGCCGAAGTTGCCGAACACCACGTAGGTGCCCTGCGGCAGGTGCGCGGGGATGGGCACGCCGCGCCCGCCGACGTTCGCGGTCGGGTCGTAGCCGCTGCCCTTCACGACGATCCGGTCACCGGCGCTGAGCGCGACACCGGTCGCAGGGGTCACGCCGTCGGCGAGGAACACCGCGATCGCCGCGGACGGCTCACCCTCTCCGGGATCGGTGCCCGGGTCGGTACCCGGATCCGTCTCGCCCGGATCCGTCTCGCCCGGGTCGGTCTCGCCGGGGTCGGTCTCGCCGGGGTCGGTGCCCGGGTCGGTCTCACCGGGGTCCGTCTCTCCCGGGTCGGTCTCACCGGGATCGGTGCCCGGGTCGGTCTCCCCCGGATCGGTGCCCGGGTCGGTCTCCCCGGGATCGGTCGGCGTGGTGCCGAACAGCGCGTCCCACTGTGCCGCCGAGATCGCCGCGTCGCCGCGGCCGTAGATGGTCGTCTCGTTCGGGTTGGAGTGCTGCTGCCACACGAGCACCTCGTACGCCTTCGTGCGGTCGAGCGATCCCACGGCGGCGGTGAGGGCGAAGCTGCTTGCGCCGCCCTCCACGCGCGGGAACGGCAGCGCGAACGCGGCGTAGCCGCCGGACCCGATCAGACCGCTCTCGGTGCCCTTCACGATGAGCGCGGCGTAGGCGCCGGTCACGTCGGGCAGACCGCTCGCCTGCACCTGCACGGTGAGACCGGCGGTGTCTGCGGAGGTGACGGTGGGGGTCACGGTTCCGCCGGCGGCGTGCGCGGGTGGGACGATCACCGCCCCGGCGGCGATGAGGAGGACGGAGATCAGGGCGGCGAGCAGGGCGCGCAGGCGCGGGCTCCCGGGGGATGCTATGGCTGTGTCGTTCACGATTCTCCACGGCCGCCGGGCGCGCTCGGGAGCGCTCCGACGAGGCCGCACGGGCAGTCGGGCGAGGATGGAATATTGGTTAGGCTCAGCTAAGTAAGCCGTCGATCCCGAGCGTAGGGCGCTCGCCACGACAGCGTCAAGTTTTAGGATAGCCTTGCCTAATGCGACGCCTCTCCGCCCTCGTCCTGGCTGCCGCTCTCGCCGTCGGACTCGCCGCCTGCGCCGACCCCGACGCCACCGCCGCAGCCCCGCCGGCCGTCGACGACACCTGCCCTCAGGCCTCGGTCCCCCTCACCGAGCTCGACCTCGTGGACGACGTCCGCACCGCCACGGGTCCCGCGACCGCCTGCCTCGCCAGCCACGCGATCACCCCGGTCGACGACCGCACCGCGCCCCAGCTGCCCGTGACGGTGACCGACAGCGAGGGTCGGACGGTCGAGGTGACCGACGTCGACCGCATCCTCCCGATCGACATCTCCGGCACGATCGCGTCCACGGTGTTCGCGCTCGGCCTCGGCGACCAGGTGGTCGGCCGTGACTCCTCGACCCTGTTCCCCGGCACCGAGGAGCTGCCCGTGGTCACGAAGACCGGCCACACGCTCAACCCCGAGGCGATCCTCGGGCTCGCTCCCACCGTCATCCTCACCGACACCACGATCGGCCCGAAGGAAGTCCGCCAGCAGCTCCGGGACGCCGGGATCGCGGTCGTCGTCATCTCGGGCGACCGTCGCCTCGACACCACCGATGCGCTCGTCACCGAGATCGCCGCCGCGCTCGGGGTGCCCAGCCGCGGCGCCAAGCTGATCGAGCGCCTCGATGCGCGGGTGGCGTCCGTGCTCGGCGAGATCGCGCAGGTGACCCCGGCCGCACCGGAGGACCGCGCCCGCATGCTGTTCCTCTACGTGCGCGGCAGCGCCAACGTCTACTACATCTTCGGCGCGGACTCGGGGGCGGACTCGCTCATCGATGCGGTCGGCGGTGTCGACGTCGCCTCCGAGATCGGCTGGGAGGGCATGAAGCCGATGACCGCGGAGGCCCTGGTCGCCGCGCAGCCGGACGTGCTCGTCATGATGACCGACGGCCTGGAGTCCGTGGGAGGCATCGACGGGCTGATCGAACGGATCCCCGCCGTGGCACAGACCCCGGCCGGGGCGAACCGCCGGGTGATCGACATGGCCGACGCGGAGATCCTGAGCTTCGGTCCCCGGTCGGCCGACGTGATCGGCGCCCTCGCCCGCGCGCTGTACACCGCCGAGCCGCCCCAGTGAGCGGCGAGGTCGTCACCCCCACGCCGTCGCGGCACCGCGGACTGCGCTTCGGGCTGGTCGTCACGGGGGTCCTCGTCGCCCTCGCCGTCACGTGCGTCGTCTCGATCACCAGCGGTCAGTACGACCTGTCGCCCACGGCGTTGCTGGGCGTGCTGCTGCGGGGCCTCGGCATCGACACCGCCTGGGCGCCGGACGCCGCCACGGACTACGGCGTGATCTACACCCTGCGACTGCCGCGCCTGGTGCTCGGCCTGCTCGTGGGCGCCGCGCTCGCGGTGTCCGGCGTGCTCATGCAGGCGATCTTCGGCAACCCCCTCGCCGACGCGGGCGTGGTGGGCGTCTCGTCGGGCGCGGCGCTCGGTGCGGCGGCCAGCATCACGTTCGGCCTCGCCACGTTCGACATGTGGACCACCCCCGCGTTCGCGTTCCTGGGCGGGCTGGTCGCGGTCTTCTCCGTGTACCTCCTCAGCCGCTCGGGCGGCCGCACCGAGGTCGTGACCCTGCTGCTCACCGGCATCGCCATCAACGCGATCGCCGGGGCGGGAATGGCGTTCTTCACCTTCCTCGGCACCACGTCGACGCGCGAGCAGATCGTGTTCTGGCAGCTCGGGTCGCTCAACGGGGCCCTCTGGTCGAACATCCAGCTCGTGGCGCCGCTCGTCGCGATCGGCGTCGTGGTCGCCCTGATCGTCGCGCCGAGCCTCGACCTTTTCGCCCTCGGCGAGCGCACCGCCCGGCACCTCGGCGTGCGCGTCGAGCTGCTGCGCCTCGTGGTCATCGTGACCGTCGCGCTGCTGGTGTGCGCCGCGGTCGCGTTCGCCGGGATCATCGGTTTCGCCGGCCTCGTCGTGCCGCACCTCATGCGCATGATGATCGGACCCGCACACCTGCCCCTCGTGATCGCCTCGGCCCTCGGCGGCGCGCTGCTCATCGCGGTCGCCGACCTCGTCGCCCGCACGGCCGTTCCCCTGGCCGACCTTCCGATCGGCATGATCACCTCCCTCGTGGGCGGGCCGTTCTTCCTCTGGCTGCTGGTGCGCACGCGCCGTCGCTCGGGAGGGTGGGCGTGATGCCGCGGCTGCGGGGCACCGGACTCACGGTGCGCGTGGGCGAGGGACGCACCATCCTCCACGACGCCTCGATCGACGTGCACGCGGGCGAGGTGCACGCGCTCGTCGGACCGAACGGCGCGGGCAAGTCCACCCTGTTCGGCGTGCTGGCGGGCGATGTCGCCCCGGCCTCCGGGGAGGTGCTCCTCGACGGCCGCCCGCTGCGAGACCTGCGGCCGCGTGCCCTCGCGCAGCAGCGGGCCGTGCTGCTGCAGGAGAACACGGTCACCTTCCCGTTCACCGCGGAACAGGTCGTGCGCATGGGCCGCACTCCGTGGGCGCGCACCCCCGCGGTCGACGACGACCGGATCGTCGCGGACGCCATGACGCAGACCGAGGTCACGGCGCTCGGGCCCCGCGCGGTGCCCTCCCTCTCCGGCGGCGAGCGCGCCCGCGTGGCCCTGGCCCGGGTGATCGCCCAGAGCACCGGCGTGCTGCTGCTGGACGAGCCCACCGCGGCCCTCGACCTCAAGCACCACGAAGACGTCATGCGGCTCCTCCGCGCCCGCGCCGCCGAGGGGGCCGCGGTGGCCATCGTGCTGCACGACCTGAATGCCGCGCTCGCGCACGCCGACCGCGTGACCCTGCTCGCGGACGGCCGCGTCACCGCCGGCGGAACCCCGGCCGAGGTGCTCACGGCCTCCCGGATCGAGCAGGTCTACGGGCAACCCGTCGACGTGTTCCCCCACCCGGCCACGGGCGTGCCCCTCGTGGTCGCGCGACGCTAGGGCCGCAGCGGCAGCACCCCGGCGAGGTCGGCCCTGGTGCCGGAGGCGTGCACCCGACCGGACTCGGCCGCGGCGGTCCAGGCCTCGGCGCCCGTGGCGACCGCGATCCAGGTCGCCGCGTCCATCTCCACGACGTTCGGCGGGGTGCCCCGGGTGTGCCGCGGGCCCTGGATCACCTGCACGGCCCCGAACGGCGGCACCCGCACCTCGACGCTGTTGCCCGGTGCCTTCTCGTCGAGCAGCTGCAGCAGATACCGCACCGCGGTCGCGAGCGACGTGCGCGGGGGCCTCTCGCCCGCCGCCTCCGCCGCCCGGACGGCGTCGAGCGCCGCACGACCGTCGATGATGTCGATCTTCCTCGCCATGGCTCCACCCTAGAACCGCGGCCCCCGCACCCGGCCGCGGCCTAAGCTCGGGGTATGAGCATGCACCCCCAGGGCGCGCGCGCCGAGCTGCTCGCCGCCGCCACGGATCACACCTGGGGCGTGCCGATCCCGCCGCTCGCCGACCCGCGCACCGCGCACGACGCCGCCGTGCTCATCCTGTTCGGCGTGCTCGACCGCACCCCGGCCCCCGCCGCCGACGCCGCCGTCTCGCGCGACCTCGATGTGCTGCTGCAGCGCCGCGCCCCCACGCTGTCGTCCCACCCCGGGCAGGTGTCGTTCCCCGGTGGTCGCGTCGAGCCGACCGACGCGGATGCCGTGGCCACCGCGCTGCGCGAGGCCGAGGAGGAGACGGGACTCGACCCCGCGGGGGTCGAGGTGCTGTCGACCCTCCCGGTCATCCCGCTCGCCGCGAGCAACCACCTCGTCACGCCCGTGCTCGCGTGGTGGCAGTCGCCGTCGCGGGTCGTCGCCGTCGATCATGCGGAGACCGTCGAGGTGTTCCGCGTGCCGGTGGCCCAGCTGCTCGACCCCGCGACCCGGTTCACCTCGACGCTGTCGCGGATGGGCCGCACGTTCCGCGGCCCGGCGTTCGACGTGGACGGCACCATCGTGTGGGGGTTCACGGCCATGGTGCTCGATGCCCTGTTCGACGCCACCGGCTGGACGGTCCCGTGGGATGCGACCGTGGAGCGGCCCATCGAGCTGTGACGCGCGGACGGCCGAAACCCGTCGTACCGGCCTCGGTAGGCTGGACGGGTGAAGATCCTCGTCCTCGGTTCCGGTGCCCGTGAGCACGCGATCATCCTCGCCCTCCGCGCAGAGGAGGTGGAGCACGAGATCGTCGTCGCCCCGGGCAACGCCGGCATCGCGCACGACGCGACGCCCGTGTCGGTCGACCCGCTCGACGCGGCAGCGGTCACGGCGTTCGCGAACGAGCACGCGGTCGACCTCGTCGTGATCGGGCCGGAGGCGCCGCTGGTCGCCGGTGTCGCCGACGAGCTCCGCGAGCGCGGCATCCCCGTGTTCGGACCGGGCAGGGCCGCGGCGCAGCTGGAGGGGTCGAAGTCGTTCGCCAAGCGGGTCATGGACGCCGCGGGCGTGCCGACCGGGCGGGCCGTGCGTGCCGCGACGACCGCTGAGGTCGAGGCCGCGTTCGACGACCTGGGCGCCCCGTACGTGGTCAAGGCCGACGGGCTCGCCGCGGGCAAGGGCGTGATCGTGACGGACGACCGCGCCGAGGCGCTCGCGCACGCCGCGCAGTACCTTCCCGCCGGGCCCGTGCTCGTGGAGGAGTTCCTGTCCGGTCCCGAGGTGTCGCTGTTCTTCCTGAGCGACGGCGACACCGTGCGGGCGCTCAGCCCCGCGCAGGACTTCAAGCGGGCGTTCGACGGCGACGCCGGCCCCAACACGGGCGGCATGGGCGCGTACTCCCCGCTGCCGTGGCTCGCGGAGCAGTTCGGCAGCGAGCAGGCCTTCGTCGAGGAGGTCACGCGCGACGTGGCGCTCCCCGTGGTCCGGCAGCTCGACGCGGAGGGCACGCCGTTCATCGGGCTGCTGTACGCCGGGCTCATCCTCACCCCGAACGGCGTGCGGGTGATCGAGTTCAACGCGCGCTTCGGCGACCCCGAGACGCAGGTCGTGCTGCCGCGGCTGCAGACCCCGCTGTCGCAGTTGCTGTTCGCCGCGGCCTCGGGCACGCTCGAGGATCAGCCGGAGCCGGAGTTCCGTGACGACGCCGCCATCACCGTGGTGCTCGCGAGCGAGGGCTACCCGGAGTCGCCGCAGACCGGCCGTCCGATCGAGGGCCTGGACGCGGCGGCCGAGGTCGAGGGTGTGCGCCTGGTGCACGCCGCGACCGCGAGCCCCGACGCGCCCGGAGGCTCCCTCATCGCCACGGGCGGCCGCGTGCTGAACGTGGTCGCCGTCGCCCCGGACTTCCGCACGGCGCGCGACCGCGCATACGACGCGATCGGGCGCATCCGACTCGAGGGCGCGCACTTCCGCAGCGACATCGCCGCCCGCGTCGCCGAGTAGCGCGCGGCCCGGCGGGAGGGAGCGTTCGCGACAGGGGTCGCGCGAATCCTGCCGTTCTGCGGGGACCGGCTTGACACCGCTGACTTTCTTCAAGAAAGTGACGGCATGCCCCTCCGTTCCGACTGGTCGTCCGCGACGTGCCCGATCGCCCGCTCGGCCGACGTGCTCGCCGACCCCTGGGTCCTGCTCCTGCTGCGCGAACTGTTCTCCGGCCGCACCCGCTTCGACGAGCTGCGCGCGGCCACGGGTGCCGCCGACTCCGTGCTGTCGCGCCGGCTCACCGCCATGCACGACGCCGGGCTCCTGACCCGCGAAGACCCGAGCGAGGCTCGCAGCGGCTACCGCCTGACCGATGCCGGACTCGCGACGCTGCCCATCCTCCACGCGTACGCCCGCTTCAGCCGCACGACCGACCCGGACGGCCCCTGGGGGCTCGAGGTCTCGTGCGCGCGCTGCGGTGACACCGCCGTCTCCGTGGACTGGTGCGCACACTGCGGCGCCCCGCTCGACGCGCACAGCACCCGGTGGGCCCGGCGCAGCATGGGCGGCGAGCCGTTCGCGCTGCACACCGGGGCGAACGCATGACCGCCGAGTCCGTCGACGAGCCCGTACAGGACCCACCCGCACGCCGTCGCCGCCTCCACCCCGCCTGGACGGTCGCGCTCGTCGCCCTCATCGCCCTGATCGGCGCCGCGGGGTTCCGGGCGGCGCCGGGCGTGCTCATGGTGCCGCTGGAGGAGGAGTTCGGCTGGACGACGGCCGAGCTGTCGCTCGCGGTCTCCGTCAACCTGCTGCTGTACGGGCTGATTGCCCCCTTCGCGGCCGCGCTCATGCAACGGTTCGGCATCCGCGCGGTCACCGTCACCGCCCTGTTCGTGATCGGTGCGGGCGCCGCGCTGAGCGTGCTCGTCGCCACCCCCGCGCAGCTCATCCTCACGTGGGGCGTGCTGATCGGACTCGGCACCGGGTCGATGGCGCTCGTGTTCGCCGCGACCATCACCGACACCTGGTTCGCGACGCGCCGCGGTCTCGTGTCCGGCGTGCTCACCGCGGGCAGCGCCACCGGACAGCTGATCTTCCTCCCGGTCATCGCGGCCGCGGCGGCGGACATCGGCTGGCGAGGGGCGTCGTTCATCATCGCGGGCGGCGCGCTCGCGGTCGCGCCCCTGGTGTGGATCTTCGTGCGCAACCGCCCGAGCGACCTCGGCGTCGGACGGTACGGCGAGCCCGCGCCCGCCTCCCCACCGGCACCCCTGCCCCGGGGCAACGCCTGGGGTGCCGCCGCCCTCGCCATCCGCACGCTCCGCGAGGCCGCCCGCACCAAGACGTTCTGGGCCCTCGCGATCGGCTTCGCGATCTGCGGCGCGACCACCAACGGCCTGATCGGCACGCACTTCATCCCCAGCGCGCACGACCACGGCATGCCGACCACGACCGCCGCCGGACTCCTGGCCGTGGTCGGGATCTTCGACATCGCGGGCACCGTGTTCTCCGGCTGGCTGACCGACCGCGTCAACCCGCGCATCCTGCTCGCCGCGTACTACGCCCTGCGCGGGGTGAGCCTGCTGTTCCTGCCCAGCCTGCTGTCGGCCGAGGTGCAGCCCAGCATCATCGTGTTCATCGTGATCTACGGCCTCGACTGGGTCGCCACGGTGCCGCCGACGATCGCGCTGTGCCGCGAGGTGTTCGGCGACCGCGGCCCGCTGGTGTTCGGCTGGGTGTTCGCCGCCCATCAGATCGGTGCGGGCATCGCCTCGATCCTCGCGGGGCTCGTGCGCGACCACACCGGTCAGTACACGGTCGCGTGGTTCGCCGCGGCCGGCCTCTGCGCCGTCGCGGCGCTGGTCAGCGCGACCATCCGTCGCCACCCCGCACCCGTCCGCGAGTAGCCCGCTCCTTCCGCGGAACGACGCGGATGCGTACGGTCAGAGCACCTTCGACAGGAAGTCCTGCAGGCGCTCGTTCTTGGGGGAGCCGAACAGCTCGGCCGGCGCAGCCTCCTCGACCACGACACCGCCGTCCATGAACACCGTGCGGTCGGACACCTCGCGCGCGAAACCCATCTCGTGCGTGACCAGCACCATGGTCATGCCGCCCTCGGCCAGGTCGCGGATCACCTGCAGCACTTCGCCGACCATCTCCGGGTCGAGCGCGCTGGTGGCCTCGTCGAACAGCATGATCTCGGGGTCCATCGCGAGCGCACGGGCGATGGCGACCCGCTGCTTCTGGCCGCCGGAGAGCGAGGCGGGCTTGGCGTCCGCCTTCTCCGACAGTCCCACGCGCTCCAGCAGCGATAGCGCCCGCTCGCGCGCCTGGGCCTTGGTCATGCGGCCGAGCTCGACCGGCGCGAGGGTGATGTTCTCCAGCACGGTCATGTGCGGGAACAGGTTGAAGTGCTGGAAGACCATGCCGATGCGCTGGCGCACCTCGTCGAGCTTGACGCTCTTGTCGGTGAGGTCGACCCCGTCGATGACGACGTGCCCCGAGGTCGGCTCCTCGAGCTTGTTGAGGCAGCGCAGCAGCGTGGACTTGCCCGAGCCGGAGGGCCCGATCACCGCGACGACCTCGCCGTCGTCGACCGTGAGGTCGATGCCCTTCAGGACCTCGTTGTCGCCGAACGACTTGTGCAGGTTCCTGACGTCGATCTTGCTCATGCGTTGAGCGTCCTCTCCAGGCGGTTCGCGAGCAGCGTCAGCAGCGTGATCACGACGAAGTAGATGATGGCGACGATAGTGAGCACCTGCGCCGACAGGTAGGTGGAGGCGATGATCTGGCGCGACACGAAGGTCAGCTCCGCGAGGCCGATCACGCTGATGAGCGAGGTGTCCTTGAGGGTGATGATGCCCTGGTTCACGAACGAGGGGATCATGATGCGGAACGCCTGCGGCAGCACGACCTTGCGCATCGTCTTCCAGTGGCTCAGGCCCAGCGAACGCGAGGCCTCGGCCTGACCGGGGTCGACCGCCTGGATGCCGCCGCGGATGATCTCGGTCATGTACGCACCGGTGTTGAGCGACAGGGTGATCGCGCCGGCCACGAACGGGTCGAACTTCAGGTCGGGGATCAGCTGCGGGATCGCGAAGAAGACGAAGAACGCCTGGATCAGGATCGGGGTGCCGCGGAACACGTACACGTAGGCCGTGGCGACCCAGCGGAACGGCGCGAACTTCGAGATGCGCCCGAAGCCGAAGATGATGCCGAGGATGAAGGCCGCGACCACCGCGACGATCGTGGCGAGGATCGTGAGCCACAGACCCTGCATGAGCGCGGGCCAGTACTTCACCGCCACCGAGATGATGTCGGTGGGCTGCGCGCTCGGCTCGCCCTCACCCGAGGCGAGGTACGTGTCGACGATCTCGTCGTACTCGCCCGAGTCCTGGAGGTTCGCGAGCCCCGCGTTGAACATCTCCAGCAGCTCGGCGTTCTGCCCCTTGTTGACCGCGAAGCCGTACTCGCCGCCGAGCTCCGGGTCGCCGATCAGCCGGAAGCCCGACCCCTGCTGGATGCCGTACGCGAGCACCGGGAAGTCCTCGAAGTAGCCGACCGCCTGCCCGGCCTTCACAGCGTCGACCATGTCGGTCGTGTCCTGGTACGGCGTGATGCGGAAGCCGTACTTCTCCTGGTTCTCCTCGGCGAAGGTCTGGCCCTGCGTGCCGGTCTTGACCGCGACCGCCTTGCCGTCGAGGTCGTCGAGCGACTCGATGTCGCTGGACTCCAGCACCCCCAGCTGCACCCCGCTGGTGAAGTACGGATCGCTGAAGTCGAACGTCTGCTGGCGCTCCTCGGTGATCGACATGCCGGCCATCACCGCGTCGACCTGGTTGGACTGGAGGGCCTGCACGGCGGCGTCGAAGCCCAGCTGGCGGATCTCGACCTCGAAGCCCTGGTCCTTCGCGATCGCGCGCAGCAGGTCCATGTCGATGCCGACGAGCTCGCCGTTCGCGTCCGTGAACTCGAACGGGGCGAACGTGGTGTCGGTGCCGATCACGTAGGTCTCGCCCTCGGCCGCGGCGGGCGCGGCTCCGGCGAGGAGCGCCCCGGCGGCGACGAGCGCGGCGAGCGCGGACGCGGTCGCCGTCCGGGCGAAGCGGCGCAGGCGGCGCGCCGTGGAGGATGGATTTCGGCTCACGTCGAGTGCTCCTCGGAGGTTCGGATGGGGCGACCCGGCGGCCGCCGACCATCCACCCTAACCCTGTGAACCCGCTGAACCGGAACGCGGGAGTCCGCGGAACCCGCGCGAGGAACCGGCTCACGACACGGCGAGGCGCCTGCCGGTCCCGGGGTCGAAGCAGTGCAGACGTGCGCGGGTCAGGTCGACCACCACCGCGTCGCCGACACCGTAGGAGCCGAACCCGGGCACGCGCACGAGGAACTCGACGTCGCCGATCGTGAGGTGCACGTCGGAGACGTTGCCGAGCGGTTCCACCGCGACGACGGTGCCGTGCGGCTGCTCGCCGGCCAGGGGGCGCCGCAGGTCGCACTCCTCGGGGCGCAGGCCGACGCGGATCTCGTCGGGCAGCACGCCCGACTCCACGCCGAACGCGGTGCCGGGGAGCACGTGCCTGCCGCGCTCGCCCCGCTTCGCCGTGAACAGGTTCATGCGCGGCTTGCCCACGAACGACGCCACGAACTCGGTCGCCGGCTCGTGGTACACCTCGTACGGGCTGCCGTACTGCTCCAGCCGTCCGCGGCTCATCACGGCGATCCGGTCGGAGAGCGTCATGGCCTCCTCCTGGTCGTGCGTGACGTAGACGCTGGTCGCGCCGAGCTCGCGGTGCAGCACCTTGAGCTCGCTGCGGGTCTGGTCGCGCAGCAGCGCGTCGAGGTTCGACAGCGGCTCGTCGAACAGGAACACCGCGGGGCGCCGGGCGATGGCGCGGGCGAGGGCGACGCGCTGCCGCTGTCCACCCGACAGGCTCTTGGGCTTCACGTCGAGCACGTGGGCGATGTCGAGCCGTCGGGCGGCGTCGCGCACCCGGCGGTCGATCTCGTCCTTGGCGACCTTGCGCATGCGCAGCCCGAACGCGATGTTCTCGTAGACGCTCATGTGCGGATACAGCGCGTAGTCCTGGAACACGAACGCCAGGTCGCGCTTGTCGGGGTCGAGGTCGTCGACCCGCCGCCCGTCGATGAGGATCTCCCCGCCCGAGATGTCCTCCAGTCCGGCGATCATGTTGAGCGTGGTGGTCTTGCCGCAGCCGGAGGGACCGAGCAGCGAGACGAAGTGCCCGTCCTCGATCACGTAGCTGAGGTCGAAGACCGCCTTGCGGGCCTCGTGCCCGCGCCTCGGGCGTCCGTACGACTTCTCGACGCCCACCAGTTCGATCTGTGCCATGATCAGCCTTTCACCGCACCCTCGGTCATACCGCGGATGATCCATTTCTGTGCCACGAGGGTGAGGATCAGGACCGGGATGGCCGTGATCACTCCCGCCGTCGCCGCGGACGTGTAGTCCATCGCGAACAGCCCCTGGAACGCCGCGGTCTTCACCGGCAGGGTCACGGCGTTGTTCGACGTCAGCACCTTCGCCAGGAAGAAGTCGCTCCAGCTGGTGATGAACGCCAGGATCGCGGTCGCCGCCATGCCGGGCGCGGCGAGCGGGAAGGCGATCCGGTACATGATCTGGAACCGGTTGCACCCGTCGATGCGGGCGGCGCGTTCCAGGCTCGGCGGGATGTCCTCGAAGAACCCGACCAGCATCCAGATCACGAGCGGCAGGATGAACGCCGTGTACGTCGCGATCAGCCCGAGCAGCTGGTCGTAGAGGCCGACCGAGCGCAGCAGGATGAACAGGGGCACCGCGAGCACGATCACGGGGATCGCCTGCACGGTCATCATGCTCAGCAGCAGGGGCTGGCGACCGCGGAACTTGAAGCGGGCGATCGCGTAGGCGCAGGCCGCGCCCACGGTCATGCAGATGATCGTGGTGGAGATGCCGACGATCGCGGAGTTCGCCATCGGGGTGAGGAAGCTGCCGTCCGACAGCAGGCGCACGTAGGACTCCACGGTCAGCAGGGACGGCGACAGGTCGGGGGTGCGGCCCTGCAGCGCGCTCGACGGATACACGCTGAACACGAACATCCACAGGAACGGCGCCAGGAAGAACGCCATCACGAGCACGAGCAGCACCGCGCACACGACGGCCGTGAGGCGGCGGCGTCCGCGTCGCGACACCCGGCGCCCGCGCGGGCGGGCGGTGGTGACGAGGGCGGTGGTGGTCAGGTCAGGCATGCGCCTCTCCCCTCTTGCGACGGAACCCGCCGAACAGCAGGATCCAGAACACGGCCACCACGAGCACGAGGATCATGATCCCGACCGCCATCGCCGAGCCGTAGCCGCGGTCCAGGTTGCTGAAGTTCACCAGGTACGCGAGGAAGTTGATGGTGGTGGTGCCCTCGGCCGGGCCGCCGGAGCCGCCCGTGAGCACGTAGATGGTGTCGAACACCTTGAGCGACCACATCGACTGCACGATCAGCGCGAACATCAGGGCGCCGCGCATGTTGGGCAGGGTGATGCGCCAGAAGGCCCGCCACGGTCCCGCGCCGTCGATCGCCGCCGCCCGGTACAGGTTCGACGGGATGCCCTGCAGCGCCGCGAGCATCAGCAGGCACAGGAACGGCAGCAGCTTCCACATCTCCGCGAACACCAGGATGTTCATCGCGAGCGCGGGGTCGGACAGCCACTGCACGTTCTCCTCCGTGAGACCGAGTCCGCGCAGGATCGTGTTGGCGATGCCGGTGCTGCCGTCGAAGATCAGCTTCCACATGATGCCGTTCACCACGGGCGGCACGGCCCACGGCACGAGCAGCAGCACCCGGGCGAGCGTGCGTCCGCGGAACTCCCGGTTCAGCAGCACCGCAATCGCCACGGCCAGCGCGACCCCGCCGATCACGGTGATCACCGAGAAGTACGCCGTGCGCTCCATCGCCCGGTGCACCGCGGGGTCGGTCAGCAGCTGCCCGTAGTTCTCCAGCCCGATGAAGGGGTGCTCCATGCCCAGCTTGTCGTTCCACTGGTGGAACGACATGAACACGGCGTAGCCCATCGGGTAGCCGAGCAGCATCGCGATGATCAGCACCGCCGGCGCGATCAGCAGGAGGCCGAAACGCAGATCCCGCCGGCGGCTCCTCTCCAGGAGGTTGACGCCCATTCCCCGATCCCTACTTCAGGTACTTCTTCACGAGGTCCTCCGCCGTCTTCTGCGCCGACTCCAGCGCCTCCTTGGGGGAGGTCTTGCCGTTCATGGCGTTGATGAGCTGCACGGAGAGCGCCTGGTCGAGCTCGTTCGACCAGGGCGTGCCGTAGCGCTTGGTGACGTACTCGGTGGACTGCTCGTAGGTGGACAGGATGGGCAGCGCCTCCCGCGCGGCGGGCTCGGCCAGCACCGTCTGCGAGACGGGGAACCAGCCCTCCTTCTCGACGATGTCGGTCTGCACCTTCCCGGTGGTGACGAACTGCAGCCACGCCAGGGCCGCTTCCTTATTCTTCGAGAACTTGCTGATCGCGAAGCCCTCGGAGCCGTCGATCGACGCCGACCGCACCGACATGCCGGGGAGCAGGCCGTTGCCCACCGTCGCGGCCGAGGTCGCGGCGCCGGCGGCCGTGGCGACCGCGTACTGGAACGGCCAGTTGAACACCATGCCGGTGCTGCCGCGGGCGAAGAGGTCGGCGAGGTCGGACGCGTTGGTTATCTGCAGCGAGGAGGGGTCCATCACCTTGTGCACCTGCAGCAGCTCGACCATCTTCGACAGCGCCTCGACGCCCGCGTCACTCGCGAAGGTGGGCTTGTAGTCGGCGTCGTAGAACTCCCCGCCGTTGAGCAGCAGCGCGCGCAGGAAGTTCTGGTACGCGCCGGCGGGGTTGCCCATGTCGCACGCGTAGCCGTACTGCCCGCCGCCGGTGAGGGCCTTGGCCGCCGCGACGAACTCGTCCCAGTTCGCCGGGCCCGTCTCGGGGTCGAGCCCGGCCCCCGCGAACAGGTCCTTGTTCCAGAACATGGTCTGCGCGCTGACGAACTTCGGCAGGCCGTACACCTTGCCCCGCCACGACACCGCGTCGAGCGCCGGCTGGATGAGGTCGTCCGGCACGGCGGAGGGGTCGAGCTCCTCCAGCCATCCGGCCTGCCCGAACTCGGCCGACCAGCCGGCCCACGTCATCACGACGTCGAACGACGAGTCCTGCGCCGCGAACATCGTGGCCATCTTGTCGTGCAGGTCGTTGAAGTTGCCCTGCTGGTAGGTGACCACCTTGATGCCGGTCTGCTTCTCGAACTCGGCGATGGCCCAGTCCTTGAAGATGCCGTTGGTGTTGTCGTCGAGGATGCTGATCTGGCCGGAGGGCTTCCCGGAACCGGCCGTGAGCGGTCCGGTGCTCTGCTGCCCTCCGCCTCCGGGGGTGCAGCTCGCCAGGGCCATGGCCCCGACGGCGAGGCCACCGAGCTGGAAGATCTGACGCCGGGAGAAGCCCCGGCTCATCGACGGTGATGCGTTCATTTCCTTGCTCCTTCGTGCAGTTCCGGACGGGTGTCGCGTGGTTTCGGGTCTCGCGGTGGTGCAGGTGAAGCGGGGTCAGACGGAGATGGAGACGACGTCGCCGGTCTCGAGGGCGGTGTGCACCGCCTCGATCGCGGCGGTGATGAGGAGGCCGTCGCGGGCGTCCGGCACGTCGACGGGCTCCCCGCGGAGGAGGCGGACGAAGTCGCCGACCATGTCGATGGGCACCCCGTGGATGCGGCCGGCGCGCTCATGCACGGCCGACTGCACGAGCTGCCCGCGCTGCGCGTCGTAGACGATCACACCGTCGTCGGCGCCGTCGATGTGCACGACCTGACCGGCGGACTGGATCTCGTAGCGGAAGTCGAACACCGACGGCATCGACTCGGGCAGCACCCACGACGAGTTGAGCGCGACGTGCGAGCCGTCGGCCATCGTGAACACGGCGTTGACGCGGTCCCACGTGTCGATGCCGGCCTCGGTGAGGCGGTCGCGCGCGCCGACCGCATACACCGATACCGGGTGCGTGCGGCCGATCCAGCACGCGAGGTCGAGCGAGTGCGGCATGAGGAACCACGCGGGCGAGCTCTTCGAGGACCACGACAGCATCTCGGTCGGCACGAAGATCGTGTCGTTGAGGTTGATGATCTGGGCGCTGATCCTCGGGTCTCCGTCGGCGCCGAGACGGGTGCGCACCGCCGAGTACCGCACGTTCCAGCGGTTCTCGAAGCCGACCATGACGCGCACCCCGGCGGCGTCGGCGGCTTCGAGGATCGCCCGCGCGTCGTCGACCTCGGTGGCCAGCGGCTTCTCGATCATCAGGTCGAGACCGGCCTGGGCGCAGAGCACCGCCGCCTCGCGGTGGGCGAAGTCGGGGGTCGCGATCACGACGCCGTCGAGGTCGGGGTGGGCGGCGAGCAGCTCCTCGGTGCTCGCATAGCCCGGAACGCCCAGCTGCGCGCCCATCGCGGACAGCACGCCGGGGCTGCGGTCGCAGATCGCGACGAGCTCGGACTGGGGGTTCTCCTGCAGCGCTCTGGCGAACATGCCGCCGCGGATCCCGCCGCCGATGACTCCGACTCGTGCCGACCTGCTGTGGTTCACTGCCTACCCCGCTTCGTCATGGATGCCCGCGCGCCGCGAGGTATGTATGACACTAAACCATACATTCTTCCTTGTAAACTGATCCGCAGACGGAGCCATCGCCGCCACCCGTCGCGACCGGAAAGGCAGGTGCCATGGCACCGTCAGGCAAACCGCAGGCCGACCTGGTGTTCTCCGACCAGAGCTCGCGCCGTCCGCTCATCACCACGAGCGCGATCGGAGCCGCGAACCGCCGCCGCGTGCTGGAGACCCTGCACCGCCTCGGCCCCTCCAGCCGCGCGCAACTGGCCCGCTCGCTCGGCGTGAACCGAGCCACGATCGCCACGATCCTGCAGCCCCTGCTCGACTCCGCCACCCTCGTCGAAGGCGACCCCGTCGCGCCGTCCGAGGCCGGAGGCAAGCCGGCCCGACCGCTCTGGTTCCGCGGCGACGGCCCGTGGCTCGGCGCCGTGCACCTCTCCCCCGACTTCGTCGTGGCCGCCCGCATCGCTTTCGACGGCACGATCCACGAGATGCACCACGCGGCGTATAGCCGCGACGCGTCGACCGACGAGATCACCGCGTGCCTGCACCAGGTGACCGACGGCTGCTTCGCGGGAGAAGCCCTCGTCGGCATCGGCGTCGCCGCGGCGGGCATGGTCGACACCAGCACGGGCAGCGTCATCTCGATGCACCTCACCCCTGGGCTCAACGGGCTCCCGGTCGTCGCGCTGCTGGAGAAGCGCTTCGGCGCCACCACCCTCGTCGACCACCACCCGCGCGTCCAGGCACTGGGCGACCGGTGGTTCGGGCTGGGGCGGGAGATCCAGGACTTCGCATCCGTGTACACCGGTGAGGCGCTGGGCTTCGGGATCGTGCACGGCGGCGAGGTGCTCCGCGGCGAGAACGGTGCCGGGGGCGAGTCCGGCCACACCATCGTGCAGCTCGACGGCGACGAGTGCCGGTGCGGACGGCGCGGCTGCTGGGAGACGGTCGCCACGCTGGGCTGGCTGCGCGACCGGGCCGCGGCCGACGGCCTCCCGCACGCCGACACCCTCGACTCCCGCAGCCTCGCCGCCCTCGTGGCGGACGGCTCGGACGACGCCGCGGCGCTGCTCGACCTGTACGCCCGCAATCTCGCGATCGGCATCGCGAACAACGAGCAGATCCTCGCGCCAGGGCACTACATCATGCACGGCGACGCCTGCACGGGCGGCGAGGCGCTGCGCACGGCCCTGCAGACCTGGGTCACCCGGCTGGCACCCGAGCGCGGACAGCCGCCGACGGTGTTCTTCGCGGAGGACCCGGATCAGATCACGCTGCTCGGGGGCGCCGGGCTCGTGCTGTCCTCGGTCTTCAGCACCCAGGCCTGACCCCGGGCACCGGGTCGGGGGAGGGCTGGACCCTCAGCGTCCTCGGAGCAGAGCAGCGATCGAGATGTCCTCGTCGAGCTGCGGCCAGTGGATGCCCTCACCCGCGCCGATCAGACGCCAGTCCGCCCGCTGTGCATCGCTCGCCTCCGCGAGCCGAGGGAACCAACTCACGGGCGCACTGATCGTGCGTCCGTCCCTCATCCGCACCCGCAGCTCCCCCTGACCGATCCCGACATCGACCGCGACGGCGTCATCCACCGAAGTACTCATGCCAGGCCTCCTCGATCCTGTCCCGTCGAGCCTCGACGAGGCGGGTGATCCGTCGCAGTTCACGCCCATCGAACCGCGTATCCGCCGCCGATTTTACCGGCCGCAGCCAGAACTTGGCAGTGAACTCCGCCCGCTCGACGTGTACGTGCGGAGGCTCCGATCCCTCGTTGCTGTAGAAGAAGAACCGGTACCCGCGCACCCGCATCACCGTCGGCATGCAGCGACGCTATGGCGACCCCCGCCCGTCGAGCTGCGCTCACTCACGCGGCACCCACGACCAGTGCATATCTCCTCGTCAGCCGGGTCGGGGGAGGGCTGGACCCTCCCCCCGGCTCACGCGGGAGGGGCGGGGGCCGCGGTGGCCGGAGCCGCCGCGTCGTCACGGTCGTAGCGACCGAGGAACAGCGCGGCCACGAGCGCGACGACGATCACGGCCGCGGGCAGCAGCAGCGCCTGCGCCATACCCGCCGCGAAGCCCTCCGCCACCTGCGGCGGCAGTGACCCGCCCCCGCTGATGCCCGCCGGCGCGTCCGACAGTCCGGGCAGGTTCGCCTCCAGCCGCGACTGCATGAACGCGGCGATCGACGCCGAACCGATCACCGAGCCGATCGTCCTGGTCGTGTTGTAGATGCCCGCGCCGGCACCGGCCTGCCGCGGCGGCAGCTTGCGCGTGGCCGTGGTCGCGAGCGGACCCCACATGCCCGCGTTGCCGATGCCCATCAGGGCAGACGGCAGCAGGAACATCAGGATCGGGGTGTCCATGGTCGTCAGCGCCGAGTACCAGAGCAGCGCCCCACCCACGCAGAGCAGTCCGGGGATGAGGATGACCCGGGGGTCGACGCGGTCGAGGATCTTGCCGGCCACGGGAGCCAGCACTCCCGACAGCACCGCCATCGGGATGAGCAGCATGGCCGCCTCTGTCGGGGTGAGCCCGCGGGCCGTCTGCAGGAAGAACATCATCGGCAGCGACATGCTGGTGACCGTGAAGCCGACCGCGGCGATCGCGACGTTCGCGCCCGAGAAGTTGCGGTCGCGGAACAGCCCGAGCGGCACGAGCGGCTCACTCCGGGTGCGGGCCTGCTGCACGATGAACAGCGCCAGCACCACGACGCCCGCAATGATCAGGCTCCACACCGAGATCGGACCCCAGATCACACCCCAGTCGAACTTCTCGCCCTCCTGCAGCCCGAACACGATCAGGAACAGGGCCACGGCGCTCAGCACGACACCGACGAGGTCGAAGCGGTGCGGGTGCGTCTTCAGCCTCGGCACCAGGATCCACGCGAGCACGAACGCCACGACACCCACGGGCAGGTTCACGAAGAAGATCCACTCCCAGCCGAGGCCGTCCACCAGCAGGCCGCCGGCCAGCGGGCCGACGAGCGTGGCCACGCCGGCTGTCGCCCCCCACAGCCCCATCGCCGCACCGCGTCGCTCGGGCGGGAAGGTGCGCGTGATGACGGCCATGGTCTGCGGGGTCATGAAGGCGGCGCCGAGACCCTGCACGGCACGCGCCGCGATCAGGCCCTCGAGCGTGGTGGACAGCCCGCACCACAGCGACGCGAGCGTGAACACCGCGAGCCCGATCAGGTAGATGTTCTTCGGGCCGAAGCGGTCACCGAGGCGTCCGGTGATCAACAGCGGCACCGCGTAGGCCAGCAGGTAGGCGCTGGTGACCCACACGACGTTGTCGAGGTTGTTGGTCTGCGGGTCGAGTGCGGCCTTGATGGCCGGGTTCGCGACCGACACGATCGTGGTGTCGACGAGGATCATGAAGAAGCCGATGACGAGCGCCCACAGGGCGGGCCACGGGCTCTTCGGCGCGTGACCGGCCGCGAACGGGCCGGTCTGAGGCCCTGCGGCCTGGCGGGATTCGGTCATTGCTGTGCAGCCTTTCGCTGAGCGCGGTAGCGGTCGGAGTCGTCGAAGGCGTCCGGCCCCCAGGGGAGATCGTCGCCGTCGAGGCGGGTGAGCAGGGAGTCGAGCCAGCGCAGCTCCGCGTCGAGCAGCGCCTCCTGTCGCTCGATCTCGACGAGGACCTGGGCGGGGACACCCTTGGTGCGGGCGCCGCGGAGCCCGTCATGGTGCAGCGCGTGCGAGTCCCGGAGGGCGGCGCGGCGGTCGTGGAGCAGCGCGACGACATCGGTGCGTTCGAGGTTGTGGGCCTCGGCGAGCGCGACCCGGGCGTCGACCTCGCGATCGATGCGGGGCAGGGCGCGACGCACCCAGGAGACCACCGTCTCGCGCCCCGCGTCGGTGAGCGTGTAGGTCGTGCGCTCCGGCCGCTTTCCGTCGCGGTCGGTCCCGACCTCGGCGAGCAGCCCCGCCCGCTGCAGCCGGGCGACCGTGTGGTACAGCGTGCCGTTGGTGACGGTGATGAGCCGATCGTCGTGCCGAGCGCGCAGCAGCCGGACCATCTCGTAGGGGTGCATGTCGCTCTCGCGCAGCAGCGCGAGCACCATCACGCCGAGCGGCGTGAGCGCGTCCACCGGGTCCTTCGCCATGTCCTCACCTCGATTAGTCCATGTGGACTATACGCCCGGTCAGGCTCCCGCGCCACGTCGCGCGCGGCGATACCGGTTCCGGGCGTCTCACCCCAGCCGACGCAGAGCGGAGCCCTTGTGCGCCGCACGATCGCCGCTCTTCTCCGACTCCACGAGATACGCCGGCTCCTCGTCCGAGGCGGTGAAGTGCTGCCCCGCGAACGTGAAGTCCTTCGTCCGCTTCTCGACCACCGTGCCGCGCGTGCGCCCCTGCGACGTGTTCCAGCTCACCCGATCGCCTTTCGCGAGATCCTTCGTCATACCCGCTCCCTTCGATGCGGCGATCCTCGCCCCGGGAGCACGCGGCCCGCGCTCCCCTTGACTTCTGTGCGGGCGCCGCCACGGGAGACCGGGATAATGGGCGGGTGAGCACACCCACGGCAGGCACCGCGCAGAGCATCCCCGGTTGGCGACACCTCTACTCCGGCAAGGTCCGCGACCTCTACGCCTCGGAGGACCCGGCCGACACCCGCATCCTCGTCGTCGCCTCCGACCGGGTGAGCGCCTTCGACGTGGTGCTGTCGCCCGGCATCACCGACAAGGGGGCCCTGCTCACCCGCCTCAGCCGCTGGTGGTTCGCCCAGCTCGACGTGCCGAACCACCTGGCCCCGGGCGAGCTGCCCGAGGAGGTCGCCGACCGCGCGATGCTCGCCCAGTCGCTGGAGATGCTCCCGATCGAGTGCGTCGTGCGCGGCTACATCACCGGCTCCGGCTGGGCCGAGTATCAGGAGCACGGCACGGTGTGCGGCATCGCCCTCCCGGACGGCCTGCACAACGGCGACCGGCTGCCCGAACCGCTGTTCACGCCCGCGTACAAGGCGCCGATGGGCGAGCACGACGAGAACATCACGTTCGACCGCGTCGTCGAGCTGGTCGGTGCCGAGCGAGCGGCCGAGCTGCGCGACACCTCCCTGGCCGTGTACGCGAAGGCGGCGGCGATCGCCGAGGAGCGGGGCCTGATCCTCGCCGACACCAAGTTCGAGTTCGGCACCGATGCCGACGGCACCCTGCGCCTCGCCGACGAGGTGCTCACCAGCGACTCCTCGCGGTACTGGGACGCCGAGGCCTGGCGCACCGGCACCACCCCGGCCGAGCGGATGGCGAGCTTCGACAAGCAGATCGTGCGCGACTGGCTCGCCGCGAACTGGGACAAGCAGGGCGAGCCGCCCGCGCTGCCCGACGAGGTCGTCGCCCGGACGACCGCGCGCTACCGCGAACTGATCGACCGCCTGGGCGCCTGAGCCGGACTACTCCACGCGTCGCACGTCGGTGCGGCTGACGTCGTCACCCGCGTAGAGGAGCGGCTGGCCGATCGGCGCTCAGGCAACACTCAGGAATCGGTAGTGTTTCTTCAGCACTCCCGCCACCCCCGAACCCTGAGGAGCCCGCATGGCCCTGTGGAAGCTGCACGGAAACGGACGCACGGTCGAGGCCGGCGCGGTCGTCCGTCCCGACGAGCGCCTGAGCTGGTCCGCCACCGTCGCGATCGGACTCCAGCACGTCGTCGCGATGTTCGGCGCCACCTTCCTCGTGCCGACGCTGACGGGCTTCCCGGTCTCGACGACCCTGCTGTTCAGCGGCCTCGGCACCCTCATCTTCCTGCTCATCACGAAGAACCAGCTGCCCAGCTACCTCGGCTCCTCGTTCGCGTTCATCGCCCCGATCACGGCCGCCGTCGCCGCGGGTGGCACCGGCTCGGCGCTCGCGGGCGTCGTCGCGGTCGGCGTGCTCCTCGCCGTCGTCGGGCTCGTCGTGCAGTTCGCCGGGCTGCGATGGGTCGACGCACTCATGCCCCCGGTCGTCGCGGGGGCCATCGTCGCCCTGATCGGCTTCAACCTCGCTCCCACCGCGTGGAGCAACTTCCAGCTCGACCCGGTGACCGCGACCATCACCCTCGTCGCGATCATCCTGTTCGCGGTGCTGTTCCGCGGCTTCCTCGGCCGCATCTCGATCTTCCTCGGCGTCGCGGTCGGCTTCATCTGGGCCGCGTTCACCGGCTCGTTCGACGTGCCCAACGCCCTCCGCGGCGGCAAGACACCGGCCGAGCTCATCGCCGAGGCACCCTGGGTCGGCCTGCCGCACTTCCAGCTCCCCGACTTCGTCGAGCCGGGCACGTGGTCGACCATCGCGATGTTCCTGCCGGTCGTGCTCGTGCTCATCGCCGAGAACGTCGGCCATGTGCGCGGCGTCGCGACCATGACCGAGGACCCGTCGATCAACAAGCACACCGGCCGCGCACTGATCGCCGACGGCGTCGCGACCACGATCGCGGGCGGCTTCGGCGGCTCGGGCACCACGACCTACGGCGAGAACATCGGCGTGATGGCCGCGACCCGCGTGTACTCGACCGCCGTCTACTGGGTGGCGGGCCTCTTCGCGATCCTGCTCGCGTTCTCCCCCAAGGTCGGCGAGGTGTTCAACTCGATCCCCGCCGGCGTGCTGGGCGGCGCGACCACGGCCCTGTACGGCCTGATCGGCATCATCGGCATCAAGATCTGGGTCGACAGCCGCGTGGACTTCTCGCGCCCGGTCAACCAGTACACGGCCGCGGTGTCGCTCGTGATCGGCATCGCCGGGTTCTCGATGCAGCTCGGCGACTTTGCGTTCGGCGGCATCGTGCTCGGCACCGTCGCGGCGCTGCTCATCTACCACCTGGGCAACCTGATCGCCCGCGCCCGCAAGACCGGCGCCGACGACCCGAAGCCCCTCGAGCCCGTCGGCCCCCTGGGCGGCGACCCCGCGTAACGCCCGGGGTCCCGTCCCGTCCCGTCCACTCTCGGGATCGAAAACGCACCTCCCCGACACGTCGGAGGTGCGTTTTCGCATTCCCACAGCGGGAGCAGTCCGGGGCGTGCGGGGTCGAGAACGGGCGTCCCGGGGGCGGGGGAGGTGCGTTTTTCGCACTCCCACGGGCAGGGGCGTGCCGGGCCACCGGTGCGGGATCGAAAAGGGGCGTTGCGGGGGTGCGGGAGGTGCGTTTTCGCACTCCGACGGGGCGCGGGCGGGACGGCCGGGCCGGACGGGTCAGGCGATCGTGGCGAGGACGGCGTCCGGCGCGACGGTCGCGCCGGTCTCCGCGCGGCGGGTGAGAGTGCCGGGGCGGTGCGCGGTGACCGTCGTCTCCATCTTCATCGCGTCGAGCACGGCCACCGGGTCGCCCGCCGCGACCTCCGCGCCGTCGTCGAGCAGCCATCGCACGAGCGTGCCCGGCGCGGGAGTCCGGAGCTCGGACGCGTCCGCCGCAGGCTCCGGTGCCGCCTCCGTCGCCGGACGGCCGATCCCCGCCAGCAGCTCCGCGGGCAGCCCGAGCACGACCCGGCGGCCATCGACCTCCACGGGGAACCGCTGCAGCCCGGACACCGGTGCGACCGCGGGTCGCGGCTGCGCGTCGAGCGCGGGCAGCAGCACCGTCTCTATCCACTGCGTGTGCACCCCGAAGGTGTCGGTCGCGAACGCGGGGTCGTCGATCGCGCGGAGGTCGAACGGGATCACGGTCGCCGGGCCGTCGACGGCGAGCTCGCGCAGCGCCCGGCGTGCTCGCACGAGGGCGGCCTCCCGGGTGTCCGCGTGCACGATGAGCTTGGCGATCAGGGAGTCGAACGCGGGCTGCACCACGTCGCCCGCCTCGATGCCGCTGTCCCATCGCACGCCGGGGCCGCCGGGGATGCGCAGCGCCTCGACCCGCCCCGGGCTGGGAAGGAACCCGCGACCGGGGTCTTCCGCGTTGATGCGGAACTCGAACGCGTGACCCGACGGCCGCGGGGTCTCGGTGAACGACGGACCCTCGCCGAACGCGATGCGGAACTGCTCGCGCACGAGGTCGGTGCCCGTGACCTCCTCCGTCACCGGATGCTCGACCTGGAGGCGCGTGTTGACCTCGAGGAACGAGATCGTGCCGTCGGCCGCGAGCAGGAACTCCACGGTGCCCGCCCCGCGGTACTGCACCTCGGCGCAGATCGCCCGCGCCGCCTCGTGGATCGCCGACCGCTGCTCCGGAGCGAGTGCGGGCACCGGTGCCTCCTCGATCAGCTTCTGGTTGCGCCGCTGCATCGAGCAGTCGCGATCGCCCACCACGACCACCCCGCCGCGGCCGTCGCCCAGCACCTGCACCTCGATGTGCCGGGGGCGCTCCAGGAACCGCTCCACGAAGCACTCGCCGCGACCGAACGCGGCCACGGCCTCCCGCGTCGCCGCCTCGAACGCCGCCGCCACCTCGGACAGCTCCCGCACGACCTTGAGGCCGCGGCCGCCCCCGCCGAACGCGGCCTTGATGGCGATCGGCAGCCCGTGCTCCTCGGCGAAGGCCACGGCCTCCTCCGGGCCGGAGAGCGGCTCGTCGGTGCCGGCCGCGAGGGGTGCGCCGACCCGCTGGGCGATGCGCCGCGCGGTCATCTTGTCGCCGAGGGCGTCGATGCTCTCCGGCGACGGGCCGATCCACACCAGGCCCGCGCCCTCGACAGCCCGCGCGAACGCCGCGCTCTCGGAGAGGAAGCCGTAGCCGGGGTGCACCGCGTCGGCCCCGCTGCGGCGCGCGGCGTCGATCAGCGCCTCGACCGACAGGTAGGTGCTCGCCGCCGTGTCACCGCCCAGGCCGACGGCCTCGTCGGCGAGCCGCACGTGCAGCGCATCCGCATCCTGATCGGCGTACACGGCGACCGACGTGTATCCGGCCTCGGCGCAGGCGCGGATCACGCGCACCGCGATCTCGCCGCGGTTGGCGATGAGCACACGGGTCATGGGGTCTCCTTCACGATGAAGCGCACGTGCACCCCCGGCGGGAGCTGCGCGGCGAGGTCGAGGCTGCGATCGGTGAGTGCGCCGATGATGGGGTAGCCGCCCGTGAGCGGATGATCGGGGAGGAACAGCACGGGCTGACCGTCCGGCGGCACCTGGATCGCGCCGGTCACCGCGCCCTCGCTGGGCAGCTCCCCGCCCACGGCACGCTCCAGCGGCACCTCGCCGTGCAGCCGGATGCCGACGCGGTCGGAGCGCGGCGTCACCGTCCACTCCTGACCGGTGAGCGCGGCGACCCCGGCCGCGGTGAACCAGTCGTCGCGCGGGCCGAGCGTGATCTCGAGCGCCACGGTGTCGCCCGGGGCGGGAAGGTCGCGCGGCAGGACGACCGGATCCACCGAGGTCACCGGGGCCGTGCCGATCGGCACGACATCGCCCGCCGCGAGGGGCTGCGGGCCGAGCCCGGCGAGGGTGTCGCTGGCGCGGCTGTCGAGCGCCGGGGCGACGTCGATCCCCCCGCGCACGGCGATCACGAAGCGCAGCCCGCGCTCGGGGTGACCGAGGGTGAGCTCGTCGCCGTCGACCGTGGCGAACGGTGCCCCGGGGGCGATGTCGCGCGGCACGCCGGCGGCGTCCGTGAGGGTGAGGACCCCGGTCGCTCCGGCCACCGCGGCCACCCCGGCTCCGTGGAACCGCAGCACCGCACCGCCCACGCACTCCAGGACGGCAGCGGCGGAGGGGTTGCCGACCGCGCGGTTGGCGTCGCGCAGGGCCACCCGGTCCGCGATGCCGGAGGCCGAGACGCCCAGGGCGGCATAGCCCGCGCGACCCTCGTCCTGCACGAGCAGCTGCAGCGACGAGCGCACGACCTCCACCGCGGGGGCTCCGGGAGCGCGCGGCCCCTGGGTCGCGGAGGCTTCTCCGCCGCGCGGATCCGTGCCGCCGGCGCTCTCGGCCGACGCGACGACCGCGGCCCGCTCGGCCCGCACGAACCGCACCCGCCGCCCGGGTGCGAACAGTGCGGGAGGCTCGCGGTCGATGTCCCACATGGCCAGGTCGGTGCGGCCGATCAGCTGCCAGCCGCCGGGGCTCTCGCGGGGGTACACGCCGCTGAAGGCTCCGGCGAGCGCGACCGAGCCCGCGGGCACGCGCGTGCGCGGCGACGAGCGGCGCGGCACGTCGAACAGCGCGTCGTCGCTCACCGCATAGCCGAAGCCGGGCGCGAAGCCCGAGAACGCGACCCGCCAGTCGGCCGCGAGGTGACGCGCGACGAGCTCTTCCGCCGACACCCCGAGCAGCGTCGCCGTCTCGTCGAGGTCTTCCCCGTCGTAGCGCACCGGCACCTCGACCTCGCCCGCATCGGGGAGCTCGGCGGCGTCGACCTCGGTCGCGGCGAGCACCCCGGCGAGCGCGGCGGCCGTGGTGCGCAGCGGGTCGTAGCGCACCAGCACCGTGCGCGCGCCGGGGATGCGCTCGACCACGCCGGGCACGCCGTCCCACGCGAGGTTGAGCCGCATGGCCTGTTCGAGGTCGTCCGCCTCGACCAGGAGCGCGCCGTCGGAGGCCGTGAGGATGCGCATCAGACCCGGTACTCCGCATCGGGCACGTCGGTCACGAACATGTACCCGGGGGCGTGCGTCACGGCGAACGGCGGCTTCGACGCCATGATCGCCGCCTGCGGGGTCACGCCGCAGGCCCAGAACACGGGGATCTCGCCGTCGCGCAGCTCGGGGGCGTCGCCGAAGTCCGGGGTCGACAGGTCGGTGATGCCCAGCGAGGCCGGGTCGCCGATGTGCACGGGTGCGCCGTGCACGGCCGGCGTGCGGGCGGAGATCTGCACGGCGTCGGCCACGCGGTCCGCGGGGATCGGGCGCATCGACACGACCATCTCGCCGCGCAGCCGTCCGGCCGGCGCGCAGTCCACGGCCGTGCGGTACATCGGCACGTTGCGCCCGAGCTCCTGGTGACGGATGGGGATGCCCGCCTCGACGAGACCGGTCTCGAACGTGAAGCTGCAGCCGATGAGGAACGCGACGAGGTCGGGCTGCTCGGCCCACGCGGCCGTCGCGTCGGTCACCTCCTCCGCGAGCTCGCCGTCGCGCCAGATGCGGTAACGGCCGATGTCGGTGCGGATGTCGCTGCCCGGCGCCAGCCGTGACTCCACCTGGCCCTGCTCGATCACCTCGAGCACGGGGCAGGGCTTCGGGTTGCGCTGCGCGTACAGCAGCGTCTCGAACGCCCAGTCGGCAGGCACGGCGATGAGGTTCGCCTGCGTCAGTCCCGGCGCGACGCCGCTGGTGGGCGCGGAGTGTCCCGCCCGGTGCGCGGCGCGGGCGGCGCGCGCAGCGGTGAGCTGGTCGGTGGTGGCGAGCACGGACATGTCAGACTCCGGCGAACGGGGCGATCGTGATGCCCTCGGCCTGCAGCAGGCGCTTCGTCTCGGCGGCCATCGCGACCGAGCCGGGGCTGTCGCCGTGCACGCAGATGGACTGGGCGGACACCGCGACATCGGTGCCGTCGATCGCCCGGATCACGCCGTCGGCGGCGAGGCGCACCATGCGCTCGGCGACCGCGGTCGGGTCGTGCAGCACGGCGCCCTCCTCGGTGCGCGACACGAGCTGTCCGTCCGGCTGGTAGGCGCGGTCGGCGAAGGCCTCGGCGGCCACCGAGAGCCCCGCCCGCTGTGCGACGTCGAGCACCACGCCTCCCGCGAGCCCGAGCAGCACGAGCGAGGGGTCGACCGCACGGATCGCCGCCACCACGTCTTTCGACTGCCGCTCGTCGCGGGCGATCGTGTTGTAGAGCGCGCCGTGGGGTTTGACGTACGAGACCCGGCCGCCCACCGCGGCCGCGAGCCCCAGGAGTGCGCCGAGCTGGTACTCGACGTGGGCCTGGAGCGTCGCAGAGTCGATGTCGACCTTCGTGCGCCCGAAGTTCTCGTAGTCGCGGTAGCCGGGGTGCGCGCCGATCACGACGCCTCCGGCGACGGCCGCGGCGAGCGTCTCGCGGATGCCCTCGGGGCTGCCGGCGTGGAAACCGCACGACACGTTCGCACTCGTGACGATGCGCAGCATGCTGGCGTCGTCGCTGACGATCCGGTCGGGGACGTTCTCGCCGAGGTCCGAGTTCAGGTCGATGGTCGCCATGTCGTCACGCTCCGATTCCGAGGAAGGCGAAGATGGGGCCGATCGAGACGGCACCCATGTACCAGGTGAGGGCGGTCACGACGGTACCGGCGATCAGCAGCCACATCGGGTACTTCCGGTCGCCGAGCAGGTCGCGCCGGAACCAGCCGATGTACATGAACACCGTGAGGCCGATCGGCAGGATCAGGCCGTTGAAGCCGCCGACGAACACGAGGATCGCCGCGGGGGCCGTGCCGATCGCGAGGTAGACCCCGAGCGAGACGACGATGAAGGCGACGGTCGCGAGCTGCAGGGGCCAGCCGCCGTGCAGCTTCGCGGTGAACGTCGACAGGAACGTGGCCGAGGTGTAGGCGGCGCCGATCACGGAGCTGATCGCGGCGGCCCAGAAGATCGCGCCGAAGATGCGCAGACCCGCGTCGCCCAGCACGGCGCCGAACGCCTGCCCGGCCGGGTTCGCGGCCTGCGACGAGAGGTCGAGCGCCACGCCGGAGGCCACCACCCCGAGGATGGCGAGGAACAGCACGTACCGCATGATGCCGGTGACGAGGATGCCGTTGGCCGCGGCGCGCATGACGGGCTTCGCGTACTGCGGGCCGACGTGGCCGGAGTCGAGGTAGCGGTGCGCACCGGAGTAGGTGATGTAGCCGCCGACGGTGCCGCCGACGATGGTGGTGATGGTGGCGAAGTTGAGCTGGTCGGGCACGAACGTCTGCCGCAGCGCGTCGCCGATGGGCGGCTGGGCGATGAGGGCGACGACCACGGTCATCACGATCATGCCGATGCCGAGGACGATGAGGACGACGTCCATCACCCTGCCGGCCTTCTTCACCAGGAAGATGATGATCGCGAGCGCCGCGGTGAGCGCGCCGCCGATCTTCGCGTCGATGCCGAGCAGGGCGTTGAGCCCGAGGCCGCCCCCGGCGATGTTGCCGATGTTGAACGCGAGGCCGCCGATCACCACGAGCACGGCGATGACGTGGCCGGAGAACGGGATGGCGCTGTTGGCGAGTTCACCGGCGCGCTTGCCCGAGGAGGTGATCATGCGCCAGATGTTCAGCTGCACCGCGATGTCGACCAGGATCGACACCAGGATCGCGAACGCGAACGCGGCCCCCATCTGCGCCGTGAAGGTGGCGGTCTGCGTGATGAAGCCGGGCCCGATGGCGCTCGTGGCCATGAGGAAGATGGCGCCGATGACGGCACTGCGTCCCGCGCGCTTCTTCGCGTGGGCGGCGCGGGCCTCGTCCTCCGGGGAGAGGGCGGCGGTGGACTGCTCGGACATAGGGGGGTCCCATCGTCGTTGGTGGGTGTCGGATCGATACCCAGTGTAGAACGGACAGACACCGATTGTTCAACAATCATGTTTCCGTCGTGCTACAGCGCGGTTGCCGTCGTGTGATTCCCGCCGAGACCCGATCCCGGCCCGCCGCCCGCCCCGCACCTACGATGAAGGCATGAACCAGCAGGGCCCGCTCGCCGACGTGCTCCGTCAGCTCATCATCGACGGCGACGTCGCCCCCGGCTCCCGCCTGTCGGAGTCCGCCCTCGCCGAGCGCTTCGACGTGTCGCGCAACACGCTCCGCGAGGCGTTCCGGGTGCTCGCGGAGCAGGGCCTGGTCGAGCACGTCCCGCACCGTGGGGTCTCCGTGGCTTCCCCGTCGATCGCCGACGTGATCGACATCTATCGCGCCCGCCGCATCATCGAGTGCACGGCCCTGCGCCAGTCCGAGCCGGAGCACCCCGCCGTGCAGCGCATGAGGGAGGCGGTCGCGGCCGCCGAGGCCGCCGTGGCCGGCGTCTCCCGCGACGACGCCGCCGCGTGGCGCACGGTCGGCAGCGCGAACATGGCGTTCCACGTGGCGCTGGTCGACCTCGCCGACAGTCCGCGCCTGGCTCGCACGTACCGCAACGTCGCGGCCGAGCTGCGTCTGGCCTTCTTGAAGATCGACGACCCGCGGGCGCTGCACGAGCCGTTCGTGCGCAAGAACCGCGCCGTGCTCGACACCTTCCTCAGCAGGGGCGCCGAGGCGGGCGCCGCCGAGCTCGAGCGCTACCTGGTGCAGTCCGAACGGGTGGTGCTCGGCGCGTTCGCGCGCATGCACCTGGACTGACGCACCGGGCACCGAGGTCAGGCGTTCGGGTCGGGCCGGAGCGCCCAGGTGGCCCGGGGCCGGGGCTCGCCGGTCCGCGGCGGCACGTCGAGGGGCATCGGGGCCGCCGGTTCCGGCAGTCCGTAGCGCCGGTGCAGCCAGCGCCGCGCCTCCTCCAGCGGATACGTGTCTCCGAAGACGCAGTACTTCACGAACACGCCCTCGAGGGTGCTGCGGAGCATGACCTCCTCCAGCGCGGGGTCGTCGGCTCCGCGCGCGCGGAACACTTCGCGCACAGCGTCCTCCGCCGCGGTCGCCGCCTCGGCGTGACGCTGCTCCGATTCCGCGAAGAGCCGGTGCGTGGAGGGCTGCTGCTGCATCGCGAGCACGGCGCGCTGGAGCGGCATCGCGAAGGCCGTGGCCATGAGGGCGCCGTCGATGATCGCGGCCAGTATCTCGTCGGGGGTGCCGTCCACCCGCGCGAGCCCGAGCACGGTCTCGAACCAGCGGTCGATCACCGCGGCGACCAGCTGCTCCTTGCCGCCGAAGTGGTAGTTGACCAGACCCTGGGCGACGCCGGCTCGCGAGGTGATCTGGGCGATGCTGGCGCCGGCGACTCCGCGCTCGCTGAAGACCGCGATCGCCGCCTGCAGGATGTTCTCGCGGGCGCGCTCGCGCGCCTGGCGGTTCTGCTCGTCGGTTCGGGCCATGCGGCGACCACCTCCCGGGGTCACAAGAATATCGCCGCTCCGTGTAGCGTGTACGTTGAACGTCTGTTCAGTTCATGCGTTCGCGGGGTTCGCCCCCACCCGACGCACGGGTGCATCCCTGGCCATGAGGGGGCGTCAGGGCCGCACCCGTGCGCGCGTCAGGCCGAGCCGCGCACCACGAGCTCGGTGGGCAGGATCGTCGTCTGCGGCGGGTCCTCGCCTGCCAGCCGCGACAGCAGCACGCGGGCCATGGTCTCGCCCTGCGCATACATCGGCTGGCGCACCGTGGTGAGGGCCGGATCGGTGCTGACCGCCACCGAGGAGTCGTCGAAGCCGACCAGGGCGATGTCCTCCGGCACCCGCACCCCCGCCGCGCGCAGCGCCGTGAGCGCTCCGCGTGCCATCAGGTCGCTCGCCACGAAGATCGCGTCGGGACGACCGGACGCGAGCAGCCGACGAGCCGCCTCCGCACCACTCGCCTCGCTGTAGTCGCCCTCCTCCTCGGCGCACGGCGCGAGACCCGCATCCGCGAGCGCATCCCGGAAGCCCTGCACGCGGTCGGTCGAGGAGATCATCGACAGCGGACCGGAGATCGTGGCGATCCTGGAGCGCCCGATGTCGATGAGCCGCTGCGTGGCCACGCGCGCCCCGGCCACGTTGTCGACATCGACCACGTAGTCGCCTGCGCTGCGGCGCACCGGCCGCCCGCCGAACACGACCGGGACCGCATCGGCGATCCGGTCAACGAAGCCGTCGCTCGCATGGTGCGACACGATGAGGGCGCCGTCGACGCCGCCGTTGCGCACGAAGCTCGTCATCTTGTCGCCGGGGTCGTCGCTCGCGATCAACAGGTTCAGCAGGTAGTCGGAGCTGCCGAGCGCGCCGGTGATCCCGGCGACGATGGCCGCGAAGAACGGGTCGCCGAAGAACCGCGTCGTGTCTTCCGGCACGATCAGCGCGATCGCGTGCGTCTGCCGAGAGGCGAGAGAGCGGGCCGCCCGGTTGGGCACGTAGTTGAGGTCGTCGATCGCGGCGCGCACGGCCGCGAGGGCCTCGGGGCTCACCGCCGTCGAGCCGTTCACGACCCGCGACACGGTCGAGCGGGAGACACCCGCCGCGGCCGCGACCTCTTCGATGGTCGCCCTGGGCGACATCACCGCACGCTCTCTTCCATGGCCCTATTGTCGACCACGCGATGCCCCGCCGGAGACCACGGATCGCCGGGCGACGCCGCGCCGCCCGCCCCGGTCAGGCCCTGGCCGGCTCACCGGGGACGGGCGCCAGCTCCCTGGCCGCGATGATGCGACGGTACTCGTGGGCCGAGTCCTTCAGCGTGCGCTCCTGGGTGTCGTAGTCGACGCGCACGATGCCGAACCTCTTGTCGTATCCCCACGCCCACTCGAAGTTGTCGAACAGCGACCAGTAGAAGTAGCCGCGCACATCCACGCCCGCCTCGACCGCATCGAGCACCGCGTCCAGGTGCAGGCGCAGGAACTCGGTGCGGTCGGCATCGTGCACGCGCGTCTCACCGTCCTCCACCACGGGCTCGTCGTCGTAGGCGGCGCCGTTCTCCGTGACGTACAGCACGACCCCGGCGGGCTCGGCGTACTCGGCCCACACGCGCTGCAGCAGTCGCGTGAGCCCCTCCGGCTGCACCTCCCAGTGCTGCGCCGTGCGGGGCAGCCCGCGCTCGACCGCGTGGATGCCGCCGCTCGACGGGTACGGGCTGCGCGTGGGCCGGGAGGTCGCCGGGCCGCCCTCCTCGGCGGTCGCGGTCGTCGCGGGCGCCGTGCCGGAGACGAGGTCGCCGTGGTAGTAGTTCACGCCCTGCGTGTCGATGGGCTGGGCGATGGTCTCGAGGTCGCCGTCGCGCACCGCTGCCTCGAACCGCGCGACCGCCTCGGGGTCGACCGCGCGGATGTCCTCGACGACGTCCGCGGGGTAGGAGCCGCGGTAGATCGGGTCGAGGAACCAGCGGTTGAACTGCCCGTCCAGGCGCCGGGCGGCATCCACGTCGGCGGGGTTCTGCGGGTCGGCGGGGTCGGCGACGGTGTGGTTGAGCGTGATGCCGAGGTTGAGCGACGAGTCGCGCCCGCGCAGCTCCTTCACCGTGGCGCCGTGGGCGAGCAGCAGGTGGTGCGACGCGAGCAGCCCCTCCGCGATGCTGGTGTGCCCCGGCGCGTGCTCGCCGCCCGTATAGGAGAGGAACGACGAGCACCACGGCTCGTTCAGCGTCGTCCACACGTTCACGCGGTCGCCCAGCGCGTCGTGCACGGTGCCCGCGTACTCCAGGAAGCGGTCGACGACGTCGCGGTTCGTCCAGCCCCCGCCCTCCTGCAGCGCCTGCGGCAGGTCCCAGTGGTACAGCGTGAGCCAGGGCAGGATGTCGGCCGCGAGCAGCTCGTCGACCAGGCGGCTGTAGAAGTCGACGCCCGCCCGGTTCACGGCCCCGCCGTCGGGCCGCACGCGCGACCACGACGTGGAGAACCGGTACGTCTGCAACCCGAGGTCCTTCATGAGCGCGACGTCCTGCGGGTACCGGTGGTAGTGGTCGCACGCCACATCCCCGTTGTCGCCGCCGACCACCGCGCCGGGCTCGCGCGCGAACGCATCCCAGATGGAGGCGGTGCGTCCGTCCTCGAAGGCGGCGCCCTCGATCTGGTAGGCCGCCGTCGCCGCGCCGAAGAGGAAGTCCGAGGGGAAGGCACGCGTCATAGGGGTCATCCTTTCACCGCGCCCGCCATGATGCCACTGACCAGCTGCCGCCCCGCCGCCACGAAGAGCACGAGGAGCGGGAGGGTCGCGAGCACCGCACCGGCGAGCACGATCGAGTAGTCGATGTAGTAGCCCGACTGCAGCTGGCTGAGGGCCGTCTGCAGCGTGGGGTTCTGGGGGGAGAGCACGATCAGGGGCCACAGGTAGTCGGTCCACGCGGTCATGAACGTGAACAGGCCGAGGATCGCCATGGCCGGACGGGCGGCGGGCACCCCGACCGTCAGGAACGTGCGGAACTGTCCGGCGCCGTCCATGCGGGCCGCCTCGATGAGCTCGTCCGGGATCACGTCCACCAGGTACTGCCGCATGAAGAACACCCCGAACGCGGTCACCAATGTCGGCACGATCACCGCGCCGATGGATCCGGTCCACCCGAGCTCGCGCATCAGCATGAACAGGGGGATGATGCCGAGCTGCGTCGGGATCGCCATGGTCGCGATCACGAACACCATCAGCCCGTCGCGTCCCCGGAACCGCAGTTTCGCGAAGGCGTAGCCGGCGAGGGTGGAGAAGGTGACGACCGAGAGCGTGATGATCGAGGAGATCAGGACCGAGTTGCCCAGTGCGAGCCAGAACGGGATCGCGTCGAACACCTTGGCCGCGTTGGCGAGGAAGTTTCCGCCCGGGATCAGCGGCAGCGTCTCCCCCCTGGTCGCGTTGGTGCCGCTGGCGACCACGAATGACCACCACAGGGGGTAGGCGCTGCCGAGCACGAAGGCCGCGAGCAGCCCGTAGGTGAGGAATCCCGGGCGGCTGCCGATGCCGGCGGTGCCGGATGCGGCGCCCCGACGGCGTCGGATGCGCTCCGGGACGCTGAGGGCCTGCGTGGCGGTCATCGCGCCTCCTCCTTGCTGGTGCGGGCGCGACGGCGGGCCGCGCGGTTCTTCGGGGCGTCGCCGGTGGAGATGCGCCGCGAGACGAGGAAGTTGATCAGGCCGATGCCCACGATGAGCAGGAACAGCAGGATCGCGACCGCGGACGCCTCGCCGAGGTTTCGCCGGAAGAACGCCAGCTCCCACAGGAACAGCACCGTGGTCTGGAACTGCCTGTCGCTGCCGCCGATGCCGCCCGCGGTGGAGACGTCGAACAGCCGCGGCTCCGCGAAGATCTGCAGGCCCCCGATCGTGGCCGTGATGATCACGAAGATGAGGGTGGGGCGGATGGTCGGGATCGTGATGGAGAAGAAGCGCCGCGCGGAGCCGGCCCCGTCGAGCGCGGCCGATTCGTACAGGTCGCGCGGCACGGCCTGCATCGCGGCGAGGAGGATGAGGGCGTTGTAGCCGGTCCACCGGAAGTTCACCATCACCGCGATCGCGATGTGCGACAGGACCGTGTCGTGCTTCCACTGCTGATCCGCGATGCCGATCAGGTTCAGCAGGTTGTTGGCCAGGCCGTCCGCCTCATTGAAGATGCTCGAGAAGATGATGGCCACCGCGACCGGGGTCACCACGAACGGGATGAGCACGCTCATGCGCCAGAACGTCGGGGCGCGCAGACCGCGGTCCAGCAGGTAGGCGATCAGCAGGGCGACCGCGAGCTGCGGGATCGCGGAGAGCAGGAAGATGCTGAGCGTGTTGCGGATCGAGTTCCAGAACATGCCGTCGCCGAGGATCTCGACGAAGTTGCCGAGCCCGACGAAGTCGCCCTCGCCCTTCAGCAGGTCCCACTCGTGCACGGCCACCCACACCGTGTACAGCAGGGGGAAGAGGCCGACCAGTCCGAACAGCAGGAAGAACGGCGAGATGTAGAAGTACGGCGACGCGTTCTGGTCGAAGCGGGAGAGGCGGTGCCGCCAGGGCCGCTTCGCACCGGTGTCGGCGGGCGGACGCTGCGACGACGCGGGCACCGTGTCGGGGCGGTCGTGCGTGAGTGTCATGGGGTGTCCTCGTTCGGTGGGGGCGCCCTTCGTCTCGCTCGGCTCGCTCAGGAACCGGAGGCACCGGTTCCTGAGCGAGGAGCGCCGGCGACGGGACGAAGGACGCCCCGGGTGATCAGCCGACCAGCTCGTTCAGCAGGCCGATGGCCTGGTCCCACGCGCCCTGGGTGTCGGTCTCGCCGCGGTCGAGGCTGCTGAGCGCCGGACCGAACACGTTCTCCTGGATCACGGAGTCGTCGGCGCCCTTGAACTGCGCGACGACGCCCTTGGCACGCTCGGCGAGGATCGCCCCGGTTGGCGCGTCGTTGAAGAACGCGTTGGGGGTGGCGTCTGCGGCGAGGGTCTCCTGCGCCTTCACGGTCGAGGGGAAGTTGCCCGCGGCGGCGGACTGCTTCACCTGCTGCTCGGGCTGCGTGAGCCAGTCGGCGAGCTCGGCCGCCGCCTCCTTGTGCTGCGAGGTCTCCGGGATGGAGAGGAACGCACCACCCCAGTTGGCCGCGCCACCGGGGAACACGTCGGCGAAGTCCCAGCCGGTCGAGGCGTCGCCGCCGCCGGCCTCGATCTGCCCCTGCACCACGCCGAGCATCCAGCCCGGGCACACGAACGTCGCGAAGGTGCCGTCGACGAACGACTTGCCGCCGTTCCAATCCCACGCGGTCTGCGCGGCGGACTGGCCGCCCTCGGTCGCGGCGCCCAGCAGCTCGAAGCGCTTCTTCAGCTCGTCGTTGCCCTCCACGTTCAGCTCGCCGTCGGCGGTGTAGTAGCCCTCGTCGAGCTGGTTGACCATGGCGTTCCACACGAAGCCGGAGTGGTCGTACCAGGCCTTGCCGGTCTTGGCCGTGTAGTCGGCGCCCACCTGGAAGTAGTTGTCCCAGTCGCCGTTCAGCAGCTCGGCGACGGACTCGCGGTCGCTGGGCAGACCGGCGGCCTCGAACGCGGCACCGTTGTAGCAGATGCCGCTCGGGCCGATGTCGGTGCCGTAGCCGATCACGCGGCCCTCGGCGTCGGTCGCCTGGCCGTACTTCCAGTCCACCCAGTCGTCCTTGCGATCCTCGATGCCGTAGTCGCGCAGGTCGACGAACGTGTCTGACACGTCCATGATCGCGCCGAGCCAGCCCTCCTCGATCGCCACGATGTCGCTGAGGCCGGAGCCGGCGGCGATCTTGGTGAACGCATCGGTGCGGGCGTTGCCGCCGGTGTCGATGTTGGTGGCCTCGATCTTCACGTTCGGGTGCGCCTTCTCGTACTCGTCGTAGAGGTCGTCGTAGCCGAAGGTGCCGAACGTGGTGACGGTCAGTGTGACCTGGTCGTCGGCGCTGCCGCCGTCGCCGCCGCCGCTGTTGCCTGAGCAGCCGGCGAGGGCGAGGGCGGCGACGGATGCCAGGGCGACGGGCGCCAGGATCCGGGTACGGGCACGTGTGTTCACAGTTCACTCCTTTGTGGGTGGTCGTGCGGTGTGGTGCGTCGGGATGGCGTGGGAGCGCTCCCACGGCCATGGTCTGAAACCATATGGGAGCGCTCCCACGGTGTCAAGCGCGGAAGCAGTCGGGAACGCGGCGTACCCTTGACCGGTGCCCGAAGCCACGCTCTCCCCTGCCCTCATCCGCGCCGAGTCGCTCATCCGCAGCATCCCCGACTACCCCGAGCCCGGGATCGTGTTCCGCGACATCACCCCGCTCCTGGCCGACGCCGAGGCGCTGCGGGTCACGACCGAGGCGATCATCGCGCCCTTCGCCGGGCAGTTCGACGTGGTCGCGGGCATCGAGGCGCGCGGCTTCATCCTCGCCGGCGCCGCCGCCATCGCCGCCGGGGTCGGCCTCATCCCCATCCGCAAGGCCGGCAAGCTCCCCCGTCCCGCCGCCTCCGTGGACTACGCCCTGGAGTACGGCACCGCCACGATCGAGATGCACGACGACCTCCCGGCGGGCTCCCGCGTGCTGCTCATCGACGACGTGCTCGCCACCGGAGGCACCCTCGCCGCGGGCCGACAGCTCGTCGAGCGTCTGGGCAGCCACGTCGCGGGGATCTCCGTGCTGTTCGAGATCGACGGCCTCGGCGGCCGCGACGCGATCGGCGACCTGCACACCGTCTTCCACTCCGCCTGACCCCGCGGGGAGCGCCGGTGCGAGGGCAGTAGACTGGGGGCGCCCGTCCACCCGCGACTCCTGGAGCCGTCATGCCCACCATCGTCGTCGACGTCATGCCCAAGCCCGAACTGCTCGACCCCCAGGGGAAGGCCGTCTCCGGCGCTTTCGCCCGCCTGGGCGTGGACGGCTTCACCGACGTGCGCATCGGCAAGCGCTTCGAGCTCACGGTCGATGGCGAGGTCACCGAGGAGGTGCTCGCCGAGGCGAAGCGCCTCGCCGACGAGGTGCTCTCCAACGCCGTGATCGAAGACGTCGTCGGCATCGAGGTGGCCGAGTGACCACGCGCATCGGGGTCGTCACCTTCCCCGGCTCGCTCGACGACGTCGACGCACAGCGCGCCGTCCGCCTCGCTGGCGCCGAACCCGTCGCCCTGTGGCACGGCGCGCACGACCTCGAGGGCGTCGACGCCCTCGTGCTGCCGGGCGGCTTCAGCTACGGCGACTACCTGCGCGCCGGAGCCATCGCCGCCCTCTCCCCGATCATGACCGAGGTCAAGGAGGCCGCCGCGAAGGGCCTGCCCGTGCTCGGCATCTGCAACGGCTTCCAGATGCTGGTCGAGGCGCACCTGCTGCCCGGCGGACTGATCCGCAACAACCACCAGCACTTCGTGCGCCGCGACCAGCGCCTCACGGTCGATAACGCCGACACCGCGTGGACGAACGCCTTCCGCACCGGCCAGGAGATCGTCATCCCGCTGAAGAACGCCGACGGCGGCTACATCGCCGACGAACAGACGCTCGACCGCATCGAGGGCGAGGGCCTGGTGGCGTTCCGCTATGCAGGCGTGAACCCGAACGGCTCGCTGCGCGACATCGCCGGGCTCACCAACGAGGCGGGCAACGTCGTGGGGCTCATGCCGCACCCCGAGCACGCCACCGAGCCGGGCTTCGGCCCCGACACGACCGCCGCCATGCGCAGCGGCGTCGACGGGCTGGGCTTCTTCGCGAGCGCGATCGCCGCGGTCGCCCGCGTCGCCGCCTGACGCACGGGCGCACGCCGAAGCCTCAGCCGCGCGACCTCTGACGCACGGACGCCCAGCAGGTCCGCAGCGGCGTCACTCGCCCGCGGACGCGGCGGCCGCGGGAAGCGCGAACGGGTTGTCGGCGGCTGCCGCCAGCAGGTACCACGCGGTCGTGCCCGTGTGCAGGCTCGCGTAGTAGAGGTCGCCGAAGCCGGAGTCGAGTCCGTCGGTCGAGGTCGCCACGATGCCCTTGCCGTCGCCGTTCACCGCGTCGCGCTGCGCCAGGCGGATGTCCGCGAGCAGCTCGTCGGCCTGGGCGGCGTCGCCCGCGGCATCGCGCAGCCGGAGCGCCAGTGCCAGGTGCCCGCTGCCCTCGAACCACGCCTTGGACACGTCCACATCGCTGATCGACGGGCCGCGGTACGGGCCGTCCGTGGCCATCAGGTGCCCGAGCGTCCAGTCCAGAGCGGCACCATAGCGGGCGTCCCCCGTGCCGAGCGCGCTCCAGGTCTGCGCATCGAGCGGGACGGGACGGGTGTTGACCGTGCTGCCGTCGAGCAGGGTGCCGGTGTCGACGTGGCCGTCCGCGCTCTGCATCGCGGCGACGAATCCGGCGGCGACGGCCGAGCGCTGCGCCCACACGGCGTCGCCCGTGAGCTGGGCGAGCTGGGCGAAGAACCCGGCGACGTCGGTGTTGTGCTCCGTCGACTTCCACTCCAGGGAGGCCCCGGTGTCGGTCTGGCCTCCCGTGTAGCCGTACGGCGCCCTGGTCATGTCAGCGGTGTTGTCCTGGATCCAGTTCGCGGTGCGCAGCGCGCCGTCGAGGTACCGCTGCTCGCCCGTCGCGTGGAAGAGGCGCGCGAGGGCCATGCCCACCCAGGCCTGGTTGCCGGTGAAGCTGCCGGGCCCAGTGATCTCGACGCGCCCCTGACGGATGCCGTGGGGCTCGTAGGAGGCGCGCGTGCGCCCGTCGCCGATCGGGTCCTCCTCCTGCACGAACAGCAGGGTGTCGCCGATCGCGCGGGCGCGGCGCAGGTCGTCCGGCAGGCCGCGGGCCGTGTAGGCGATCACGACCAGCGCGTCGTCGTACACGAAGGAGGGGGTGAAGTCCCACGTCGGGGTGGTGAAGAAGCCGCCCTGATAGCTGCGCGGGAGGCAGTGGCCCGCGCCGTCGCAGAACTCGTCCACCCGGGCGTCGAGGAACTCGTAGGCGAGTGCGACGGATGCCGCGGGGTCGGCCGTCACGTCGGTTCCGGTCTCGGCGCGCGGGGCCCGACTGTCCGACATCGCGGGTGCGGCGCCGAGCAGGACCACGGCGGCGACGAGCGCGGCGACGGCGCTGATCGGGGCGGAGCGGCGCACGGCGACCAGGGGCGACACGACACGAGCGGTGCCCGGTCGGCGCGGGGGACGGGACGGAGCGGGGGGCACGGTACCGAATGTGCCAGATCGCGACACGCCGCTGAAGAGCCTTTCGTCCACATCTCCCGTGCGATATGGCGAGGGCCCGCGCGTGTAGCAAAGCCGACCCGGGGGTGCAAGGCGTTTGCGGCCTCTCGGCAACGATCCGACGATGGGAGCCAGTCCACGATCCCCCGGAAAGGACGACCATGTCCCGCGACCAGTACACCTTCACGAACCCCGCCGAGCTCTACGCCGACATCCAGCCGCAGAAGCAGCACATGCCGGAGCCGGGCCTCGACGCCGACCTGACCCCGAAGGCCGACCTCGGCGAGGACACCTACCGCGGCACGGGGCGTCTCACCGGACGCAAGGCCCTGATCACCGGGGGCGACTCCGGCATCGGCGCCGCCACCGCGATCGCGTTCGCCAGGGAGGGCGCCGACGTGGCGATCTCCTACCTGCCCGAAGAGGAGGCGGACGCGAGCCGCATCGCCGGGCTCCTCCGCGACGCCGGAGCGACGGTCGCCACGATCCCCGGCGACCTGCGCGACCCGGAGTACTGCCGCACGCTCGTGGCGGAGGCCGTGGCCGCCCTGGGCGGGCTCGACATCCTCGTCAACAACGGCGGCAAGCAGGTGTACCGCGAGTCGCTGACCGACCTGACCGACGAGCAGTTCGACGACACGTTCAAGACCAACGTGTACGCCATGTTCTGGATCACGAAGGCCGCGCTCCCGCACCTGCCCGCCGGGTCGACCATCATCAACACCACGTCCATCCAGGCGTACTCGCCGTCGGACATCCTGGTCGACTACGCCTCCACGAAGTCCACGATCAACGCGTTCACGAAGGGTCTCGCCCAGCAGCTCGCGCCGAAGGGCATCCGCGTGAACGCGGTGGCGCCGGGCCCGATCTGGACGCCGCTGCAGCCCAGCGACGGACAGCCCCAGGAGAAGATCGAGAAGTTCGGCGAGGACACGCCCCTCGGCCGCATGGGGCAGCCGGCCGAGCTCGCGCCGGCATATGTGTTCCTCGCGTCGCCGGAGTCGAGCTACGTGATCGGCGAGACGCTGAACGTGAACGGCGGCATGCCCACGCCGTGACCGTGCCCCCATCGCCCGGCCGCTGTCGGCGACGGGAGCCGCCGGTCGATGGAAACAGCACGCCACCGACCGGGTACGCGGACTGCTCCGAACCGATTCGATCCGCGTGGTGGTGAGAGTGTAAGCGTTTGCAGTAGCCTGTTCGCATGGCACAGCTCGAACAGTTCGCAGCCCCCGGTACCGAGTGGTGGCGCAGCGCCGTCATCTACCAGATCTACCCCCGCTCCTTCGCGGACGCGTCGGGCGACGGCATCGGCGACCTGCCGGGGATCACGCGCCGGCTCGACTCCCTGCAGGAGCTCGGCGTCGATGCGATCTGGCTCAGCCCGTTCATGACGAGCCCGCAGCGCGACGCCGGCTACGACGTGGCCGACTACCGCGACGTCGACCCGCTGTTCGGCACCCTCTCCGACTTCGACGACATGCTCGCCGCCGCACACGACCGCGGCATCCGCGTGATCGTCGACCTGGTGCCCAACCACTCGTCCGACCAGCACCCGTGGTTCCAGGCGGCCCTCGCCGCGGGACCGGGCAGCCCGGAGCGCGCGCGCTACATCTTCCGCGACGGCAGGGGCGAGAACGGCGAGCTGCCGCCCAACAACTGGGAGTCGGTGTTCGGCGGCGGCATGTGGCAGCGCGTGACCGAGGCCGACGGCACGCCCGGCCAGTGGTACCTGCACATCTTCGACGCCACGCAGCCCGACTTCGACTGGAACAACGAGGAGGTGCAGGAGGAGTTCCGCTCCATCCTGCGCTTCTGGCTCGACCGTGGGGTCGACGGCTTCCGGGTCGACGTGGCCCACGGCATGATCAAGACCGAGGGGCTGCCCGACTACACGCCCCCCACCGACGCCGACTCCATGGGCGGCGGCGAGTCGAACGTGCCCTACTGGGGCCAGGACGGCGTGCACGAGATCTACCGCGACTGGCATCGCGTGCTGGCCGAGTACGACGGCGACCGCGCGCTGTGCGGCGAGGCCTGGATGCCGACGCTCAAGGAGACCGCGCTGTGGGTGCGGCCCGACGAGATGCACCAGACCTTCAACTTCCCGTACCTCATGACCGAGTGGGACGCGAAGGCCCTGGGCGATGTGATCCGCGAGTCGCTCGACGAGTTCGGCGCGGTCGGCGCGCCCAGCACCTGGGTGCTGTCGAACCACGACGTCGTGCGCCACGCCTCGCGCCTGGCCCTCACGTCCGAGAACCCGCAGGGCGAGGGCATCGGGCCGAACACGCCCGACAAGCCCGACACCGCGATCGGCCTGGCGCGCGCCCGCGCCGCCACGACCCTGATGCTGGCCCTCCCCGGCTCGGCGTACCTGTACCAGGGCGAGGAGCTCGGGCTGCCCGAGGCCATGGAGATCCCGGACGAGTTCCGGCAGGATCCCACGTGGTTCCGCACCAACGGCGAGCGCTACGGCCGCGACGGCTGCCGCGTGCCGCTGCCCTGGGAGGCCGAGGCCCCCGCGTTCGGCTTCAACGACACCGGGCTGTCGTGGCTCCCGCAGCCCGCGGACTGGGCGGCCCATGCGCGCGACGTGGAGGAGGTCGACCCCGCGTCGACCCTCGCCCTGTACAAGCGCCTGCTCGCCGGGCGCCGCGAACACGGCTTCGGCACCGGCTCCCTCGTGTGGGAGGACGCGGGGCCCGACGCGGTCGCGTTCCGCCGCGGCGAGGTGCACGTGCTCGCCAACCTCGGCACCGCCGCGCTCCCCCTGCCGGACGGCGCCCTGATCGTGCTGCGCAGCCAGCCCTTCGACGGCCCCGACCTGCCGGTCGACACCGCCGTCTGGTACACCACCGCGGCCTGACCCGCCCGTTCCCGTCGCGGTCGCAGACGCTGCCCGCAGCGCGCGACCGCGACGGAACAGGAACCCCAGGAGGACCCATGGCGAGCATCGACGAGGTCGCCCGGCTCGCCGGCGTCTCCACCGCCACCGTCTCCCGCGCGCTGAGCGGACGAGGGCAGGTCTCGGAGTCGGCGCGCGAGCGCGTACGCGCGGCCGCGCAGTCGCTCGGCTACGTGGTGTCGTCGCGGGCCTCGAGCCTCGCCTCCGGCCGCACCCGCAACATCGGCGTGGTGGTGCCGTTCCTCGACCGGTGGTTCTTCAGCACGGTGCTGTCGGGGGTGTCCGCCGCACTGATGCGCGCCGGCTACGACATCACGCTCTACAACATCACCGCCGACGAGGACGTGCGCCGTGACGTGTTCGGCACATTCCTGCGACGGCAGCGCGTGGACGCGGTGATCGCCGTGTCGATCGAGCTCGACGAGGACGAGACGCAGCAGCTGCTCGACCTCGGGCTGCCCGTGATCGCGATCGGCGGCCCGAACCCGAAGCTCGACACGCTCACGGTCGACGACGTCGCGGTCGCACAGCTCGCCACGGAGCACCTCATCGGACTCGGCCACACCCAGATCGCGCACATCGGCGCGAACCCCGAGTTCGACCTCGACTTCCACATCCCCACCAACCGCCGACTCGGGTTCGAGCGGGCCCTCGCGACGGCCGGGATCCCGCTGCAGCCGGCGTTCCTGGAGCCCGCCGACTTCACGGTCGAGGGCGGCTACCGGGCCGCGAAGCAGCTGCTGGGCCGCCCCGGCCCGCGCCCGACCGCGGTGTTCGCCGCCTCGGACGAGATGGCGATCGGGGCGCTCCTCGCCGCCCGCGACCTCGGGTTCCGCGTGCCGGAGGACCTGTCGATCGTGGGCATCGACGGCCACGAGCTCGGCGAGTTCTTCCGCCTCACCACGGTCGACCAGTTCCCCCTCGGGCAGGGCGAGCGCGCGGCGGACGCCGTCCTGGCGAAGCTCGCCGATCCCGAGGCCGTACGGCCTCCGGCCGCGCTGCCGTACGAGCTCAACGTGCGCGGTACGACCGCCCGCCTGGTCTGACCCGCCGCGGCCGAGACGGCCCCCGCGGGAATCACCCTGGTGATCCTGCGAGAGCCACCTGTCCCCCCCTTTGCGCCCTCGATACCGTGCCGAGCAGACACGTGTTTCGACCGGAGGGAGACATCATGGCTCGGGAGTTCCAGGGGAAGATCGAACTCGACATCCGCGACTCGACGCCTGACTGGGGGGCGTACGAGCTCACCAAGGCGCCGGAGGGTGCGCCGAACGTGCTGGTGATCCTGTTCGACGACACGGGTCTCGCGGCGTGGGAGCCGTACGGCGGGCGCATCCACATGCCCACGCTCCAGCGCCTCGCCGACAACGGCCTCACCTATTCGCAGTGGCACACGACCGCCCTGTGCTCGCCCACCCGGTCGACGTTCCTCACCGGACGCACGCACCACCAGAACGGCTACGCCACGATCTCCGAGACCTCAACGGGGTTCCCTGGCTACAACGGGCACATCCCGAAGTCGAACGCGCCGCTCGCGCGCATCCTCCGCGACAACGGCTGGTCCACGTACTGGGTCGGCAAGAACCACAACGTGCCGATCAACGCGATCTCCAGCGGCTCGGACCGCAGCGAATGGCCGCTCGGGCACGGCTTCGACCGGTTCTACGGCTTCATCGGCGGCGAGACCAACCAGTGGTACCCCGATCTGGCCGTCGACAACCACTACATCGACCAGCCCTCCCAGCCCGAGGACGGGTATCACCTGTCCAAGGACCTCGCGGATCAGGCGATCCGGATGCTGCGCGACACGAAGCAGTCGAACCCGGACAAGCCGTGGTACCTGTGGTTCTGCCCCGGCGCGAACCACGCCCCGCACCACGCCCCGCAGGAGTACATCGACAAGTACAGGGGCATGTTCGACGACGGCTACGAGGCGTACCGCGAGTGGGTGCTGCCGCGCATGATCGAGCGCGGCATCCTGCCGGAGGGCACGCAGCTGACCGACATGAACCCGATGACGCCCGGCACGTTCGCCGAGGTCGACAGCGTGCGTCCGTGGGCGGAGCTGACCGACGAGGAGAAGGCGCTGTTCTCGCGGACCGCGGAGGTGTACGCGGGGTTCAGCGAATACACCGATGCGCAGGTCGGCCGCATCATCGAGCACCTGGAGAAGTCGGGACAGCTCGACAACACGCTCATCATCTACGCGGCAGACAACGGCGCCTCCGGCGAGGGCAGCCCGAACGGCTCGATCAACGAGAACCTGTTCTTCAACGGCTACCCCGAAGACGTCGCGCGCAACCTGACGATGATCGACAAGCTCGGCGGGCCCGACGCCTACAACCACTACCCGACGGGCTGGGCGATGGCGTTCTCCACGCCGTTCCGCATGTTCAAGCGCTACTCCTACGCGGGCGGCTCGGCCGACCCGCTGATCATCCACTGGCCCGCGGGGATCACGGCGCGCGGCGAGGTGCGCAGCCAGTACCACCACTGCACCGACATCGTGCCGACGATCCTGGAGGCGTGCGGCGTCGAGGCGCCGACCGTCGTGGACGGCGTGGAGCAGACGCCGATGCCCGGGGTGCCGATGAACTACTCCTTCGACGCCGCGGACGCCCCCACCACCAAGCAGACGCAGTACTACGAGATGCTCGGCACGCGCGGTATCTGGAGCAAGGGGTGGAAGGCCGTCGCCGAGCACGGCCCCGTCCCGATCGGCCTGGGGCACTTCGACGAGGACCGCTGGCAGCTGTTCCACGTCGACGAGGACAGGGCGGAGGCCGTGGACCTCGCCGAGCAGTACCCCGAGAAGTTGGAGGAGCTCACGGCGCTCTGGCTCGAAGAGGCCAAGAAGTACGACGTGCTGCCCCTGAACGACCTGGGCGTCGCCGACTTCATCAAGTACGAGTACCACCTGCCGGTGCCCGCCGACGGCCGCTTCACGTACTACCCGGAGACCACCGAGGTGCAGGAGCAGCTCGCCGCACGCACGCAGCAGGTGTCGTTCAAGATCCTCGCCGACGTGGACTTCACCGCGGCGACCGAGGGCGTGATCGTCGCCCAGGGCTCGCGCTTCGGCGGCTACAGCCTGTACGTGCAGGACGGCACGCTGTCGTTCGTGTACAACTTCCTCGGCATCCCGCCCGAGCAGCGGGTCAGCACCCCCGCGCCGACCGAGGGCCGCCACATCGTCGGCGTCGGCTTCGAGAAGGAGGGCAGCGGCGACCACGGCGAAGCGCTCGGCACGCTCACGCTCTACGTCGACGACGAGGCCGTCGAGTCGATCCCGATCCGCACCCAGCTCGGCCGCTACGCCCTCACGGGCGAGGGACTGAGCGTCGGCTACGACTCGGGCGACACCGTGACCACCGCCTACCCCAACCGCTTCGCCTTCACGGGCGGTGAGATCCACCAGGTGGTCTACGACGTGGCCGACGACCACTACGTCGACGTGGAACGGGAGTTCGCCGCGAAGCTCGCCAGCGACTGAGGCCCCGCGACTCCGGCGCGCTACCGCACCGTGCCGTCACGCCAGGTGCGGTAGCCGCCGTCGAGGTTGCGCACGTCGCGTCCGTGCTGCCGCAGCAGCCGCGTCGCGATGTGACCGCGGAGCCCCACCTGGCAGTGGACGACCAGCGGCCCCGCCGGCAGCTCGTCGAGGCGGTCGCGCAACTCGTCCAGCGGGACGTTGAGCGCGCCGGGGATCGCGCCGGCCGCGTGCTCCGCGGGGGAGCGCACATCGATGAGCACGGCCCCCGCGCGCACGGCGTCGTCGAGCCCGTGCCACTGCACGGTGGGGGTGGTGCCGGTGCGCGTGTTCTCGGCCACGTAGCCGAGCATGTTGACCGGGTCCTTCGCCGAGCCGAACTGCGGCGCATAGGCGAGCTCGAGCCGAGCGAGCCCCGCGGCCGTGACGCCCGCCTGCATCGCGGTGGCGATCACGTCGATGCGCTTGTCGACCCCGTCGCGACCCACCACCTGCGCGCCGAGGATGCGGTCGCTCGCCGGGTCGGCCAGGAGCTTCATCGACAGCGTCTCCGCACCGGGGTAGTAGCCCGCGTGCGAGCCCGGGTGCACGTGCACGACGTAGAACTCACGACCGGCGGCGCGGAGCTGCCGTTCGCTCCAGCCGGTCTTGGCGAGCGCGAGCCCGAACACGCCCACGATGCCGGTGCCGACGGCCGGTGACGCAGCCTCGACCCGGCCCGCGATGAGGTCGGCCACCATCCGGCCGTGCCGATTCGCGAGTCCCGCCATCGTGATGAGTGCGGGGCCGCCGCCCACCAGGTCGCTCTTCTCGACACCGTCGCCCACCGCGAACACGTCGGGGGCGCTGGTGCGGCAGGCGTCGTCCACCGCGATCCCGCCCGTCTCGCCGATCCGGATGCCCGCGTCCCGCGCGAGCCCGACCTCGGGCACCACTCCCGACGCGTCCACCACGAACTCGGCGGCCACGACGGTCCCGTCGCTCAGGGTCACGGCACCCGGCGCGGACGCGGTGATCTCGACGCCGAGCCGTACGTCCACCCCGCGCACCCGCAGCTCCTCGGCGAGCGGTGCGACCATCTCGGGGTCGAGCGGGGAGAGCAGCTGGGGCCCGCGCTGCACGAGCGTGACCGCGGCGCCACGGGCGACGAGGTTCTCGACGGCCTCCAGCCCCGTGTAACCGCCGCCGACCACGACCACGGGCAGCCCGGGTCGTGCCGCGGCGTGGATCGCGTCGGCATCGTCGACCGTGCGCAGGCTGCGCACGGGCGGTCCCGCGTCGGGCTCGTCGCGGCGCGGGCGGGCTCCGGTGGCGAGCACGAGGCGATCGTACGGCTGGCGCATCCGCTGCCCGTCGGGCCCTTCGACCTCGACGACGCGTCGGTCGGTGTCGATGTGCACGACCTCGTGGCGCACGCGCACGTCGAGCCGGAAGCGGCGGTGCAGCGACTCGGGGGTCTGCAGCAGCAGCGCCTCGCGGTCCTGGATCACCCCGCCCACGTAGTACGGGAGGCCGCAGTTGGCGTATGACACCTCCGGCCCGCGCTCGAAGACGACGATGTGCGCGGACTCGTCCAGTCGGCGCAGTCGGGTGGCGGCGGACATCCCGCCAGCGACCCCGCCGACGATCACGACCGTGAGGGGCGCGGCGCTCATCGGCCGAACAACCGCGACAGGAAGCCGCCGGTGGGCTGCTCGTCGGCGTGTCCGCCGCACCAGTCCGACCTCGGTACGGTCTGGCGGACGGCGTCGACGTGCTGACCACATCCCGCCCAGGTGGTCTTTCCGCAGGTTCGGCAACGGACGGCTCGGCACATGGGTGACTCCTCTCGATACCCCGGTGGGTATCCATCACTATACCCCCGGGGGTATGATGGAGTTCTCAGCCGACGATCAGGGAGCCGCCATGTCCACCACCGATGCCGAGACGCAACGCAAGATCGCCAACCGCCTCAAGCGCGCACAGGGTCAGCTCGGCGCCGTGATCGCGGCCGTCGAGGCCGGCAGCGACTGCCGAGCGGTCGTCACGCAGCTCTCCGCCGTCACCTCCGCGCTCGACAAGGCGGGCTTCCAGATCATCGCCACCGCGATGAGGGACTGCCTCGACGGCCCGGAAGAGGAGGACGGCGTCTCCCTGCCCGAGCTCGAGAAGCTGTTCCTCTCGCTCGCCTGACGGCAGGCCGGACCGCCGCCGGGCGGTCGGGGTCAGACGGCGGGGACGTGCGGCAGGGCGTGGAACCGGCGGTCCACGTACACCAGCGGGCGGGCGGGTCGCCCCGGCAGCACCTCCAGGACCTCCGCGATCACGACCGTCGAGGAGCCGACGGGCACGGTGTGCAGCGGGCGGCAGCGCAGCGCGACCCTCGCCTCCGGGAGGTGCGGCTCGCCGGTCGGCAGCGTCGTCCAGCCCTGCTGCGACGTGAACCGCTCGGCACCGCTCACGGCGAAGCTCTGCGCGAGGTCGGAGTGCTCGTCGTCGATCAGGTGCACCACGAAGCTCGGCGCGGACAGGATCGCCCCGGCGCTCCCGGTCGCCCGCGTGACGGAGAACATGATCGCGGCGGGATCGACCGCCACGGACGACACGCTGGAGGCGGTGAGGCCCACCGGTCCGTCGGGGCCCTGAGCCGTGATGATCGCGACACCGGCGGGGTGCGCGCGGAACGCGGCCTTGAGTCCCTCGCCGACGGCGGACGGGACGGGGGCGGCGGGGTGGGGGCGGGGGTCGATGG
>NZ_JBSHIM010000015.1:35725-90390 GCF_053618975.1 Microbacterium sp. NPDC055599 | reverse complement strand
CCACCGAGCCCGACCCGACGATGGACAGCCACGTCGGTGGCGCGCTGAACCGTCAGATGCACAGCACGGCATGGGCCGACCGCGCCCTCGACTACCTCGACGCCGGCCACACCGGGAGCGGCTGCCGCGAGGCCACCGCGGGCCCGGAAGCGATCCAGCCACCGCCGAGCACGGTCGCGATGTCGGCCGCCGGGCGCCGCACGACGTCGAACGCGAACGCGGCGGCCGGGGCCGGGCGGAACGAGCGGTAGCCGTCGAACAGATGCCCGCCGAGCAGCCCGCTTCCCGCGCTCGCCTCGGTCAGCGACTCGTCGCTGCCCGAGAACTCGAGCGACCCGGTGCCGCCTCCGTTGAGGAACTCCAGGGGTGCGACGGCGCTGACCGCCGCGGCGATCGCCGCCCGGCGCTCGCGCAGCTCCTCCCGCGAGCGCGACTGCACGAGACGGATGAGTGGGGCGTCCGGACCCGCGTCGTCCCCCTGACCGGCGATCTGCGCGTCGTACATCTGCAGGCCGACGAGCCGGAACCCGGGACGGGCCGCGACCTTCCTCGCGAACGCGGCCACCTCACCCGCGGAGAACAGGGCCGAACGCCGCACGCCGATGTGCCCCAGCAGCGGCGAGCGCCACGAGGCATCGACGTCGATCGCGACACGCAGCTCGGGACGAGAGCCCGGCCCGGCGACACTGTCGATGAGGTCGAGGTGCACCAGATCGTCCACTATGAGGGTGATCCGTCGGGCCGCGGCCTCATCGGCGACGAGCCGCTCCAGGGCGGCGCGGTCGACCGTCGGGTAGCCGAGGACGATGTCGTCGTGCGTCTCGGCGAGCCACAGCGCCTCCTCCAGCGTGAACGCGAGGATGCCCCGGAAGCCCGGCAGCCGCAGTACGGCATCCAGCACCTCCCGCACCCGCACCGACTTGGAGGCGACGCGGATGGGCAGACCGCCCGACCGAACGAGGAGATCCATCGCGTTGTAGCGGAGGGCCTCCCGGTCGATCACCGCGACCGGGGCGGGCAGATGGCCCGTGGCGGCCGAGAGTCGGGGCCAGTATCGGCCGGGATCCTCCCACTCGGGAGCGACCGCGGCGGCGCCCTGGACGGGGCTCAGTTCATCGGTGAGGTCGAGCACTCCCCCACCCTACGGCCTGAGCGCACTCGGGTTCACCCCTCCTGACACCGCGTCGCAGAGGGTGCGGGGGCCGCCGTTCGCCGGCGCTAGGCTGGCGACGCGGCCCCCGTAGCCCAATGGCAGAGGCAGGCGACTTAAAATCGCCTCAGTCTGGGTTCGAGTCCCAGCGGGGGCACCGGACCCGAGGGTCAGCGCCCGAACAGGTCACCGATCCCTGGGACGCCCAGATCGCCCAGGCGGTCGCCCCAGCCCGTCGCGGTCTCTCCGAGGCCGGACACCGCGTCCCCCGCCGATCCCAGGAGATCTCCGGCGCCGCCCGTCAGCGCCTCGACATCGACGCCGGATACCAGCGCCTCGACGTCCAGGCCCTCTGCGAGGGCGCCGAAGTCCACGCCGAGCGATGCGGCCTGGTCGAGCAGCGGCGCGGCGACCGCGCTGACCACCGCACCGCCGGCCACGACGCCGAGCAGACCGACGGCGGCACCACCCGCCGCGACGGCAGCCCCGCCGGCCCCGACGCCGCGCGCGCGGGACAGCAGACCGCGCATCCGTCCCGGTCGCATCGCCTCCGCCCGCCCGGCCGCCCTGGCCAGATCGTCGGGGGCGGACGACCGCGGCCGCTCACCCGCGGGGAGCTCCTGCTGCATGCGCGCCGCCACGACCTCGCGCTGCTGTGGGGTGAGCCGCGCGAACGCCTCGCGGTGGAGCTGCTCGATGCGCTGAGGATCGGCCGTCTGCATCAGGTAGTCGTACCGGGCGATCGCGGCACGATCCTGCGGGGAGAGCGCGGATCCGCCGTGGTGCGGTGCGGGCGGCGGCGCGAAGGCCCCCGCGGGTCGTGTCCGGTCCTGGTCGCGACGGGCGGTCGCGTCGTGCGCGGGGGGCGGCGCATACGGGTCGCCCGGTCGTGCAGCGGACGGCGAGGCGTCGCGGGTGCCGCGCACCTGGTCGACCGCACCGCGGATCATTCCGCCCCAATCGGTGGACTCCCGCCCCGTGTCCCCGGGCCGCCGCGAGGATGTCGCGCCGCCCGTGTCGAGCGCGTCGGAGGCGAGGCGGATGAGTCGGGAGAGCTTTCCCATGGTGATCCCTTCGTGGGGCGGGCCACCGGGAGGGTCGACGTCCAGCATCGGCAGGGGTCTCCGGGCAGCCCGCGAACGGGTGCCAAGGTCTCCTCCGCCCGGAAGGGCCAGCGGGCCGGGACACGATGTCATGTCCGTAGTGACGACGACGCTGCAGACGGGAGTACTCCCCTTGCACTTCGAAACCCTAGCGGGCAGGGCTATGGATCCTCTCCACTGCCCGCTCAGCCGAGATCGTCGAGCACCTCGAGCACGTCGTCGCGGATGGCGAGGAACGCCGCATGCACCTCGGTGCGCCCGCCGTCCTCCGAGAGCGCCGCGACCGTGCGTCCCAGCGCCCCGAGGGGGAGCGTCCCGGCGGACTCCCGAGCACTCAGCTCCCCGAAGCCCTCCGGAGGCGACCCCGCGCGCGCCGCGAGCAGGAGCTGATCGCACAGCACCGAGGCTGCGCCCAGGAGCGACGCCGCGGCACGCAGATCGCTGCGGGCGACCTCGGTGCACAGCAGGCGGTCGCGGATGATGCGGGTGAGCCGCCGCGAGTGCGGAGCGGGGATCGCCCGCCTCGACCGGATGCGCCAGCGATCATCTCCGTCCAGGGGCGCCTCGTATGACACCGGCTCGCCGTCGCTCACATGGATCGCCGGGATCTGCATCGGTGTGGGAAGCGGATCCCCTGCCCACCACGCCGCCGGTGCCTCCGCCGTCGGAAGGAACGCTGTCGCGCGCTCTCCTCGCGCCGCCCCCGCGCCATCCGGGCGGAGGTCGGCGACCTGCACGAGGCTGGGGTTGCTGGCGAAGTGGGACAGGCCGCGGGATCGGATGACTCGGAACAGCGCTTCCCCATCGTCGACGGGAGCGCTGTCGTCGGCGGCGGCGAGCTCGGCGGCGACCGCGACCGGCAAAACGGTGGCGACGACGGACACCGTCTTCCCCGGCGGGGCGACCCACGGCCGCCCGGCGAAGGCAGCGATCCGCACCGCGTGCGACGCGTAGGTGTCCCACCCCGAGAAGAAGCTCAGCACCGCGGCGGGCTGACGCCTCACCGCGTCGCGGACCTGAGCGAGAAGCGCCGGATGCGCGTCCACGTCACCCGAGAGCACGAGATGATGAGTCGCCCGGCGGCTCCACGGCTGCCAGACGGGACGCGGGGAACCGCGACGCGCCGACCGTTCGATCCCGTCGGAGACGATCTGGACGGGAGCGCTGCGGAGCTCGTGCGCCAGGGCGACCGCCCGGTTCTCGAGCCCCGGCAGGGCGCGGATCGAGACGCTGAGCGTCGGCATCGAACCCCCACTCCGCGTCGCCACCTGGTCTCCTCGCATCGCGCACGATCCACACGGCCGCCCACACGGCCTTGTCCACGCTCCCGGAAAGCGTACAATCTGACATGTTACGTGGCCAACTCTTGCGGCGTCTCCACCCTCATACGTCCGGCCCGGAACGAGAACGGCCCCGCACGCATTCGCGTCCGGGGCCGTTCGGTGTCGTCGTCACTTGGCGGGCGCGGTCTCCACTGTCGCCGAAGCCTTCGCGGCGGGCTTCTTCGCCGCCGCCTTCTTCGGAGCGGGCTTCACATCGGCCGGGGTCTCCGCGGCGGGAGCCGCCTTCGCGGCCGGAGCCGACTTCGCCGGAGCAGCCGCCGGGGCCGCGTCGGCCGGTGCCGCCGGACGCGGACGCGCCGCGAACTCCTCGAACACGTAGCGCGGGTTCTGCACGGTCTCGAGGTTGACCAGGTCGCGGCCGAGCCACAGGTTGTTCCACCAGCCCCACAGCACGCGCCACTTGCGCTCCCACGTCGGCATCGCGAGTCCGTGGTACCCGCGGTGCGCGACCCAGGCGATGAAGCCCTTGAGGGCGATCTTGCCGGACTGGAAGACACCGTTGTACAGGCCGAGACCGGCCACGGCCCCGAGGTTCTTGTGGAAGTACTCCTTGGGCGCCTCGCCACGGAGCACCGCCACCAGGTTCTTCGCGAGGAGCTTGGCCTGACGCACCGCGTGCTGCGCGTTCGGCACGCAGAATCCGCCGACGCCACCACCCGACAGGTCGGGCACGGCCGAGACGTCACCGGCAGCCCAGGCGCCCTCGACGAAGGCCTCCGGGGTGCCAACGCGCAGGTCGGCGCGGGTCTGGATGCGACCGCGCTCCTCGATCGGCAGGTCGCCGCCGCGCACGACGGTCGGGTTGGCCATGACGCCCGCGGTCCAGACGATCACGTCGGTCGGGATGACCTCGCCCGTCGAGAGCTCGACGTTGCCGTCGATCGCACCCGTGACCTGCGTGTCGAGGTGCACGTTGGCGCCGCGCTTTGCGAGGTCCTTGAGCACCCACTCGCTGGTCTTGAGCGACACCTCGGGCATGATCCGCCCCATCGCCTCGATCAGGTGGAAGTGCGTGTCCTCGAAGTGGATCTGCGGGTACTTGCTCACGAGCGACGAGGCCAGCGAGCGCAGCTCGGCGAACACCTCGATGCCGGCGAAGCCACCACCCACGACGACCACGGTCAGCAGACGGTCGCGCTCGGGACCGGCGGGAAGCGAGGCGGCCTTGTCGAAGTTCGACATGACCTTGTCGCGGATCGCCACGGCCTCTTCGATGGTCTTGAGACCGATCGCGTTGTCGGCGATGCCCGGGATCGGGAACGTGCGCGAGACGGCACCCGCGGTGACCACGATCTGGTCGTACGCGAACTCGTACGGCTCGCCGACGGGCGGCGTGATCGTCGCGGTCTTCTGCGCGTGGTTGATGTTGGTCACCTTGGCGGTGAGCACGTGCGTGCGCTTGAGGTGGCGGCGGTGCGCGACCACCGAGTGACGTGCCTCGATCGAACCGGCGGCGACCTCGGGAAGGAACGGCTGGTACGTCATGTACGGCAGCGGGTCCACCATGGTCACGTCGGCCTCACCCTTGCGCAGGTGCTTCTCGAGCTTCCACGCGGTGTAGAAACCTGCGTAGCCCCCGCCGACGATCAGGATCTTGGGCACAGTGCTGTTCTGAGGCACAGAAGAACTACTCCTCGGAGTCGGGATTGTGGCGTACGGGAACGCGCGCCGATCGGATGCGCCGGGCAGCTGCGGTGACGCCAAGCGCTATCAGGATACCAGGCACCGTGAGTGCGACGAGCGGCAGGGTACCGTAGCGCAGTGATTCGGCGCTGGGAAGCAGCGGTGAGCCGGCCTCGCTCGGCTGATCCGCATCGGGAAGCGGAGGCACGGCGACCGGGGTCAGCTCGGGCTGCGGCGCCGGCTCGCTCTCGGCTCGGCGGAACAGCCGGATCCACTCCGCCAGGTCGCCCATCGGGTTCGTGTCGACCGAGGGAAGGGTGGCCGAGATCGCCGCGGCAGCATCGACCAGCCCGTAGCCGTAGAGCGGATCGCGGGGCTTCTGCGCATCGGGTACGGGTATCGCCGTCTTGATGATCCGGTTGATCACGTCGTTCGCGGAGATGTCGGGATGTGCCGACCGGATGAGCGCGGCGATCCCCGCCACGATCGGTGCCGCACCGCTCGTGCCGTTCCACTTGACGACTTCCCCGTCGGCCGAGACACCGAGCAGGCCCTCACTGGGCGCCGAGATCCCGATCGTGATGCCCTGCGTCGACGCCTCGATGCTCGCGGTGCCCGTCTGATCGACACCGCCCACCGTGAGCACACCGGGGATCGTGGCGGGAGCGCCGATGATGTTCGTGCCGCTCCCCCGGTTGCCCGCCGCGACCACCACGACCACGTCGTGCTCGAACGCGTAGAGGAACGCGTCGTCCCAGCTCTCGTCCCAGTCCAGGGTGTTGGTGGTGAAGGAGAGATTGATGATGTCGGCCCCGTTGTCCACCGCCCACCGCATCGCTTTCGCCACCTGCTCCGTGAAGGGCACGGCGGCCGCCGCGCCGAAGCCCACGGACACCGACAGCAGCTTGGCCTCCGGGGCGACGCCGATCATGCCGGTGCCGTCGGGGGCGCCGCGACCGGCGGCGAGCGACGCCACCCAGGACCCGTGGTTGCCGTCGATCGCGCCCAGCGGCGTCCGTCCATCCGGCGTCCCCGTGCCGGAGACGTCCGTGCCGCCGACCACCGCGTCGCCGAACGTCTGCGGGACCTTGCCTATGCCTGTGTCGATCACCGCGATGGTCGTCCCCTCGCCGCGCGTCGTCTGCCACGCCTCGCGGATCCGCGCGCCGTCGAGCCAGTACTCCGCCGCGCGCACCGGGTCGGCGGGGTCGTCCGGGATCGGCGGCGGCGTCGCCGCCGTCGCGCTCGACCCCAGCAGCAGCACCGTCGTCGCCACCACGGCGGCGGCGACCACGCTGCGCAGCATCCGCCGTCCGGTCATGCCGAGCGCGCCGCCTCGCGCACAGCCGTACCGGGGTCCTCGCAGCGGCAGACCTCGGGCGACCAGGACGAGCGCTCGAGCGCCGCGTCACCGATCGGGTTCACACCGGGGCCGGCCGCGAGGGCGTGCCCGGCGAGAGCGTGCAGGCACTTGACGCGGGTGGGCATGCCGCCCGCCGAGATGCCGTCGATCTCCGGAACCTCACCGAACTGCGAGCGATCGGCCAGGTACGCGACGTGCGCCGCGCGATACGCCTCGGCGACCTCCGCATCGTCGTCCAGCAGAGCGGCGAGCTCCGGCATCACATGCGTGGCCTCGAGCGTCGACATGGCCGCGGTCGCCGCCGGATGGGTCAGGTAGTAGAACGTGGGGAACGGCGTTCCGTCCGGAAGCCGCGGCGTGGTGGCGACCACCGTCGGGTTGCCGCACCGGCACCGCGCCGCGATCCCGACCACTCCCCGCGCGGGGCGGCCGAGCTGCGCGGACACGACGGCGAGTTCGGCGGGCGTGGGGGCGGGGAACGGGGGCGTCGTCACCACACCAGCGTAGGGGAGGCTCCAGGGAGGATGCTCGGAGCGGAAGCTCAGCGGGTGACGGCCACGGTGTCGCTGAGGCCGGCGGACACGAGCGTGCGCAGCAGCTGCGGCATCCAGTCCGCGGGGCGCTCCTCCAGGGTGTCGCTCACCGGTTCCTGCTCCCGCGGCAGCGCCGACGGATCGAGGTCGTTGTCGATCAGGTACACGACCTCGCCGGGCTTGACGTAATAGAGGCGCTCGCGCGCCTGGGTCGTGATGTAGGCGGGATCGTCCCACCGATCGCGCTCGGCGGAGAGCGCGGCGATCTCGGCCTCGCTGACCTGCACCGAGGCCTCCAGCGCCGCGATCTTCTGCCGCTGGTCGATGAACGTCCCGAGCGTGGGGACCAGCACCCAGGCGCCGAGCACCACGAGCGACAGCATGATCGCAGAGAACGCGGACAGTCGGATCCCCGACGCCCACTCCCGCACGTCCACCCGCGGCGCGGCGCCCTCCGCGCTCCGTGGCGCTCGACGCCCCGGCTTCGCGGACGGTGCCGGCCGTGCGGTTTTGGCCGTCGCGGGGCGCGGAGACGCGTTCGACGACGACGAAGGAGGAGCCGGTCGTCGTGCCACGGCTCCTCCTCCGTCATGCCGCCTCGGCGGCGTCGTCCTGCCGCGGCTCACGCGGCTCTGTCACTGTGTGTGCGCTCAGGCCCGGTAGCGCGGGAACGCAGAGCGGCCGGCGAAGACCGCGGCGTCGCCGAGCTCCTCCTCGATGCGCAGCAGCTGGTTGTACTTCGCGACGCGCTCGCTGCGCGCCGGGGCACCCGCCTTGATCTGACCCGCGTTCGTGGCGACCACGAGGTCGGCGATCGTGGTGTCCTCCGTCTCGCCGGAGCGGTGCGACAGCATGGCCGTGTAGCCGGAGCGCTGCGCCAGGCTGACCGCGTCGAACGTCTCGGTGAGCGTGCCGATCTGGTTGACCTTCACCAGCAGCGAGTTGGCCACACCGCGGGCGATGCCGTCGGCGAGACGCTGCGGGTTGGTGACGAACAGGTCGTCGCCGACCAGCTGCACCTTCGAGCCGAGCGCCTCGGTGAGGTGCTTCCAGTTGTCCCAGTCGTCTTCGGCGAGTGCGTCTTCGATGGTGACGATCGGGAAGTCGTTCACCAGGCCGACGTAGTACTCGGTCAGCGCCGCGGCGTCCCAGTCCTTGTTGTCGAGGCGGTACACGCCGTCGTTGAAGAACTCGGTGGCGGCGACGTCGAGGCCCAGCGCGATGTCGGTGCCCGGGGTGAACCCGGCCTTCTCGATGGCCTTGACCAGGAAGTCGAGGCCCTCGCGGTTGCTGGGCAGGTCGGGGGCGAAGCCGCCCTCGTCGCCGAGGCCCGTGGCGTAGCCGGCGGCCTTCAGCTCGGCACGCAGCACGTGGTAGGTCTCGACGCCCCAGCGCAGCGCTTCGGAGTAGGTCTCGGCGCCGATCGGAGCGAGGAAGAACTCCTGCATGTCGATGCCGTTGTCGGCGTGCTCGCCGCCGTTGATCACGTTGAACAGCGGCACGGGCAGCACGTGCGCGTTGGGGCCGCCCAGGTAGCGGAACAGCGGGAGGTCTGCGGAGTCGGCGGCGGCCTTTGCGACCGCAAGGCTGACGCCGAGGATGGCGTTCGCGCCGACGCGCTTCTTGTTCTCGGTGCCGTCGACCTCGATCAGGATCTCGTCGACGATGCGCTGCTCGCTCGCCTCCACGCCCTCGAGCGCCGGGCCGAGCTCGTCGATCACGGCCTCGACGGCCTTGCGCACGCCCTTGCCCCCGTAGCGACTCTTGTCGCCGTCGCGCAGCTCGTACGCCTCGAAGGCGCCGGTCGACGCACCGGACGGCACGGCCGCACGCTGCACGATGCCGTCGTCGAGGAGCACCTCCACCTCGACGGTCGGGTTTCCGCGCGAGTCGAGAATCTCGCGTGCGCCTACAGCCTCGATCAGTGCCACTGATGTGCTCCTTGCTCAGGGAAAAGGTTGTGTGGAGCGTCGTCGATCCGCGCCCCAGTCTAGCCCCGGGCTCGGACGGCGCCGGGGTGACAGGCGGCGCCGGGTGGATGCCGCGCGCGGGCCGGGTCAGACCACGAGGGCCAGTGCGACGCCGTCCCAGCCCTTCAGCCCCACGGTCTGCAGCGCGGTCGCATCGAACCGCGGGTCCTCCCCCAGCATCCGCAGGCCCTCCCTGGTGCCGATGACCTTCGGATCGGTCGAGTCGTCGCGCACGATCTCACCGTCGCGGCCGATGTTGTCGAGCACGACCACGGTGCCGGGATGACCGAGCCGCGCGGCCCAGTCCAGGTACACGGTGTTGGACTCCTTGTCGGCGTCGATGAACACCAGGTCGAACCCGCCCACCAGCGTCGGGAGCACGTCGGCGCCGCGGCCGATGCGGATGTCCACCCGTTCGCCGACACCGGCCGCATCGAGGCTCGCCCTGGCCACCGCGGCGTTGTCCGCCTCGGCCTCGACCGTCACGACCCGTCCCTCCTCCCCCACGGCGCGTGCGAGCCAGATCGTGGAGTAGCCGCCGAGCGTGCCGATCTCCAGCACCCGCCGCGCCCCGCTCAACCGCACCAGCAGGTTCAGCAGCTTGCCCGCCAGGGGCGCGACCTCGATCTCGGGCAGCCCCGCGGCCCGTTGGGCGGCGAGCGCCGCGTCGAGCGCGGGATCGGGCTCCAAGAGCTGCTCGGCGAGGAAGGTGTCGGCGTCGGCCCAGGCGGCGGGGGTGGAGTCCATGCGCTCAGCCAACCCCCGGCGCACGCGGCGCGTCAAGCGTCGCCGCCGCTGCTCCGGCTCGCCGCGGCGCGAGCGGCGGCTGCACCCGGAACTGCCCGGTCAGCAGCAGCACGAGGATCACCACCGCCGCGACCAGCCAGGCCGCGACACCCAGCGGTCCCGCCAGCGCGAGGTCGGGCTGTGTCGCGGCGAACAGCACCACCATCCCGGCTGCGGCGTTCAGCGAACCGTGCGCGACGACCGCCGGCCACACCGACCCGGAGCGCAGGCGCAGCCAGCCGAACAGCACACCCCACGCGACGCACCCGCCGACCATGAACAGCACGCCGGTGACGTCGGTGCGACCGAAGTTGTAGCCGAGCAGGATCACCGGACTGTGCCAGAGACCCCAGATGACACCGCTGAGCAGCAGCGCCGGCCAGGTGCCCAGCGGACGCAGGGCGGGCAGCAGCCACCCGCGCCACCCCAGTTCCTCACCGAACGCGAACCCCGCGTTGACCAGCGCGCCGAGCGGGATCATCGCGAGCTGCGCGAACACCACGACCTCGACCGGCGGCATCGGCGTGCCGGCGGGGAGCGCCCGTGCCAGCTCGGCCGCGAACGCCCCGGACGTCGGGTCGAGCCGCACCCAGCCGAGGGCGGCGGAGACCAGGATGCCGAGCCCCACCAGCAGCGGGGGGATCAGCCACGCCGCGACCAGGAGCCACACGACGCGCTTCGCCGGGCGCAGCGGCCAGAGCCCCAGGAAGCGCAGGCGCGCACCCGGCCTGGGCACCCGCATCACGAACACCACGAGCACCGTCGCGAGGGCGGGCGTCAGCATCATGGCCGGCAGCAGGAGCGTCGAGATCGGCTCGGCGAGCCCCGCACCCAGCCAGAGCGGCAGGGCGACCAGCCAGGCGAGCCCGCAGGCTGTCGCGATGAACACGATCACCGCGGCCCACGGCACGCGCGTCACGGCTCCCTCCGCGTCGCGTGTCGTGTCGTCGACGGTCATCGTCCGCTCCTCTCGGTCGCCCCGTCGGACCCTCCCCCGTGGTCCGTCCGCGCGGCGGCCCGATCGACGTAGGCCTGCAGCAGTGCCGCGGCCTCCTCCGCCCCGTCGATCGTCACGATGAACGGTCCGTGGTCGCGGCGCGCCACCTCGATCGCGGAGCCCTGTCGCATCACGATGCCGCTGCGGCCGTCCGGCGAGAAGCGCCACCCCCATCCGCCGAACTCCCCGAACGGCGAGACGGTCACGGCTCGCGCGGACACGATGCGGTCGACCGGGATGCGCTGACGCGGCCAGCCGAGCGGAGCCTGCGCCGTGAGGCCCTCGGGTGTCACACGCACCCGGAACGACGCCGTCGCGGCCACGGCGAACGCCACCACCACGGTCACCAGGACCGCGATCCACGCCCCGGTGATGCCGCCCGCGAGCATCCACACCGCCAGCGCGATCAGCCCGAGGAGGACGACCAGAAGGAAGGCCAGGGCCCCGCGGGGCATGGTCGTGGTGCCCACCCAGACCACCCGTTCCCCGTCGGCCACCCGCACGACGTGCCGCGGCTCGAGCGTGCGCCCGGGCTCGGGCCTCACCCTGGGCTGAATGAGCCAGGCGACACCTCCGGTGACGAGGAGAGCGGCGAACGCGAGCGCCGTCACGACGCCGATGCCCGGGACCTCGGCGGTCGACGCGAGGTCGCGCTGGATCCACAGCGACCCGAGGCTCAGCACCGCCGCGAACCCGGACATGCCGGCCGCGAGCGCACCCATCAGCCGGGCGGCTCCGCCCCAGTGCGCAGCCACCGCGGCGAGCGTGGTCGCGGCCATCAGGAGCGGGAGGCCGAGCCCGACGCCGAGGAGCAGCCAGAGGTAGACGATCGGGGCACCGAAGCGGTCGGCGCCGTCGAGACCCCAGTGCACCGCGACGGTGCCGGGGAGCGAGGGCAGCCAGGACAGCAGCACCGCGGCGGCGATGGCCGTGATGACCACGGGTGCGGCGACCGCGACCAGGACGAAGAGGAGGCGCGCCCGCCGCAGCAGCGCGGGCGGCGTGCGGGTGAGGTCGTGGGTCGTCATGGCGAATCCTCCTCTGTGGTGCGCGGTGTGGTGCGCGGTGTGGTCCGCTGTGCGGCGCGGGCGCTCCGGTCGTCGACGGGAGCGCGGTGGGTGCGGACGATGCCGGCGAGCGTCTCGGCGGAGACCCCCACCGCGGCGGCACGACGGACGAGTCCGTCGATCTCGTGCGCGAGCTCGACCAGCGGGGCCGCAGAGGCCGCGATCACCGCGCCCCTGCCGCGCCGGAGGTCGACGAGACCCTCGTCGCGCAGCCGCTGGTAGGCGTGCAGCACCGTGTGCTGGTTGATGTCGAGCGCGCTCGCGACGTCGCGCGCCGCGGGCAGCCGGTCGCCCGGGGTGAGCGCGCCCGCCAGGATGTCGGCCCGGATGGACGCGGCGACCTGGTCGTACAGCGCGTGCGGACTGTCGACGTCGACGCGGATCAGCATGGCGACCTCCTATCGCTACTTATTCTATGTCAACTAGAACAACTGTGCCAACCCTCCAGACGTCTTCGCCGGTCGCCGCCGCATCCTCCACACTGACCTCATGCGCATCACCCCCCGCCGCCTCGCGGTCGGCATGAGCCTGTGGATCCCGAACCTGTTCAGCGGCATCCGCGTGCGCCGGTTCAGCGAGGACTGGACCCACGCGACCGTCGAGCTGCACGTCAACGTCTTCACCCGCAACTACGTCAAGACGGCGTTCGGCGGCTCCATGTCGGCCATGACCGACCCGTACTTCTTCATGCTCGTGATGCACCAGCTCGGGCGCGACTACGTGGTGTGGGACACCCGCGGCGAGATCGAGTTCCTCAAGCCGGGACGCGGCGTGCTCACGGCCGAGTTCTCGGTGCCGCGGGAGAAGGCGGAGGAGCTGCGGCAGCGCGCCCACGGCGGCGGCAAGGTGCTCGAGTGGTTCGAGACCGTGATCACCGACCGCGACGGCGACACCGTGGCGAGCGTGCGGCGCCAGGTGTACATCCGCGAGAAGAAGCGCGTCACCGCCGCCCGCCGCTGACGCGACACCGGCCGTTCACCGGCACGTGGGACGATGGCCGCGTGCCCCTCGCCCGACGCCTGACCCTCGCCGACGCCGTCGCGATCGGCCTCGGCTCGATGATCGGCGCCGGCGTGTTCGCCGTGTGGGCCCCGGCCATCGGCGTCGCGGGCAGCGGCATCCTGATCGCCCTCGCGATCGCCGCCGTCGTGGCCTACTGCAACGCCACCGCGTCGGCACAGCTCGCCGCCGTCCACCCGGTCGCGGGCGGCACGTACGCCTACGCGCGCGCCGAGATCGGCCCGTGGTGGGGCTTCGTCGCCGGCTGGAGCTTCGTGATCGGTAAGATCGCGAGCTGCGCGGCCATGGCGATGACGTTCGCCGCCTACGCCGTCCCGCCCGCCTGGCAGACGCCGGTCGCGGTGCTCGCCGTCGCGGCGCTCGCGGTCGTCAACTGCTTCGGCGTCACCCGCACCGCGCTGCTGACCCGGATCCTCGTCGCCTGCTCCCTGCTCGGGCTCGCGGTCGTGGTGATCCTCGGGCTCGGCGCCGCTCCCACCTCGACCCCCGTCCCGCTGCCCGACGCGACCGCGTACGGCGTGCTCCAGGGAGCCGGGCTGCTGTTCTTCGCATTCGCCGGCTACGCCCGGATCGCGACGATGGGCGAGGAGGTCACCGACCCCGTGCGCACGATCCCCCGCGCGATCGCCCTGGCCCTCGGCGGCGCCGTAGTCGTCTATGCGCTGGTCGGCCTCACCGTGGTGCTGGTGCTCGGCGCCGAGGTGCAGGGCGCGACCGCGCCGCTGGCAGACGTGCTCGTCGCCGCCGGCTGGTCGTGGGCGACGCCCCTGGTGCGGATCGCCGCGGCGGCCGCGTCCCTCGGGGCACTCCTGGCGCTGCTCACCGGCATCGGACGCACGGTGCTCGCGATGGCCAGGGAGGGCGACCTGCCGCGGTTCCTGTCCCGCATCGACGCCCGGCATCAGGTGCCCCAGCGCGCGGAACTCGTGCTCGCGGCGCTCGTGATCGCGCTGGTGCTGACGGCCGACCTGCGCACCGCGATCGGCTTCTCCTCGTTCGGGGTGCTGCTCTACTACCTGATCGCCAATGCCGCGGCCTTCCGTCAGCGCGGCGCCGCCCGACGGTCGCCGCGCGCGCTCCAGGTGGTCGGCGCGCTCGGCTGCCTGGTGCTCGTGAACACGCTGCCCGTGGCGGCGTCTCTCATCGGAACGGCCGTGGTCGTCGCCGGGGTGGCCTATCGACTCGTGCGGCTGCGGCTCGAACGGCGCGCCGATCACTCCCGCAGCGCGGAACGGTAGCCCCGCGGAGCGATGCCCAGCACGGCCCGGAAGTCCCGGGTCAGGTGCGCGTGGTCGGCGTACCCGAGCTCGGCCGCGAGCGACGCCAGGTCGACCGCGGGCTCATCGCGCACGCGCTGCGCGGCCTCCTGCAACCGTCGGCGACGGATCATGGCCGCGGGCGACAGCCCCACGTGCCGTCGGGTGAGGCGCTGCAGGGTGCGCACCGACACCGCCAGGCGCGTCGCGGCCTCCTCGTGGGTCAGCGCCGCCCCGTCGCCGAACAGGGCGTCGAACACGGCGTTCGCACCTCGGGCATCGCCGTCGTCCGCCGGCGCGTTCGCCACGAGCCAGCGGGAGAACGCCGCGACCGCGCGCTCCCGGTGCCCCTCCCCCGTCGACATCGCCGCCGACACCCCGTCGTGCAGCTCCGGTGCCGCGACCGCGCGGGCGGTGTCGACGAGGGCTGCCGGATCGGGCTCGAGCGCGGGCACCGCGGCCGGACGCAGGAGGGCGCCGACGGCCCAGCCGCGCCCGCTCAGGTCGCGGTGGAACAGGCGGGTGGTCGCGCCGGACAGCGTCACGGCGTCGGGCTCGACCACGAGGTTGAGCGCCGGATACGACACCACCTCCTGCCGGGAGGAGCGTCCGGGCTCGATGTCCCACTCCGGGATCCAGAACCACGCCACGAGGTGCCGGACCTCGGGCGGAGCGGGCAGGCGGTGGAACTGCGGCAATCGCGCGGGATACAGCACACCCCTGGTCGGATTCACCATGCGCTCAGCGTAGGGGGCACCGCCGACGCGACGCCGTGGCGCCCGTGTCGCGCATCTTCAAGCGCCCGGCGCGCCGCGCGATCTACCGTGGCGACATGACCGATCAGACACCCGCAGACCTGCCCGTCACCGGCGTGACCGGTGCGCACACGACCGACGGCCGCCCGCACGGCGTGACCTCGCTCACCCCGTTCCTCGCGATCCCCGACGCCGCCGGTGCGCTCGCGTTCTACCGCGACGTGTTCGGAGCCCGCGTGATCGACGTGACCGAGTTCGGCGACGTCGTGGCCCACGCCGACCTCGACTTCGGCACCGGTCGACTGCAACTGGGCGAGCCCAGTCCCGACTACCACCTCGTGCCGCCGCCCGCCGGCGACGACGCCTGCTATTCCCTCGGCCTCTACGTGCCCGACGTCGACGCCGTGGTCGAGCGCGCCGTGGCCGCCGGTGCCACCGTGCGCGAGCCCGCGATGCACTTCGTGTCGGGCGACCGCTTCGCCAGCATCCGCGACCCCTTCGGCGTGCGATGGTCGATCATGACCAGGGTCGAAGACCTCTCGGACGAGGAGAGCGCGCGCCGCGTCGCCGAATGGGCGGCGTCGTTCAGCGCGGGGCAGGCCGACGCGAGCTGAGCGCGACGACGGTCGCCCGCTGCACGGCGGGGAGCAGCGCCTCCGCGGTGCGCCGGTAGCCGAGCGGGCTCGGGTGGAACCGGTCGAGGCTGAACATCGCCTCCGGCTCGTCGAAGAACAGCGGCCCCACGGCGCGGCGCAGATCGACCGGCTCGGCCCCCGCGCGGCGGGCCGCCTCCGCCTGCACGGCGGCGAGCCGACGCGACAGGCTCGAGGCGATGCGGCGCAGCGGCTGCGGCACCGCGCGGAGCGCCCCCAGATCCGGGCAGGTGCCCACCACGACCCCGGCGCCGAGGACGCGCAGCCGCCGCACCGCGTCATCCAGGTGCCGCGCGGACTCGGCGACCGGCAGGCGATGCGTCACGTCGTTCCCGCCCACCACGACCACCGCGACGTGCGGACGGTACCCGGGCGGCAACGCGTCCAGCTGCGTCGCGAGGTCGCGCGACTCCGCGCCGACCCTCGCCACCGTACGTAGGCGCACGGGACGCCCCAGACCACGCGCGAGCGCCTTGGCGAGTCGTCCGCCCAGGGTCTGCTTGGGGCGCTGCGCCCCCAGCCCCGCCGCGAGCGAGTCTCCCACCAGCAGCAGGTCGAGCGGGGCGCCGTCGAGCCCCGGCCGCCAGAGCCGGTCGGCATCGAGCGACACCTCCCCGAGCGGCTTGCCGATGCGCCGTCGCGCGAGCGCGGCCTGACGGACCAGCACGAGGCGCAGCACCGCGGTCAGCAGGGCGACGGCGGACACGGCGGCGAACACGGGACGGAGGCGACGCACGACCCGATTCGAGTCGACCGCGGTGAACGCCCGGTGAACACCACCGAGCCCCGGATCAGCCGAGCGTCTTGACCTCGAGCTCGTCGGAGCCCGCCCGCACGCTCGCGAAGTGGGTGTAGCCGTCGGCGGCCGCACGCTCCAGCAGCGCCTTGAGGTTCTTGGTGCGCTGCTCGAGCCGCACGCGCGCCCCCCTCGCCACGAGCTCGGCCTTGTGGGCGACCAGCTCGCCCACCGGCACGTCGGCATCGTGGACCAGGACGATCGCCTGCGCCTCGGTGTCGGGGTCGGCGGAGACCAGGTCGACCAGCCGCTCGAACCCGAGCGAGAAGCCCACCGCGGGAACGTCCTGCTTCAGGAACCGGCCGATCATGCCGTCGTAGCGCCCGCCGCCGCCGAGCGAGTACCCGACGGAGGGGTGCGCGAGCTCGAAGATCGTGCCCGTGTAGTACCCCATGCCGCGCACGAGGAACGGGTCGAACACGAGCGGGATCTCGACGTGCTCCGCGACCACGGGGCGTGCGGCCGCCACGGCCTCGCCGATGCCGGTGAGGTGCGCGATGAGCTCATCAGGGACGCCCTCGGGCAGCGCCTTGCGGATCTGCCGCTCCCCGTACGGGTGGTACTCCAGCGTCTGCGGGCGGCGGAGGAACTCCTCGAACGCGGCGACGGCGGTCGCGGTGACCCCGCGCTCGCGCAGCTCGGCCGCGACCCCCTCCGGCCCGATCTTGTCGAGCTTGTCGATCGTGATCAGCACCTGCGGGCGCTCCTCGGTCGTGAAGCCCAGGTGGCCCAGCATCCAGTCGAGCAGGCGGCGGTCGTTGATGCGCACGGTGGCACCCTCGAGCCCCAGCGCGTCGACGGCGTCGAGCGATGCGACGAGCAGCTCGGCCTCGGCCCGCCCCGACGCATCCCCGATGATGTCGATGTCGCACTGCACGAACTGGCGGTAGCGGCCCTTCTGCGGCCGCTCGGCCCGCCACACCGGCGCGATCTGCACGGAGCGGAACACACCGGGGAGCTGCCCGCGGTTGCTGGCGTAGAAGCGCGCCAGCGGCACCGTCAGGTCGTAGCGCAACCCCAGGTCGGACAGCGCGGCGGGGTCGTCGGCCGCGGCGCGGATCGCGTCGGCGTCGAGACCGCGGCGCAGGATCGCGAACGACAGCTTCTCGTTGTCGCCGCCGATGCCCGCGTGCAGCCGCTCGTACTCCTCCACCACGGGCGTCTCGATCTCGTCGAACCCGTGCGCGCGGTAGCGCTCGCGGATCACGGAGAGCACGCGCTCACGGCGGGCCTTGTCGGCGGGGAGGAAGTCGCGCATGCCGCGCGGCGGGTTCACAGTAGCCACCCGTCCATCTTCCCAGGTCGTCGGCGGCACCCGCGCGTCGGGTCAGCCGGCCTCCGCCCCGCGCACCTCGTCCTCCAGCAGCCGCAGCCGCTCGCGCAGCGCCCGCTCGGCATCCCACCCCTCGGCGCGCGCGGTCGCGACCAGCGCCAGGAGCGCGTCGCCGAGCTCCGCCTCGGACGCCGGAGTGGCCGCGACGGGGCTCTGCGGCACCGTGACACCGGCCCCCGCGGCCCGGCCGACCAGCTTCTGCGCCAGGGCGAGCGCCGGCATCCCCCGTGGCACGCCGTCGAGCACGCTGCGCCGCGTGCGCTTCTCCGCGGCCTTCGCCGCGTTCCAGTGGATCAGCACCTCCTCCGGCGTGGTGGCGACCTCGTCGCCGAACACGTGCGGATGACGGCGCACCATCTTCTCGGTGAGCGTGGCGGCCACGTCGTCGATGTCGAACGGATCGTCGGGGTCCTGCGCGGCGATCGCGGCGTGGAACAGCACCTGCCACAGCAGGTCGCCCAGCTCCTCACGCAGATCGTCGCGGGTGCCGGACTCCACGGCGTCGATCACCTCGTGCGACTCCTCGATCAGGTACGGCACCAGGTCGCGGTGGGTGATGCGCTGCGACCACACGCAGCGCTCGCGCACGGCCCGCATGGTGTCGGCCGCGGCCCGCAGCGCATCCACGTCAGGCCGCGACTCGTCGGCAGACCCGCTCATGCGTCCTCCGCTCCTCGGTCAGGCCCGCCCCGCTCTGCGGAGGAGGCACCGGCGAGGCGACGGTACCAGCGGGCCCGCAGCGACACGATCACCGCCGAGAGCAGCAGTGCCAGGAGCGAGCCGACCAGCACCCCGAGGATCGCCTGGTCGCGCAGCCCCGCGTCGGCGGCGAACGCGAGGTTCGCGAGCAGCAGCGACACCGTGAAGCCGATGCCGCCGAGCGCTCCCGCCGCGACGATGTCGGCGAAGGGCAGCGCCGGATCGGCTCCCCGCGGGCGGATGCGCATCGCGAACCAGCCGAACACCGTGATGCCGACGATCTTGCCGACCGGGAGGGCCACCACGATGGCCCAGAACGCGGGCGACAGCTCTGTCGGCGCCACCGCGGGGATCACCACGAACGCCGCGACGAATGCGAACACCGGCAGGATCACCCCGTTGACCGTGGGCTCGAGCGCGTGCCGCGTACGGCCAGCGGGCACCGGCGCCATCACCAGCCCCAGCATGACCCCCGCGATCGTGGCGTGCACGCCGGACGACGCCACGAGCGCCCACGTCACCACACCGACCACGGTCATCGCGACCGCGATCAGCGGATGCCCCTTCGCGTGCAGGAGCCGGCTGAGCACCCAGAACACGGCCACACCGACCAGGGCCAGCACGAACAGCAGCCACTGCACGTCGTGCGCGAACAGCACCGCGATGAACACGATGCCGATGATGTCGTCGAGGATCGCGAGCGCCAGCAGGAACACCCGCACGCGCGACGGCAGGCCGCGGCCGAACATCGCCAGCACACCGAGCGCGAAGGCGATGTCGGTCGCGGTGGGGATCGGCCAGCCGGACGCCGTCTCCGGGCCGCCCGCGATCAGCAGGTACACCAGGATGGGGACCAGCACCCCGCCGGTCGCGGCGATCGCCGGCTGCACGGCCTTGCGCGGGGAGTCGAGCTCGCCGTGGGTCAGCTCGTGGCGCAGCTCGATCGCGACCACCAGGAAGAACACCGCCAGCAGACCGTCCGAGACCCAGTGCGCGATCGACAGGTCGAGCGCCGTGCCCGGCACCGCGAGGTGCGCGTCCAGCAGCCCCGCGATCGCGTCGTGGGTGGGTAGGTTCGCGAGAAGTAGCCCCAGTCCGGCCGCGACGAGCAGGAGGACGGCGGGGAACTGCTGACCGCGGAGGGGGTTCGCTGTGATGCGCATCGTCTCCATCGTAGGCGGCGGTGTCCTCCGGCCGTCATGCGTGCAAGAGGCGTTCTCACCCCGGGATACTCTCGGAGGGTGACCCCCGATTCCCCCGCTTTCTCCGAGCCGACGCCCACCGAGGCCATCCGCGTGATCGGTCGCTTCGAAGCCGGTCGCGGCATTCCCGATGCCATGCGCTCCGACGTGCGGATGCTGGGCCAGCTGCTCGGCCAGGTGCTCCGCGAGGCCGGCGGCGACGACCTGTTCGACGACGTCGAGCGTCTGCGCCTCGCGACGATCCAGGCCTACGAGGACGAGACCTCCGACGCGTTCGAGCGGGCCGCGGCGATCGCCGAGTCGTTCACGATCGCCCGCGCCGACGAGGTCGCGCGGGCGTTCACCTGCTATTTCCACCTGGTGAATCTCGCCGAGGAGCACCAGCGCGTGCGCGTGCTGCGCGAGCGGGCCGGCCAGCCGGGGCGGGAGGACGCGAGCGACACGGTCGCCACGGCCTACGCGCGCCTGCGCGACGAGGTCGGCGAGGACGAGGCGCGCCGCCGTCTCGCCGGTCTGCGCTTCCACCCGGTGTTCACGGCGCACCCGACTGAGGCCCGCCGCCGTGCGGTGTCGTCGAGCATCCGCCGCCTGTCGGACCTGCTCACGCAGCACGACGCCGCGAGCGCGGGCGGCGCCGAGGAGCACCGCGCCCGCCGTCGCATGCTAGAGGAGATCGACACGCTGTGGCGCACCGCCCCGCTGCGCGCGCAGAAGCCCTCCCCGACCGACGAGGTCCGCACCGTCATGGGCGTGTTCGACGAGACGCTCTTCACGACGGTGCCGCACGTGTACCGCCGCATCGACGACGCACTGCGCGGCGAGGAGTCCGGAGCCAGCGCGCCCGTGGTGCCCTCCTTCGTGCGCATCGGCTCGTGGGTGGGCGGCGACCGCGACGGGAACCCGTTCGTCACCGCGGCCGTCACGCGCGAGGCCTCGCAGATCGCCTCCGACCACGTGCTGCGCGGACTCGAGCGCGCGCTGGACCGCATCGGCCGCACGCTCACGCTCTCGGCCGACGACACGCCCCCGAGCGCGGAGGTCGTCGCGCTGTGGGAGGCCTTCGCGACCGCCGAGCCCGAGGTCGCCGCCGAGCTCGCCGCCCGGTCGCCGGAGGAGCCGCACCGCCGCGTGCTGCTCGTGCTCGCGCGGCGGGTGGCCGCGACCCGGCTCGGGGACAGCGAGCACGCGTACACCCGACCGGACGAGCTGCTGGCCGACCTGCGTGCCGTGCAGTCCTCGCTCGCCGCGGCCGGCGCCCGTCGGCACGCGTTCGGCGGGGTGCAGCACCTGATCTGGCAGGTGGAGACCTACGGCTTCCACCTGACCGAGCTCGAGGTGCGCCAGCACTCCCAGGTGCACGCCACGGCCCTCGCCGAGCTCGACGCGGGCGGCCCGATCAGCGCCCAGACCGAGGAGGTGCTGGAGGTGTTCCGTGCGATCGCGGACATCCAGCGCGACCGCGGGCTGCGGGCGGCAGGGCGCTACGTCGTCTCGTTCACCCAGGCCGCGTCCGACCTCGCGAACGTGCACCGCCTCGCCCGGTACGCCCTCGGCGACGACGCCCCGGTGCTCGATGTCGTGCCGCTGTTCGAGACCTTCGCCGACCTGCAGGCCGCGCCGGCGATCCTCGCCGAGGTCGTCACGTTCCCCGAGTTCCGCGAGCGGATGGCCGCGACCGGCAACCGCCTCGAGGTGATGCTCGGCTACTCCGACTCGTCGAAGGACGTCGGCCCGGTCGCCGCGAACCTCGCGCTGTACGCGGCGCAGGCCACCATCGCCCGCTGGGCGCAGGAGTCGGGCATCGAGCTCACGCTGTTCCACGGTCGCGGCGGCGCCCTCGGGCGCGGCGGCGGCCCCGCCAACTCCGCCATCCTCGCCCAGCCGCCGCACTCCGTCGACGGCCGGTTCAAGCTCACCGAGCAGGGCGAGGTGATCTTCGCGCGCTACGGCGAGCCCGCGATCGCCATGCGGCACATCGACCAGGTCGCCGCCGCCACGCTGCTCGCCTCCTCCCCCACGGTGGAGGAGCGCACCAGCCGCGCGGCCGAGCGCTACGCCGAGGTGGCCGCCACGATGGACGCGGCCTCCCGCGAGCGCTTCTTCTCGCTCGTCAAGGCCGAGGGCTTCGCGCCGTGGTTCGCCACGGTGACCCCGATGGAGGAGATCGGGCTGCTGGCACTCGGCTCCCGCCCCGCCCGACGCGGACTGTCGGTCGAGTCGCTGGAAGACCTGCGGGCGATCCCGTGGGTGTTCGCGTGGACCCAGGCGCGCATCAACCTCGCCGGCTGGTTCGGTCTCGGCACCGCCCTGGAGGCCGTCGGCGACCAGGACCTGTTGCGTGAGGCGTACCGCGAGTGGCCGCTGCTGCACACCATGGTCGACAACGTCGCGATGAGCCTCGCCAAGACCGACGAGCGCATCGCCCGCCAGTACCTGGCCCTCGGCGACCGCGACGACCTGGCGGCGCTCGTGCTCGACGAGCTCGCGCTCACGCGCCAGTGGGTCGTGCGGCTGACCGGCGGCGACGGCCTGCTCGAGAACAAGCCCGTGCTGCAGCGCGCGGTGCAGCTGCGCAGCCCCTACGTCGACGCGCTGTCGCTGCTGCAGCTGCGCGCGCTCCGTGCCCTGCGCTCGGCCGCGCCGCAGCCGGAGGGCTCGGGCGCCGACGCGGAACAGCAGCGCCTCCTGCTGCTCTCGGTGAGCGGCGTCGCGGCCGGACTGCAGAACACCGGCTGAGCCGCGGCCGCCCGTCGCGTGGCGCGGGGCCCTCGGGCGCCGACGCTAGAGTGAGAGCTCGGCCCAACCGGCACCGCCCTGACGCGACACGATCGCCAGCACTCCATCCCCCACCAGAAAGTCCTTCCCGCGTGACCGTCACGACCACTGCCGACTTCCATCCGCTCGCCGACTCCGTGCAGCCCGTGTTCGACACGGTGCTCTCCCGCAGCCCGCACGAGCCGGAGTTCCACCAGGCCGTGCACGAGGTGCTGCACTCGATCGCCCCCGTGCTGGAGCGCCACCCGGAATACGTCGACGGCGGCATCCTCGAGCGCCTGGTCGAGCCCGAGCGGCAGATCCTGTTCCGCGTGCCGTGGGTCGACGACGCGGGGAAGCTGCAGGTCAACCGCGGCTACCGCATCCAGTTCTCCTCCGTGCTCGGCCCGTACAAGGGCGGACTGCGCTTCCACCCCTCGGTGAACCTGTCGATCATCAAGTTCCTCGGCTTCGAGCAGATCTTCAAGAACGCGCTCACCGGTCAGGGCATCGGCGGCGGCAAGGGCGGCTCCGACTTCGACCCGCACGGCAAGTCCGACGCCGAGGTCATGCGCTTCTGCCAGTCGTTCATGAACGAGCTGTACCGCCACCTCGGCGAGCACACCGACGTCCCCGCGGGCGACATCGGCGTGGGCGGCCGCGAGATCGGCTTCCTGTTCGGCCAGTACCGCAAGGTCACCAACCGCCACGAGTCGGGCATGTTCACCGGCAAGGGCACCGGCTGGGGTGGCGCCGAGGTGCGCACGGAGGCCACCGGCTACGGCGCCGTGTTCTTCGCGCAGGAGATGCTCGCCGTCCGCGGCGACTCGCTGGCGGGCAAGCGCGTCGGCATCTCCGGCTCCGGCAACGTCGCCCTCTACGCGATCCAGAAGGCCGCGCAGCTCGGCGCGACCGCGGTCACCGCCTCCGACTCCTCCGGCTACGTCGTCGACGACGCCGGCATCGACCTCGACCTGCTGCGTCAGCTGAAGGAGGTCGAGCGCGCCCGCATCGTCGAGTACGCCCGCCGCCGCCCCAGCGCACGGTTCGTCGAGGGCGGCAGCGTGTGGGAGGTGCCGGTCGACATCGCCGTGCCGTCCGCCACGCAGAACGAGGTGAGCCTGGCCGACGCCGAGGCGCTGATCGCCGGCGGTGTGCAGGCGGTCTCCGAGGGCGCCAACATGCCGTGCGTGCCCGAGGCCGTCGAGGCGTTCCAGCGGGCGGGTGTGCTGTTCGCCCCCGGCAAGGCGGCCAACGCGGGCGGTGTGGCCACCTCCGCGCTGGAGATGAGCCAGAACGCCTCGCGCCAGCGGTGGACCTTCGCCGACAGCGAGAGCAAGCTCCGTGAGATCATGGCGGATATCCACGGCGCCGCGTTCGACGCCGCGGAACGGTACGGGGTTCCCGGCGACTACGTCGCGGGGGCCAACATCGCAGGATTCGAGAGGGTCGCCGCTGCCATGCTCGCGCAGGGCGTCATCTGACATCGAGCCGGCGAAGCCGGGCATCGGCGGGGTGCTCGGCTTCGTCTCTGCGCGCCCGCGCGGCTACGGACCGACGGGTCGGTCGTCGGCGTGCCGCGCGAGGGAGCTCCCGTAGCGCTCGGTGAGCTGCACCATGAGGTCGGGGGTGTCCCGGTCGACCCCGAACACGTGCCCGGGGAAGTCGAGCTCGGGCTGCGCCGCCGCGATCTCCTCCGCCCGGTCCGGCGAGAGCAGCTGCACCGGATCGCCGACCGCGACCCATCCGATCGGCACGACCGTGCCCTCGGGCAGCACCGCGCGCCGGTGCACGATCGCGTTGACGCGCACCTCGCAGCGGCTGCCCACCAGAGCACCGTTGAAGATGCGGGCGCCCGAGGCGAAGAACACCTCCTCGCCCACGGTCGCGCCGGCGATGCTCGCGAGCGTGCCGACGAGGGTGTGGTCGCCGATGTGCACCGCGTTCGCCGCGGTCGCCCTGATCAGCGCGTTCTCCATCACGATCACGTGTGCGCCGAGCGTGATCGGGCCGCCCTCGGCGGTGATCACGGCGCCGTGCAGCACCTGGCAGCCCGGACCGACCTCCACATCGCCGGAGATCACGGCGGTGGGGGCGACGACGGCGGTGTCATGGATGCGGGGGCGAGCCCCGAGGTGCTCGTACAACATGCGGCCAGACTAGCCCCGGGGCCCCGGCCGTCCGCTACGGGGTCGTGGCGGGTTCCGGGAAGATCGCGGTGAACAGCTGGCCGACCCACTCCAGCAGCTGCGCGTCGGGCAGCGGCTCCACACCGACGCCGACGGCCGCGGCGACGGTGGGCATCGGCACCACCAGCGCCTCTCCCCCGGCCACGAGCTTCGCCTTCGGGTAGAGCCGCTGCAGCCGCACCTTGATGGAGTCCTCCAGCCGCGCCGGGGCGATGCGGAGGTTCGACCCCATCGCCACCACGTCGGTGAGCCCGGCGCGGGCGGCCCTGCGGCGCAGTCGCGCGATCGCGAAGAGCCCGGCGACCTCTTCCGGCGGGGTGCCGTAGCGGTCGATGAGCTCCTCCTGCACGAGGTCGATCGCATCGTCCTTGGCGGTCGCGGCCGAGGCGGCGGACAGCTTCTGGTACGCCTCCAGGCGCAGGCGCTCACTGTCGATGTAGTCCTCGGGGATGCGCGCGTCCAGCGGCAGCTCCAGTCGCAGCTCCTGCCCCGTCTCGACCTCTTCGCCGCGGAACGTCGCGACGGCCTCACCGATCATGCGCAGGTACAGGTCGAAGCCGACGCCGGCGATGTGCCCCGCCTGCTCCGCGCCGAGCAGGTTGCCCGCCCCGCGCAGCTCCAGGTCCTTCAGCGCCACCTGCATGCCCGAGCCGAGGTCGTTGTTGACCGCGATGGTCTGCAAGCGGTCGGCCGCGGTCTCGCTCAGCGGCTTCATGTCGTCGTAGAGGAAGTACGCATAGGCGCGCTCGCGTCCGCGGCCCACGCGTCCGCGGAGCTGGTGCAGCTGGCTCAGGCCGTACTTGTCGGCGCGGTCGATGATGATCGTGTTGGCGTTGGAGATGTCGAGGCCGGTCTCGATGATGGTGGTCGAGACGAGCACGTCGAACTTGCGCTCCCAGAAGTCGTCGACCACCTGCTCCAGCGCATGCTCCCCCATCTGCCCGTGCGCGACCGCGATGCGCGCCTCCGGCACGAGCTCGGCGAGCTGGGCCGCGATCCGCTGGATGGACTGCACGCGGTTGTGCACGAAGAACACCTGGCCCTCGCGCAGGATCTCGCGCCGGATGGCGGCGGCGATCTGCTTGTCGCTGCGCGGCCCGACGAACGAGAGGATCGGGTGCCGGTCCTCCGGCGGCGTCGCGAGCGTGGACATCTCCCGGATGCCGGTGACCGCCATCTCCAGGGTGCGCGGGATCGGGGTCGCACTCATGGCGAGGATGTCGACGTTGGTCTTCATCTTCTTCAGCGCGTCCTTGTGCTCCACGCCGAAGCGCTGCTCCTCGTCGATGATCATCAGGCCGAGGTCCTTGAACATCACCTGATCGGTGAGGATGCGGTGCGTACCGATGACCATGTCGACCGTGCCGTCGAGAAGGCCCTGCAGCGTCAGCTTCGCCTCCTTGTCGGTCTGGAAGCGCGACAGCGGCCGCACCTTCACCGGGAAGCCGGCGAAGCGCTCCGTGAACGTCTCCAGGTGCTGCTTCACCAGCAGCGTCGTCGGCACGAGCATCGCGACCTGCTTGCCGTCCTGGATGGCCTTGAACGCCGCGCGCACCGCGACCTCGGTCTTGCCGAAGCCGACGTCGCCCGACAGCAGCCGGTCCATCGGGATGGGCCGCTCCATGTCGGCCTTGATCTCGTCGATGGTCTGCAGCTGGTCATGGGTCTCGGCGAATGGGAACGCCTCCTCCAGCTCGCGCTGCCACGGGGTGTCCGGACCGAACGCGTGCCCCTTGGCACTCATGCGCGCGGAGTAGAGCTTCACGAGCTCGACCGCGATGTCGCGCACGGCCTTGCGGGCCTTGCCCTTGGCCTGCGCCCAGTCGCTGCCGCCCATCTTCGACAGCGTCGGGGCCTCACCGCCGACGTACTTGGAGAGCAGGTCGAGCTGGTCGGTGGGTACGAAGAGCTTGTCGCCCGGGTAGCCGCGCTTGGACGGGGCGTACTCCAGCACGAGGTAGTCGCGCACGGACTTCGCGGCGTGGCGGCCGCCCGTCGACACCTCGCGCTGCGTCATCTCCACGAAGCGGCCGATGCCGTGCGTGGCGTGCACCACGAAGTCGCCCTGCTTGAGCTGGAGGGGGTCGACCACGTTCTTCCGGCGCGAGGCGAGCTTCTTCACCACGCGCTGGTCGCCGCCGATCGTGCGGCCGTAGAACTCGTTGTCGGTGAGGACGGCGAGCTTCGCCTCCGGCACCTGGAACCCCGCCTCGACCGCACCGGTCACGAGCGTCGCGACCCCGGGGTCGGGGGCCTCGGTCAGCGACTCCACCGCGCGGGCCGCGATGCCCCGGTCGGACAGCACGTCGCGCGCGCGGTCGACGAGCCCGTGTCCCGTGGCGATCACCACGACACGCCACCCGTCGGCGACCTTCGCGTCGACGAAGGCGATCGCCCCGTCGACGTTGCCGTGGAACGACGGGATGACCGCCGACGCCTCGACGCTCTCCGGGTCGGCGTCGCCGATGCCGAACGGGCTGAGCCGCCACCACACGCCGCCGCGGTCGCGCACCACGTCGCGCAGGTCGGCGACCGTGAGGAAGTCGCCCGCGCCGAGGTCGATGGGAGCCGAGGCCCCGGAGGTCGCCGCGCTCCACGCGGCGTCGAGGAACTCGCGGTTCGTGTCGCCGAGGGTGATCGCCCGCGCGGTCGCCCGCTCGGGGTCGACCACCGCGGTCGCGCTGCCGGGCGGCAGGTACTCCACGAGCGACTTCAGCGGACCGGCCACGGCGGGCAGCAGCGACTCCATGCCCTCGACCGGGATGCCCTCGGCCATCTTCTCGAGCATGCCCGCGATGGCCGGGAACCCGCCGATCAGCGCGCGCGCCCTGTCGCGCACGTCGGCGGTGAGCAGCAGCTCGCGGCTGGGCGGCAGGTCGACCGCGGGGACGTCGCCGGGGAGCGAGCGCTGATCGGCCACGGAGAACGCCCGGATCTGGTCGATCTCGTCGCCGAAGAACTCCACGCGGTAGGGGTGCTCCGACGTGGGAGGGAACACGTCGAGGATGCCGCCGCGCACGGCGAACTCACCGCGCCGCGACACCATGTCCACGCGGGAGTATGCGCGTTCGACCAGCTGCTCCGCGACGTGGTCGAGCTCGTGGCCCCGGCTGCCGACGGCGAGGTCGAGGGGGGCGATCTCGCCCAGGTTGCCGGCGATCGGCTGCAGCGCGGCGCGCACGGAGGCGACGACCACGAGGGGGTGGTCGCCCGACCACTCGGCGATGCGGCGCAGGGTCTGCAGGCGCTGCCCGACGGTGTCGGGGCTCGGGCTCAGCCGCTCGTGCGGCAGGGTCTCCCATGCCGGGAACGTGAGCACCTCGGCATCGGGCACGTAGGCCGACATCGCCGCGGCGAGCGTCTCGGCCCGGCGCCCGGTCGGCACCACGGCGAGCAACGCGGCGGGGTGCCCGGCCGCGGCGCGCTTGGCGAGGAGCCCGGCGAGCGTGGGCGCATCGAGGCCGTCGACCAGTCCGAGGTCGGCGTCGGTATGCGCCCAGGCGAGAGCGTCACGAAACAGAGACGCCTCTTCCAAGGCGCGCAGAATCCCCGGAACAGTCACCGGACAAGCCTAATCGCGCCCACCGACACCGCGGTCGACGTCCCCCTCGCCGACCGGGCGACCGGCTCGGCCGTCCTAGGCTGGAGGGATGCCTCCGGTCACCCTCACCACCGCCCGCCTCGTCCTGCATGCCCCGACGGAGGCGGACGTCGACGCGATCACCGCGGCCTGCCAGGACCCGGAGATCCCCCGCTGGACGACCGTCCCGAACCCGTACTTCCGGCAGGACGCGGAGGACTTCGTCGCGCTCGTCGCCGACTGGTGGGCGGACGGCTCCCAGACCGTGTGGGGCATCTTCGCGGACGGCGTGCTCGTGGGCGTCATCGGCCTGCACCACATCGCGGGCCACGCCGCGGGTGGCAGTGCCGAACTCGGCTACTGGATGGTCGCGGACGCCCGCGGCCGGGGCTATCTGACCGAGGCGGCCCGCGCGGTGCTGGACTGGGGGTTCGCCGAGCTCGGGCTCGCGCGCATCCGCTGGCAGGCCGTGGTGGGCAACGTGCCGTCGGCACGGGCCGCCCGCGCCCTCGGCTTCCGGTTCGAGGGCACGCAGCGCCAGGCCCTCACGAGTCAGCGCGGCCGCGACGACGGCTGGGTCGCCGGGCTGCTGGCCACCGACGACCGCACCCCGGTCGAGTGGCCCGTGCTGTGACGGCTGCCGGCGAGGCGTGACAGCGTCGGAGGCCGGTGACAGGATGGCTGCATGCCCGAGATGCCGGAGGTCGAAGGACTCGTCGCGTTCCTCGGCGAGCGCGCGGTCGGACGCACGATCACCCGCGCGTCGGTCTCGGCCATCGCGGCGCTGAAGACGTACGACCCGCCCATCACGGCGCTCCACGGCGCGGAGATCACCGCGGCCGCGCGACTCGGCAAGTTCGTCGTGCTGTCGTGCGGTGCGGAGCTGCACCTCGTGTTCCACCTGGCGAAGGCGGGCTGGCTGCGCTGGTACGAGACCCTGCCGACCACGCTCATCAAGCCGGGGAAGACGCCCATCGCCCTGCGTGTCGCGCTCGACGACGGCAGCGGGTTCGACCTGACGGAGGCCGGTACGAAGAAGTCGCTCGCGGTGTACGTCGTGCGCGATCCGCAGGAGGTGCCCGGCATCGCCCGCCTCGGTCCCGACCCGCTCGACCCGGCCTTCACGCGGGCGCACTTCGCCGGCCTGCTGGAGGGGCGGCGCATGCAGATCAAGGGGCTGCTGCGCGACCAGGGCGTGATCGCGGGGATCGGCAACGCCTACTCCGACGAGATCCTGCACGCCGCACGCATGTCGCCCTATGCGATCGCCGCGACGCTCGACGACGCCGAGGTCGACCGGCTGTTCGCGGCGATGCAGGAGACGCTGCGCGAGGCGGTGGCCGCGGCCTCCGGGAAGCCGCCCGCCGACCTGAAAGACGCCAAGCGCCGCGGCATGCAGGTGCACGCGCGCCGCGGCGAGGCGTGCCCCGTGTGCGGAGACACCGTGCGCAGCGTGTTCTTCGCCGACCGGTCGCTCGAGTACTGCCCCACGTGCCAGACGGGCGGCAAGGTGCTCGCCGACCGCCGCCTCTCGCGCCTGCTGAAGTGAGATCGGCGCCGAGCGCGCCGATCCATGCCGCGGAATGAAATCGCGCCGACCGCGTTGAGTACACTCAGAGCAGCAACGTGCTCCGGGGTCGGTGGGAATCCGAACCGGCGGTGACAGTCCGCGAGCGTCTCGAGTGATCGGGATGCCGATCCGGTGGAACTCCGGGACCGACGGTGATGCGAGGGTGACCTCGCTAGTCCGGAAGGGAGGCAGCACGAGGCGCACGCGTGTGCGTCCGTTCCGCCACCCCTGCGAGAGCCCCGAGGCCGCAGAGAGGACGACGGATGGCAGTGACCGCGATCGAGCAGCGTGCGATGGACCGCGCGCTCGAGCTCGCCGCCCGCGGCCCCCGCGGGGTCAACCCGCAGGTGGGCGCCGTGCTCCTCTCCCCCGCCGGTGAGGTGCTGGCCGAGGGATGGCACCGCGGCTCCGGCACCGCGCACGCCGAGGTCGATGCGCTGTCGAAGCTCTCGCCGGGTGCCGCGCGCGGGGCGACCGCGGTCGTGACGCTCGAGCCGTGCAACCACACCGGCCGCACGGGTCCCTGCGCCGTGGCTCTCATCGAGGCCGGAGTCGCCCGCGTGGTCTACGCCCTCGACGATCCGGGCGAGGTGTCCGGCGGCGGGGCCGAGCGGCTCCGCGCCGCCGGGGTCGACGTGGAGTCGGGCGTGCGCGCCGCGGAGGCCGAGGCGCTGATCGCCTCCTGGCTCACCGCGAAGCGCCTGGGCCGCCCGCACGTCACGGTCAAGTGGGCGCAGAGCCTCGACGGCCGTGCCGCCGCGGACGACGGCTCCAGTCGGTGGATCACCGGCCCCGAGGCGCGCGCCGACGTGCACCGCCGTCGTGCCGAGGCCGACGCGATCGTCGTGGGCACCGGCACCGTGCTGGCCGACGACCCGGCTCTGACCGCGCGCGACGGTGACGCCCTCCACCCGCGGCAGCCCGTGCCGGTCGTGATCGGCGCCCGCGCGACGCCCGCACACGCGGCGGTGCACCGGCACCCGCACGCTCCCCTCTTCTACGACACCCGCGAGCTGCCCGCGGTGCTCGCCGACCTCCACGATCGCGGCCACCACAGCGTGTTCGTGGAGGGCGGGCCGACCCTGGCCAGCGCGTTCGTCGCGGCGGGACTCGCGGATCGCGTGCTCGCGTACGTCGCACCGGTGCTGCTGGGCGGGGGCCGCCTCGCGCTCACCGACATCGGCGTCTCCCGCATCGACGAGGCGCGCCGGCTGACCGTCGAGGAGTGGGTGCCGCTCGGCGCCGACCTCCTGGCCGTCGCCCGCTTCACAGACCCCCACGCCCCCGAGCAGGAAGGTGCCTGGTGATGTTCACCGGAATCATCGAGGAGATCGGCGAGATCACGACGATCGCGGAGTCCGGCGACGGCTGGCGGCTCACCGTGCGCGCGCCGAGGGCCGCGGCCGACGCCGTGCACGGCGAGTCGATCGCGGTGTCGGGCGTGTGCCTGACCGTGGTCGATTCGACCGCCGACACGTTCGACGCCGACGTGATGAAGCAGACGCTCGACGTCGCCGCGATCGGATCGGCCGTGGTCGGCACGCGCGTGAACATCGAGAAGGCGATGCCGGTGGGCGCGCGGCTCGGCGGGCACATCGTCCAGGGCCACGTCGACGGCACCGGCGAGGTGCGGGAGGTGCGGCCGGGTGCGCAGTGGTGCGTGCTGCGGATCGGCCTGCCCCACGATCTCGCGCCGCTCGTGGTCGACAAGGGCTCCATCTCGGTGGACGGCACCTCGCTGACCGTGAGCGCCGTGAGCGCGCCCGACGAGGCGGAGCCGTGGTTCGAGGTGTCGCTCATCCCGGAGACACTCGCCGCCACCACGCTCGGCACCCGCGCGGTCGGTGACCGCGTGAACCTCGAGACCGACATCCTCGCGCGGCACGTCGAGCGTCTGCTCGCGTTCCGCGCCGCACCGGAAGGGGGCTCGCGATGAGCCTGTCATCCATCCCCGAGGCCCTGGAGGCGCTGCGCGCCGGACGGCCGGTCCTCGTGGCCGACGACGAGAACCGCGAGAACGAGGGCGATGTGGTGCTCTCGGCGGAGCTGGCGACGCCCGAGTGGGTCGCGTGGACCGTGCGCTGGTCGTCGGGCTTCCTGTGCGCGCCCATGCCCGCCGACCTGGCCGATCAGCTGAACCTGCCGCCCATGGTCGCGGCGAGCGAGGACGCCCGCTCCACCGCGTACACGGTGAGCGTGGACGCCGCCGACGGCGTGACCACCGGCATCAGTGCGAGCGACCGGGCCCGCACCCTCAACGTGCTCGCGAACCCCGACTCGACCGCGACGAGCATCATCCGCCCCGGGCACGTGCTGCCGCTGCGCGCGGTGGACGGCGGCGTGCGCGAGCGCAGCGGCCACACCGAGGCCGCTGTCGAGCTGATGAAGCTCGCGGGTCTGCGACCGGTCGGCGCGATCGCCGAGGTCGTGGCGGAGGACGGCAGCATGATGCGGCTGCCGGGACTGATCGAGCTGGGCGCGCGTGACGGTGTGCCCGTCATCACGATCGAGCAGCTCATCGCGCACCTCAACGAGATCGACCCCGCGGGGGCGACGCCGGCCGCGCACCGCGGTCGCCGGGTGAGCCTGCGCGCCGACGCGACCGTGCCCACCGAGCACGGCTCGTTCCGGTTCCTCGCCTATAAGGATCGCGTGACCGGCACCGACCACATCGCGGTCGTGTCGGGCGAGCTGAGCGAGACCGCCCTCGTGCGCGTGCACTCCGAGTGCCTGACGGGCGAGGCGTTCGGGTCGCTGAAGTGCGAGTGCGGACCGCAGCTCGACGCCGCGCTCGACGCGATCGAGCAGGACGGCGGGGTCGTCGTCTACATGCGCGGGCACGAGGGGCGCGGCATCGGGCTGATCAACAAGCTCCGCGCCTACAGCCTTCAAGAGGACGGCCTGGACACGGTCGATGCGAACCTCGCGCTCGGGCTGCCCGCCGATGCGCGCGACTACGCCGCCGCGGCCGGCATCCTCGCCGACCTCGGCGTGTCGAAGGTGCGACTGCTGACCAACAACACCGACAAGGTGAACCAGCTGCGCGAGCTCGGGCTCGACGTGGTGGAGCAGGTGCCGCTGATCGTGGGCGTCGGCCCGAACAACCACCAGTACCTGGAGACCAAGCGTGACCGGATGGGTCACATCATCGGCGAGGCAGAGCTCGCCCAGGCCCTCGCGGCCGGGAAGGACGAGGAATGAGCGGCGCAGGAGCACCGAAGACCGGGAGCATCGACGGGCGGGGACTGAAGGTCGTCGTGATCGCCGGTACGTGGCACGAGACCATCTCGAACGGACTGATCGCGGGCGCGCAGCGGGTGCTCGACGAGGCGCAGGCGTCGCACACGCTCGTGCGGGTGCCTGGCTCGTTCGAGCTCGCGGTGGCCGCGCAGGCCGCGTTCGCCGGAGGTGCCGATGCGGTGGTCGCGCTCGGCGTGATCATCCGCGGGGGCACCCCCCACTTCGAGTACGTGTCCGCCGCGGCCACCGACGGTCTCACCCGGGTGTCGCTCGACGCAGGGCGGCCGGTCGGCTTCGGCCTGCTGACCCTCGACGACGAGAAGCAGGGCCTGGACCGCGCGGGTCTCGAGGGCTCGAAGGAGGACAAGGGCGCGGAGGCGGCGGACGCTGCGCTGCGCACGGCCCTCGTGATCCGGGAGCTGCGCGGCTGAGGTCAGGGCGGCCTTGCTAGCGGCGCAGTACCCCCCTCACGTACGGTGAGGGGCATGGAGATCCTGCGCCACATCGTCGTGTTCGTCCACCTCATCGGCTTCGCGGTGCTGTTCGGCGCCTGGGCGGCCCAGGCGTTCGGCGGCAAGCGGCAGATCACCCGGCTGATGGACTACGGCCTGCTGATCGCCGGTGTCGCCGGACTGGCGCTGGCCGCTCCGTGGGGCATCGAGTACGACCTGAACTACGTCAAGATCGGCGTGAAGCTCGTGGTGCTCCTCGTGATCGGTGCGCTCCTGGGCATCGGCTCCGCGCGGCAGAAGCGCGGCGAGGCGGTGCCCTCTGCCGTGTTCTGGCTCATCGGCATCCTCGCGCTGGCCAACGCCGGCATGGCCGTCATCTGGCGCTGACCCGTCATCTGGCGCTGACCCGCCATCCGGCGCTGACCCGTCTGGCGCTGACCCCGCACCTCCGCGGTCTGAGCGACCGCGAGGATCATCCGCCGACCATGCGCTCCCACACCGCCGCGGTCGCCGCACCCGCTCCCGGCGTCCCGATGCGCTGACCGTTGCGGCCGCCCCGGGCGAACGTCGCGGTGACGGCGGCGGGAGCCACGGCCGGGCCCACGGGGGCAGGAAGCCACGAGCACGACCGCACGTGCACGAGGTCGACCGCCGCGGCCTCCGCCGAACCGTCGTACCACCACGGGCCGTCGAGCCGTCCGAGCCAGAGCAGGCCGTCTCCGTCGCGGGTCCAGACGAAGGTGCCTTCGGGCAGCGCCACGAAGCGCTCGAGGCGCCGGGCGGCGCGCTCGCCCCAGCGGGCGTCCACCGCCGACAGCGCCTCTGCCGGCGACGAGGGCACCCGCTCCAGCCGTCCTCCCATCCCCACCAGGCCGCGCGTGAGACCGCGCTCGGCTCCGGCGCCGTCGGGAACCGCGTCGTCGCGCGAGCGCATCGGTGCGCGGTAGGCCAGCGGCTCCGCGACGACCTCGGGGCCGGAGGCGGCGGGAGGCTCTTTCACGAGAGCGGCACGAGGGTCGCGTCGATGTCGGCGCCGTCGATCACGACCGTCATCAGGGTGCACACGGGCTGACGGCGGCGGTCGGTCGGCGACCCCGGGTTCAGCAGGCGCAGGCCGCGCGGGGTCACCGTGTCCCACGGGATGTGCGAGTGCCCGAACACCAGGAGGTCGTCGTCGGGGAACGCCGCGTCCATGCGTCGCTCCCGCCCCGCCGCGCCCCCGGTCTCGTGGATCACCGCGACGGACGTGTCCTCCACCCGGAACCGAGCGACCTCGGGCAGCCGGCCGCGCAGACCGGGGCCGTCGTTGTTGCCGAACACGGCGTGCAGCACCGCGGAGCGGTCGGCGAGGAGATCGAGCGTGGCCTCGTCGACCCAGTCGCCCGCGTGCACGACGACGTCCGCCTCGTCGACCGCGCGCAGCACGGCGTCGGGCAGTCGCTTGGCGCGCTTCGGCACGTGCGTGTCGGCCAGCAGCAGCATCCGCGTCGTCATATCGGCTCCCCCGCGTCGTATGCTCCGCGTCGTGCGTTCCGCGTCGTGTGCTCCGACTCTACGGGGCGGCGCACGGCCGGGGCCGGAGCCGTCATCCGCGTTCAGGCAACTCCCAGGAAGGCGTAGACTCGCCCGGGTCCCTGGTATACCAGCGGCGTCATCCGAGAAAGAGACCCCATGAGCAGCGCCCCCGCCCCCGCGAATCCCCGCTCGCGCGTCATCACCGCGAGCCTCGTCGGCACCACCATCGAGTTCTACGACTTCTACGTCTACGCGACGGCAGCGGTCCTGGTGTTCCCGACGCTCTTCTTCCCCAGCACCAACGACACCGCCTCGCTGCTGTCGTCGTTCGCCGTGTTCGGCGCCGCCATGGTCGCCCGCCCCATCGGCGCGGTCGTGTTCGGCCACTTCGGCGACAAGTTCGGCCGCAAGGCGACGCTCGTCGCGTCCCTGCTCACGATGGGCGTCGCGACCTTCGTGATCGGCCTGCTGCCCACGTTCCAGCAGATCAGCTGGGTCGCGCCGCTGCTGCTGCTCGTGCTGCGCCTCGCCCAGGGCTTCGCGCTCGGCGGCGAGTGGTCGGGCGCGGCGCTGGTCGCGACCGAGAACGCCCCGAAGGGCAAGCGCGCCTGGTACGGCTCGTTCCCGCAGCTGGGTGCGCCGCTCGGGTTCATCATCGCGAACGGCATCTTCCTCGCCATCAACTTCGCCCTGCCCCACCCCGAGGACCCGGCGCTGAAGTCCGAGGCGTTCCTGTCGTGGGGCTGGCGGGTGCCGTTCCTGTTCTCGGCCGTCATGGTCATCATCGGCCTGTGGGTGCGGCTGCGCCTGGTCGAGTCGGACACGTTCAAGAAGGCGGAGAAGACCGGCGCCATCCGCAAGCTGCCGCTGGCGACCGTCTTCCGTCACCACTGGAAGCAGCTGATCCTCGGCACGTTCATCATGCTGGCGACCTACGTGCTGTTCTACCTGATGACGAACTTCACCCTGACGTACGGCACCAAGGCCGCCGACGTGGAGACCGCGTCGGCAGCCGCCCGCGCCGCCGCGGAGGCCACCGGCAAGGACTTCGACCCCACCGCGTTCGCGGCGCAGTTCTACCCGGGGCTCGGCTTCGGCTACACCGACTTCGTGCTGATGCAGATCATCGGCGTGGTGTTCTTCGGCATCTTCACGCTGCTGTCGGGTCCGATCGCCGACGCCATCGGCCGCCGCAAGCTGCTGCTGTGGGTCACGGGCCTCATCGTGGTGTTCGGCCTGTCGTTCAACCTCTTCCTGCTGCCCCAGGCCGACCCGAAGTTCACGGGTGCGCTCACGCAGGCGTTCCTGGTGTTCGGGTTCATGCTCATGGGCACGACGTTCGGCCCGATGGGCGCGCTGCTGCCCGAGCTGTTCCCCACGAACGTGCGCTACTCGGGCTCCGCGATCGCGTACAACGTGTCGTCGATCCTCGGCGCGGCCGTGGCCCCGTTCATCGCCGTGGCGCTGTGGGCGGCGGTCGGCGGCGAGCCGTGGCTGGTCGGCGTGTACCTCTCCTCGATGGCCGTGCTGACCTTCGTGGCGCTGATCTTCACGCCGGAGACGAAGGACCACGACTACGAGGACGACCTGGGGCTGGCGGCTTCCGCCGAGCTCTGAGCGCCCGACGACGCACCCCGGAACGGCCGCCCTCCCTGCGAGGTGCGGCCGTTCCCGCGTATCCGGGCCGCCGTCCGCGGGCGGGAGGGCTCAGAGGACGACGACGTCGCAGTACCGCACCGCGGTCTTCGCCAGCCGGCGGTCGAGCGTGAGCAGCGGGACGCCGAGCGCCTCCGCCAGCGCGACGGAGCCGGCGTCGTATGCGGAGATCTCCTCGCGCAGCGTCCAGATACGCGGGATCAGGCGGCGCAGCGGGTGGCGGGTGATCTGCCCATGCCCCGATCGCATGTGGTGCGCATGCGCAGCGTTCGCGATCTGTGGACACCGTGCGTCAACAGAGATTGACAACGGTGGCGTGCGTCAACGATCATTGACGCAGGAGGTGTCCGATGAACACGACCACGACCGCCCAGGCCGAGGGCGGCGAACCGCTCGCCGAGCTGCACCGCCTGGCCGGGCTCCGCATCGAGATCGCTCGCGCCGAGGAGGCGCAGGTGCGCCGCGCGCGCAACGACGGCTACTCGTGGCAGGCGATCGCCAGCGCGCTGGGCGTGACCAAGCAGGCCGCGCATCGCCGCTTTGGACGCCACTGAGTGCATACAGCAGCCGCATAGGAAGCGACCGTCCCCCGAGTACGGTCGAAGTACCCCCTCTCCAGATCGAGGTCCCGCATGTCCACCACGGCGACAGCACGCCGACGCCGCCGGGGCGCACAGCCCGACGGCCCGCGCGCCACCTTCCGTCAGCTCCTCCCCTTCCTGTTCGAGCACAAGCGCACCCTCATCGTCGTCGCGATCCTCAGCGTCATCGGCGCGGCGACCTCGCTCGTGCAGCCGGTGCTGGTCGGCCAGGTCATCGAGGCCGTGCAGACCGACGGCACGATCGGGGTCCTGGTGTGGCTGCTCGTCGGCTTCGTGATCGTGTCATCGATCATCTCGGGCTTCCAGCACTACCTGCTGCAGCGCACCGGCACGGCCGTCGTGTACTCCAGCCGGCGCAAGCTCATCGCGCGCATCCTGCACCTGCCCACCGCGGAGTTCGACGCCCGCCGCACCGGCGACCTCGTCTCGCGCGTCGGCACCGACACCACCCTGCTGTACGCCGTGCTCACGCAGGGTCTCGCCGATGCGGTCGGCAGCGCGGTGCTGTTCGTGGGCGCCCTGGTCGCGATGCTGCTGATCGATCCGGTGCTGCTGCTGCTCATCGTGGTCGTGATCGGCGTCTCGGTCGTGGTCGTGGTGTCGCTCAGCGGCCGCATCCGCACCGCGTCGACCGCCCAGCAGGAGAAGGTGGGCGAACTCGCCTCCGGCGTCGAGCGTGCCGTGGGCTCGATCCGCACCATCCGCGCCTCGGGGGCGACCGAGCGCGAGACCGCAGCCGTCTCCGACCGGGCCGCCGAGGCCTACGGCATCGGTGTGCGCATCGCCAAGATCTCGTCTCTCGTGGTGCCGGTCTCGGGCATCGCCCTGCAGCTGTCACTCCTGGTGGTGCTGGGCGTGGGCGGGTTCCGTGTGGCCGCCGGCGCCATCACGATCGCCTCGCTGATCGCGTTCATCATGTTCCTGTTCCTGCTCGTGATGCCGCTCGCGACCACGTTCGGGGCGATCACCTCGGTGAACCAGGCCCTCGGCGCGCTCGGCCGCATCCAGGAGGTCCTCGACCTGCCCACCGAGTCGCAGGACGACGCCGCCACCGCCGCCTCGATCCCCCGCGAGGCCGACGATCCCACGGCGCCCGCGATCGAGTTCCGCGATGTGCGCTTCCGCTACCCCGCGAACGTCGTGGCCGCACGACAGGCCGCGGCGAAGGCGGCCAAGGATCTGCTCGCCGACGCTCACCTCGACTCCGCCGCGCCGGTGCCCGCCGACGCCGAGGCCGCCGATCACGAGGTGCTGCGCGGCGTGTCGTTCGCGGTGCCGCGCGGCGCCCGGGTGGCGCTGGTCGGTCCGAGCGGCGCGGGCAAGAGCACGATCCTGTCGCTCATCGAGCGCTTCTACGACCCCACGGGCGGCTCCATCCGCGTACACGGCCACGACGCCCGCACGTACCCGCGGGAGGAGCTGCGCGCGCAGTTCGGCTACGTCGAGCAGGACGCCCCGACCCTCGCCGGCACCCTCGCCGAGAATCTGCGCCTCGCCTCGCCCGACGCCAGCGACGCCGACTGCGAGCGGGTGCTGCGCGCCGTGAACCTCGGCGACGTGCTCGAACGCAGCCCCCTCGGCGTGGACGCCCCGGTCGGCGAGGACGGCGTGATGCTGTCGGGCGGCGAGCGCCAGCGCCTCGCGATCGCGCGCGCACTGCTCACGGACGCCCCGATCCTGCTGCTGGACGAGTCCACGTCGTCGCTCGACGGCGTGAACGAGCAGCGCATGCGCGAGGCCATCGAGGCGGCGTCCACCGACCGCACCCTCGTCGTGATCGCCCACCGGCTGTCGACGGTCGTCGACAGCGACCTCATCGTCGTGTTGCAGGACGGCACGGTCGTCGGCCAGGGCACCCACGCGGAGCTGGTCGAGTCGACGCCGCTGTACCGCGACCTCGCGCGTCACCAGCTCCTCGCCTGACCGCACTCCCACGGGCAACGCGAAGGCGGGGTGCCGGAGACCACTCAGCCATGGGTTCGTCTCCGACGCCCCGCCTTCGCGGGTCTGGGGGCCACGGGGGCCCGAAGGTGCCGGCTCCCCCGAACCGGCACCGGTCTGGGGGCTACGACGCCTTCGCGAGCCGGTAGCGCAGCGAGGCCAGCTCGGTGCGCAGCGCCGCGGGCACGCGGTCGCCGAAGGTGTCGTAGAACTCCTCGGTCAGGTCGGCCTCGACCTTCCACGCCTCCGGGTCGACCGAGAAGAGCTCCTCCAGGTCTTCCGCCGGCAGGTCGAGCCCGTCGAGGTTGAGGTCCTCCGCACGCGGCAGCCGTCCGATGGGGCTGTCCACGGCGGGCACGGCGCCCGAGATGCGGCGGATGATCCAGTCGACCACGCGGGAGTTGTCGCCGAAGCCGGGCCACAGGAAGCGACCGTCGGCCCCGCGGCGGAACCAGTTGACCTGGAAGATGCGCGGTGCCCGGTCGAAGCGCAGGCCGCGGCCCACCTTCAGCCAGTGCCCGAAGTAGTCGGCCATGTTGTAGCCGCAGAACGGCAGCATCGCGAACGGGTCGCGGCGAAGCTCGCCCACGGTGCCCTCGGCCGCCGCGGTGCGCTCGGACGAGATGTTCGAGCCGAGGAACACGCCGTGCGTCCAGTCGGTGGCCTCCACCACGAGCGGGACGTTGCTCGCGCGACGCCCGCCGAACAGGATCACGTCGAGCGGCACGGCCTCCTCCCAGTCCTCCGAGATCTGCGGGCACTGCGCCGCCGACACCGTGAAGCGCGAGTTGGGGTGCGCCGCCGGACGACCCGAGTCGGGCGTCCAGTCGTTGCCCTCCCAGTCGATCAGGTGCGCGGGCGCCTCGTCGGTCAGCCCCTCCCACCACACGTCGCCGTCGGGCCGGAGCGCGACGTTCGTGAAGATCGTGTTGCCCCACAGCGTCTCGACGGCCGTGACGTTGGTGGACTCGCCCGTGCCCGGCGCGACACCGAAGAAGCCGGCCTCGGGGTTGATGGCCCACAGGCGCCCGTCCTCGCCCGGACGGATCCAGGCGATGTCGTCGCCGAGTGTCTCGACCCGCCATCCCGGGATCGTCGGACGCAGCATCGCGAGGTTCGTCTTGCCGCACGCCGAGGGGAACGCGGCAGCGACGTGGTAGGCCGTGCCCTGCGGATCGATCACGCGGATGAGCAGCATGTGCTCGGCGAGCCAGCCCTCGTCGCGGGCGATCACCGAGGCGATGCGCAGCGCGAAGCACTTCTTCGCGAGGATCGCGTTGCCGCCGTAGCCCGAGCCGTACGAGTAGACCTCGAGCGTCTCGGGGAAGTGCACGATGTACTTCTCGTCGTTGCACGGCCACTCGACGTCGGGCTCGCCCGCGGCCAGCGGAGCGCCCACCGAGTGGACCGTCTTGACCCACGGCGCCCCGTCCGCGATCTGGCGGGTGACGGCGTCGCCCACCCGGGTCATGATGCCGATCGAGGCGACCGCGTAGGCGCTGTCGGTGATCTGCACGCCGATGTGCGAGAGCGGTCCGCCGACGCGACCCATCGAGAACGGGACGACGTACATCGTGCGACCGCGCATCGAGCCCGCGAAGATCTCGGTCATGGTGGCGCGCATCTCGGCGGGGTCCGCCCAGTTGTTGGTGGGACCGGCGTCCTCCTCGCGCTCCGAGGCGATGAAGGTGCGCCCCTCGGTACGGGCGACGTCGCTCGGGTGCGAGCGGGCGAGGTACGAGCCGGGACGCCACTCCGGGTTGAGCTTGATGAGCTTGCCCTCGTCGACCAGCCCGCGCAGCAGCCAGTCGTTCTCGGCGCGGGAGCCGTCGACCCAGTGCACGGCGTCGGGCTGGGTGAGCGCCCGGATCTCCTCGACCCACGCGAGCAGCTCGGCCATCGCGGGGGTGTCGGAGGAGGGGGCCGTGCCGAACGTGCGCATCGTCGCGACGGGAGACGTGCGGGGGGTGATGACTTCGGCCATGGCCATGACTGCTCCTTAGAAGTGTGGGGCGTTGCACCTATCTTCTTCCGCCTCCACCCCGACTTTCGGACAAATCGGGCCGAAAGAATCGATGTTCTTTCGCTACACTCAAAACCATGCCGCCCTCCGGACTCCACCTCACGACGCTCGGTCACCGCATCCGCCACCACCGCCTGCAGAAGGGGTACACGCTCGACGAGCTCGGCGCCGTCGTCGGGGTCGCCGGCTCGCAGCTCAGCCTCATCGAGAACGGCAAGCGCGAGCCCAAGCTCTCCCTGCTCCAGGCGATCGCGCACGCCACGGGCACCGAGGTCACCGACCTCATCTCCGGCGAGCCACCCAACCGCCGTGCGGCGCTCGAGATCGAGCTGGAGCGCGCGCAGGAGAGCCCGGTGTTCCGCCAGCTCGGCGTCGCTCCCGTGCGCGTCACGAAGGGCATGAGCGACGAGACCATCGAGTCGATCCTCGGGCTGCACAACGAGCTGCAGCGGAGGGAGCGCGAGGCGATCGCGACCCCCGAGGAGGCCAGGCGTGCGAACACCGAGCTGCGGCTGCGGATGCGCGCACAGAACAACTACCTGCCCGAGATCGAGAAGCTCGCCGAGAAGCAGCTCAAGGCGGCCGGGCACACACAGGGGGCCCTCACCCACCGCACCGTGAGCATCATGGCGGAGAAGCTCGGCTTCGAGCTCATCTACGTCAACGACCTGCCGCACTCCACCCGCTCGGTCACCGACCTCGAGAACGGCCGCATCTACCTGCCGCCCGCCTCCATCCCCGGCGGACACGGCCTGCGCTCGATGGCACTGCAGGCCATGGCCCACCGCCTGCTCGGGCACACCCCGCCCACCGACTACGCCGACTTCCTGCAGCAGCGCCTGGAGATCAACTACTTCGCCGCCTGCTGCCTGATGCCCGAGACCGCCGCCGTCGCTTTCCTGCAGCAGGCGAAGAAGGACCGCAACCTCGCCGTCGAGGACTTCCGCGACGGCTTCGGCGTCACGCACGAGGCCGCCGGCATGCGGATGACCAACCTGATGACGCAGCACCTGGGCATGTCGCTGCACTTCCTGCGCGTCGACTCGACCGGAGCCATCACCCGCGTCTACGAGAACGACGGGCTGCCGCTGCCGATGGACGTCACCGGCGCCGTCGAGGGCCAGCGCGTGTGCCGCAAGTTCCAGGCGCGCTCCGCCTTCACGCAGCAGAACCGCACGGTCGAGCACCACCAGTACACCGACACCCCGTCCGGGACGTTCTGGTGCTCCACCCAGACCGGCTCCTCCACCGACGGCGAGTTCTCCGTCACGGTCGGCGTGCCGTTCGACGACGCCCGCTGGTGGCGGGGCAGGGAGACGAGCGACCGCGCCGTGTCGACCTGCCCCGACGAGGCGTGCTGCCGGCGCCCCTCGACCGAGCTGACCGAGCGCTGGCAGGGGCGGGCGTGGCCGAGCGCCCGCGTGCACACGCACATGTTCTCGCCGCTCCCCCGCGGCGCCTTCCCCGGCGTGGACGACAACGAGGTGTACGACTTCCTCGCGCGGCACGCGAGCGAGTGATTAAGATATATTCAATTCACTCATTGCCAGCCTCCCAGGGAGCCCCGTGACCGAGCAGACCCCCGCCGCCGACACCGCAGCGACCGAGACGTTCACCTCGCGCCGCCACCGCATCACGGCGGGTGGACGCACGCTCGACTACACGGCGGGCGCCGGCACCGTGATCGTGCGCGACGACGAGCACACCCCGCTCGCCAGCGTCTTCTACACGTCCTACGTGGCCGACCGCGAGGAGGGCGCTGCGCCGCGCCCGGTGACCTTCCTGTTCAACGGCGGACCCGGCTCCGCCAGCCTGTGGCTCAACATCGGCGGCTTCGGCGTCAAGCGCACCCCCACCAACACGCCGAAGGCGACCCCACCCGCTCCCTACGCGTGGGGCGACAACCCGCACACGCTGCTCACCGAGTCCGACCTCGTCTTCATCGACGCCCCCGGCACCGGCTACTCGCGACTGCTGGGCGACACCGCGCCCGCGCAGGTATGGGGCGTCGACCAGGACGTCGACGCGTTCGCGAAGGCGATCACCCGGTGGCTCACCCTCACGAACAACTGGAACGCCCCGCGGTTCCTGTTCGGCGAGTCGTACGGCACCACGCGCGCCGCGTCCCTCGTGCACCGCCTGCAGAACCAGGGCCTCGACTTCAACGGCGTCGTGCTGCTGTCCACCGTGCTGAACTGGGGCGAGAGCAACCTCGGGGGTCCGCGCGAGTACATCAACCTGCTGCCCTCGTTCGCCGCGACCGCCTGGTATCACGGCAGGGCGCGCACCGAGCACACCGAGCTGGAGCCGTTCCTGGTGGAGGCCAGGGCCTTCGCGCAGGGACCCTTCGCGGCCGCCCTGCTGCAGGGCGACCTGATCCCGTCCGAGGTCGAAGACGAGGTCGCCGCGCGCATGAGCGCCCTCGTCGGTCTCGATGCCGACTACCTGAAGAAGCACCACTTCCGCATCGGCATGGAGCAGTACCGCTACGCGCTGCTCGCCGACGAGGGTCGCGTGATCGGCCGCTTCGACACCCGCTTCACCGCCGAGCACCAGTACGTGGTGGGCGGCGGCTCGCACGACCCCGCCACCGACGACGCCGCCACCGCCGGGGTGAACAGCGCGCACCTGTCGACCTACCGCGCGCACCTCGTCGACGACATCGGCTACACCAGCGACCTGCACTACCGGCACCTGCACAACATGCCCATCTCGCGGGCCTGGGACTGGAAGCACAAGGCGCCGGGCGTCGACGCCCCCCAGCTCGTGCCCGACGTGTCGCTCGACCTGTCGGCGGCGGTGCGGCGCAACCCGAACCTCCGCGTGTTCGTGATGGGCGGGTACTACGACCTCGCGACCCCGTTCTTCGGGCCGGAGGTCGACGTGGCGCACCTGTACCTCGCCCCCGCGCTGCGCGACAACATCCGTTTCGCGTTCTACGAGTCCGGCCACATGACGTTCGTGGACGAAGATGCCGTCGTGCGCATGAAGAGCGACCTCGACGACTTCTACCGCGACGCCACCGCGCGCTGATGAGCGCACGCGAGACGACGGGCCGACTCGGAGAGCGGGAGTACGTCGCGCGGGTGGAGGAGCTGCCGCTGCGGCGCTCCGACGGCACGCCGCAGGGCACGCTGTCGGCGTTCAGCTATACGGTCGACGCACCCGGCCGGCCGGTGCTGTTCCTCACCAACGGCGGGCCCGGCGTCTCGTCGATCTACCTGCACCTGAGCGGCATCGGACCGTGGCGGGCGCGCGTCCCGGTGGACCCGGACGACGCCGGCCAGCCGCCGTACGGCATCGAGGAGAGCCCGTCGAGCATCCTCGACGTCGCCGACCTCGTGTTCCTCGACGCACCGGGCACCGGCTTCGGCACGTTCGCGGACGACGCCGACCGCTCGCTCTTCCGCACCGTGGAGGGCGACGCCGACGCGGTCGCCGCCGCGATCGGCGACTGGCGCGACCGGCACGGCCGCTGGGACGCGCCCACGTACTTCCTCGGCGAGAGCTACGGCACGCTGCGCGCGGCGTTCCTGGCGACGAACCCGCACAGCATGGACACGGCGCCCCTGGCCGGGATCGCGCTGCTCGGTCAGGCGGTGAACATCCAGGAGACGCAGGACCGGCCGGGGAGCATCGTCGGCGCCCTCGCCAACCTGCCCTACAAGGCCGCCACCGCCTGGTACCACGGCACGGGGTCGCGCGGGCACGCCACGGTCGAGGGCGCCATCGCGGACGCCCTCGACTTCGCGCGCGGCGACCTGGCCGCGGCCATGCTGCAGGGCGACGAGCTGCCGGCGGGCGACCGGGACGCGGTCGCCGAGCGGCTGTCCGCCATGGTCGGCCTCCCCGCCGACGAGCTCGTGCGCGACCGACTGTGGATCAGCAAGACCGACTTCCGCGAACGGCTGCTCGAGGGCCAGGTGCTGGGCGTCACGGACAGTCGCTACCGTGCCCCCGCCGCCGACCGCCGTGTCGGCGAGCTCGGCCACGACCCCGCCGACACCGCGCTCTCCCCGCGCTACGTCACCGGGCTGTCGCGTCTGCGGCTCGACGTGTTCGGCGACGACTCCGCGCGACCGTACCGGGTCGTCGACACCGAGGCCGGCCGTGACTGGGACTGGCAGGAGCAGGGCGGCGCCGCGTTCCCCACCTACGGCCGACCGTCGCCGTTCCACACCTACCCCTACCCGGCGCGGCTCTCGCGGTGGATGAAGCAGAACCCGCACGCGCGGCTCTTCCTCGGCACGGGCGTGTACGACGCGCTGACCACCGTGGGGGCCGCCGACCATCTGCTGCGGCACTTCGGCCTGCCCCGCGAACGCACCACCTCGCACTGGTACCGGGCCGGGCACATGATGTACAGCGACCCGGCGGTCGCGGCGCAGCTGAACGCCGACCTCCGCGCGTTCCTGACGGCCTGAGGCAGGTCTCAGGCGCTGAGGCGGCCGAGGGCGAGGGCGGCGAGCGCCGCGGCCTGATCCGCGAGCACCGCGTCGTCGAACACGACGGTCGGCGAGTGGTTCGGGGACGCCGTCTCCAGGTCGACCTCGGCGGGGGTGGCGCGCAGGAACAGGAACGCGCCCGGCACCTGCTCCAGCACGAACGAGAAGTCCTCCGACCCCATCACGGGGTGTGCGGTCTCCCACACCCGCTCCTCGCCGAACAGGCCGCTCAGGGTGCTGCGCACGTGCGCGACGGCCTGCGGGTCGTTCACGGTGGGCGCGCACAGGATGGTGACGTCGACCTCGACCGTGCAGCCGTGCGCCGCCGCGATCTCCTGCACCAGGGCGGGGATCTCGGTCTGCACGCGGGCGCTGTTCTCGTGCGAGAGCACGCGCACCGACGCCACGAGCGACGCCGTGTCGGAGATGATGTTGCGGGCGGGTCCGCCGGCGTGCAGCTGTGTGACGCTCAGCACCACCGGGTCGAACACGTCGAAGCGCCGCGTGACGAACGCCTGCAGCGCCGTCACGAGCTCCGCGGCCACCGGCACGGGGTCACGCGTGAGGTGCGGGGCCGACGCGTGTCCGCCGGACCCGGTGATCGTGACCTCCACCTCGATCGCGCCCGCCATCAGCGCACCGGGTCGCGTGGAGAACACGCCGAACTCACCGGGGACCACGTGGAGGCCGAACGCGGCCACCGGCCGCGAGCCGGTGACGTCGAGCAGTCCCTCGGCCAGCATGCGGGCGGCACCGTCGCCGAGCTCCTCGCCCGGCTGGAACATCAGGAGCACGTCGCCGTGCAGTTCGTCGCGACGGGCGGCGAGCAGCTGCGCCGCGCCGACGAGACCCGCCACGTGCAGGTCGTGTCCGCACGCGTGCATGCGCTCCCCCGTGGCGGCATAGTCGAGACCGGTCTCCTCGGTGAGCGGCAGTGCGTCCATGTCGGCGCGCAGCAGCACGGTCGGGCCGGGATGCGCGCCGCGGATGACGGCGGCGATCGAGCTCAGTCCCGCACCGAGGGTCACCTCGGCGCCCAGCGGCTCGAGCGCATCAAGGATCCGCCGCTGCGTGCGCGGCAGTTCGAGCCCGAGCTCCGGATCGGCGTGGATCGCGCGGCGCAGGCCGACCAGACCGGGGAGCAGATCGCGGGCGTCGTCGCGCAGACCGGTGGTGGGGTGGAGCAGGGTCATCAGTGTCCGATCGCGTGCAGGAGGTGGTCGGTGCCGGCGTTCTGGATGCGCGGGATCGCGGCGACGAGGGACTGCGTGTAGGCGTGCTGCGGATTCGAGACGATCTCGTCCGCGTCGCCGTGCTCGACGATCCGCCCCTTGCGCATCACGGCCGTGGTGTCGGCGATGTACCGCACGGCGGCGAGGTTGTGGGTGATGAACAGCACCGACAGCTCCAGCTCGCGCTGCAGATCGCGCACCAGGTTTAGCACGGCACCCTGCACCGACGCATCGAGCGCCGACGTGATCTCGTCGGCGATGATGAGCCGCGGCTTCACGGCCAGACAGCGGGCGATCGCGACGCGCTGCCGCATGCCGCCGGACAGCTGAGACGGATACTGGTCGACCGTGCCCGGCTTCAGGCGCACCAGCCGCAACAGCTCCTTCACGCCGTCGGCGCGCGCCTTGGCGTTGCCGCTGCCGTGCAGCGCGAGCGCCTCGTCGAGCGTATCGCCGATGGTCATGCGCGGATTCAGCGAGGAGTACGGGTCCTGGAAGATCATCTGCACGTCGCGGGCGCGCGCGAGGCGCTGCCGCCCGGTCGCCGGTCGCAGCTCCTCGCCGTCGAGCAGCAGGCGTCCGGCCGTGGCCGGCTGGAGACCGGCGATCACGCGCGCGATGGTGGACTTGCCCGAGCCGGACTCCCCGACCAGTCCGACGATGCTGCCGTGCGGCACCGTGAGCGACACGCCGTCTACGGCGTTGAAGGACGAGTCGCCGTGCCCGAAGGTCACCACCAGATCGTCGACGACGAGCTCGGCCATCAGCGCACCTCCTGCGTGGTCTGCGTGGTCTGCGACCCGGTGAGCACGACCGGCTCGCCGAGGATGCCCTCGATCGGCACGCCGTCCTGCGGGTGCCAGCAGGCCACGCGACCGCCGTGACCGTGGGCCACCGGCTCCGGGGTGACCGTGCGGCACTGCTCGGTCGCGAACGGGCAGCGCGGAGCGAACCCGCAGCCCACGAGCGGCAGCGAGAGGTCCGGCGGCTCGCCGGGGATCGTCGCGAGCGGCTGGGTGCGATCGGTGTCGAGGTCGGGCAGCGACTCGGCGAGCGCCCGCGTGTATGGGTGCGCGAGCTTCTCGGGCGTCGCGAGCAGGCGCACATCCACGTCCTCCACGATGCGTCCCGCGTACATCACCAGGATGCGCTGGCACAGCTCGGCGAGCACGGCGATGTCGTGCGACACCACGATCGCGGCCGCCCCGGTCTCCTCGCACTCGCGGCGGAGTAGCGCGAGCACACGCTGCTGCACCGTGACGTCGAGGGCCGTGGTGGGCTCGTCGGCGATGATGAGTCGCGGCTTGCCGATCTGCGACATCGCGATGAGCGCGCGCTGCCGCATGCCGCCCGAGTACTCGTGCGGGAACTGCCGGGAGCGCCGCTCCGGCTCGTCGATCGCGACGTCCTTCAGCGCGGCGACGGCCTTCTGATGTGCGGCGCCACGGGCATCCCTGGCGTGGAAACGCGGGATCTCGGCGAGCTGCGTGCCCACGCGCAGCGCCGGGTTGAGCGCCGTGAGCGAATCCTGGAACACGACGCCGATCTTCGTGCCGAGCCGCTTCTTCATCACGGCGGGCGGCAGGTCGAGCACGTCGTCGCCATCGAAGCGCAGCTCCTGCGCGGTCACGGCGGCGCCCGCGGCGGACAGCTGGGCGACCGCCATCAGCGCCACCGACTTGCCGCTGCCGGACTCGCCGACGACGCCGACGATCTCCCCCGGTGCGACCGAGAACGAGACGTCCTGCACGGGACGCACCCAGCCGGACGGCGAGGGGAACGAGACCGACAGGCCGTCGACCACGAGCAGCGCGTCGTCGTCGGCCACCCGCTCGCGGGCCTCGACGCGCGGCGCGGAGCCCAGCTTGCGCCGGGAGAGCACGCTGCCCTTGCCGTGGCTGCGCAGGTGCGCGGCGAGCGACTCGCCCAGCGTGCCGAACGCCACGCCGGCGAACACGACGGCGACTCCGGGGCCGACCACCGCGGTCGGGTTGGTGTACACCTGGTCGAACGCCTCGCTGAGCATGCGGCCCCAGTCGTAGTCCGGCGGCTGCACGCCGACGCCCAGGAAGCTGAGGCTGGAGAGCGCGAGCAGGCCGCCGCCGATCGACAGGGTGACGTTGACGATGATGGGTTCGGCGATGTTCGGCAGCACGTAGCGCGTGAACTGCCGTCCGCGCGAGACGCCCATCATGCGCGCCGCCGCCAGGTACTCCGATCCGCCGACGCGCGACGACAGCGTCTGGGCGAGGCGGGCGAACGACGGCACCATCGTGAGGCCGAGCGCGATCACCGCGGACGACGAGCTGGGCCCGAGCAGGATCACGGTCAGCATCGCCACCAGCAGCACCGGGAACGCCAGCCACGTGCTGATGACGGAGCTGAACAGGCGCTGCACCCGCGGTCCGAGCACCGACGGGAGGGCACCGAGCAGCAGACCGAAGACGAGGCCGATGACGGTGGCGATCAGCGCCATCCCCAGCGACAGCCGTGCGGCGACGAGCGTGCGGAGCAGGAGGTCGCGCCCGAGGCCGTCGGTACCGAGCGGGTGCGCGGCGCTGGGTCCCTGCAGCAGCGCCGACGTGTCGGTCTGGTTCGCCTGCGCGCCCCAGATCTCCGGGGCGAACAGCGCGAGGAACACCAGCACGAGCACCATGACGGTGCTGATCGCGCCGAGCGGGTTGCGCAGGAAGGTGAGGATCGAGCGCATCAGGTCGTCTCCAGGAGGGTGGTGCGCCGGTCGAGGAGCGACAGCACGATGTCGACCGCGAGGGTGATGACGAGGATGATGGCCGCGTACACGAGCGCGAGACCCTGCACGATGCCGTAGTCCTTCGTGGCGATGGCGTCGACGAACGCCGAGCCCAGACCCGGCCAATTGAACACCTTCTCCACGAGCACGCTGGAGGCGACCATGGTCGACAGCAGCGTGCCGCCGATCGTCAGCGTGGCGGTGAGCATGTTGGGCAGCGCGTGGCGGAAGTACAGCCACGACGCGGGGATGCGCTTGGAGCGGGCCGTGCGCACGTAGTCGTCGGACAGCGTGTTCAGCGCCTCGACGCGGGCGATGCGCGACAGCGACGCCCACGAGGCGACCGTCATGGCCAGCACCGGCAGCACGTACGACGCGGGGCCCGAGCGTCCGGCCACGGGGAACCAGTGCAGCCCCACCGCGAAGATCACGACCAGTGCCACGCCCAGGAGGTACTCCGGGATCGCGGCGATCACGCCGGTGATGCCGGTGAACGTCACCTCGACGCCGCGGCGTCGGTTGCCCTGCGTGAGGATCGCGATGCCGAGGCCCACGGGCACGGCCACCAGCAGCACGATCACGAACGAGATGCCGGCGAGCTCCAGGGTGGCCGGGAGACGGTTCTGCACGAGCTCCGACACCGACCGTCCGGTGATGAGGGACGAGCCCAGATCGCCCTGGAGGATGCCGGTGAGATAGTTCCAGAACTGCACGATCAGCGGGTCATTGAGACCCAGCTGATCGCGCCGGGCCTGGACCACGGCCTCGTCGGCCGTCGCGCCGAGTGCGGCGCGCACGGGGTCGCCGCCGGATGCCCTGAGCACGAAGAACGCGACCGCGATGATCACGAACATCGCCACCAGCATGCGCAGCGCGCGGCGGAGGAGGAATCTCAGCCAGGGGTTGCCGTGGCGGCGCTTCCGAAGAAACACCGCCACGGTGTCCGTCCTGGCGGACGCGTGGTCCAGCATGCGGCTCCTAGCCTCGGAGGCTCGTCGGGATCAGCAGTCCGTTGGTGGTGACCTCGAACTCCACGCCCGCTCCGTACAGCGTGCTCGTGGACTCCGCGAACGGCATCACCTCGAGGTTACCGATCGCCGAGGCCTGCGCGGCGGTCCACGCGTCGCAGCTGTCCTCGCCGGCCAGCTGCTGCGCCTCGGCCGTCAGGTCGAAGAACTCCTGGTTGGTGTTGTACGTCCAGTTGCCGCCGTCCGGGGGGAACGGACCCGAGAGGATGCCGGCCCAGGTGGAGGGCAGCGTGGTGGAGATCGGGGCCCAGATGAGGTCCCAGTCGCCGCCCTGGAAGATGACGTCGGTGTACGACGACGACGGTGCCGGAGTGACCTCGACGCCGATCTCGCCCAGCTGCTGCTGGATGAGCTCGATGCCGGCCACGACCGACTGCGCCTCGGTGGACGGGTAGACGAAGGTGAGCTCCAGCTTCGCGCCGTCCTTCTCCCGCACGCCGTCGGCGCCCACGGTCCAGCCGGCCTCGTCGAGCGATGCGGCCGCCGCGTCGGCGTCGAAGCCGATCAGCGACGTGGTGGCATCCGCCCCGACGCACACCGCGGTGAACGAGGAGACGAGCGAGGTCATCAGCTCGCCGCGACCACCGGTGGAGACCGAGGCGACCTCGTCGCGGTCGATGCCGCCGGCGATGCCCTCCCGCACCAGCAGGTCGTTGGTCGGGCGTCCCTCCGACTGGTTGAAGAACATCAGGCCGGGACGGGCGGGCACGTCGATCGTGAACAGATCGCCGCTCTCCAGCCGGTCGCGATCCGTGCCGCCGACCTCGGCGACGTTGATCTCGGAAGACAGGAGCATGTTCGCGCGCGTGGGCTCGGTGTCGACGACCTCCAGCTCGACGGTCTTCGGCAGCCCCTCGGTGTCGCTCGTGACGTCGCCGGGACCCCACGTGTAGTCGTCGCGCAGGGCGAGCGTGTAGGTCTGCCCGGGCGAGGAGTCCTCGAGCGTGTAGATGCCGGTGCCGACGGGGGTGGAGTCGAGCGACGCGGGGTCCTCGATGCCGGCCGCGCACACGACCGGCATCTGGCCGATGTTGCTGAGCAGGAAGCTCTGCGGCTGCGCGCTGGTGAACGTGACGGTGCGCGAGGCGTCGTCGGCCTCGACGGTCAGGCCCTCGGCGGGGAAGTAGACGCCGGAGTAGGGCGATGCCGTCTCGGGGTCTGCGGCGTAGTCGAACGAGGCCTTGACGTCGGAGGCGCTGAGCTCGGAGCCGTCCGTGCAGACGATCCCCTCCTTCAGCACGAACGACACCTCGGTCGTCGACTCCGTCCAGCTCTCGGCGAGCAGGCCCTCGGCGTCCTTGCCGTGGGCGAACGACATGAGGGTCTCGTACAGGTAGGCCGAGACCTCCTGCCCCGCCTGCGTCGCGTTCGTGATCGGGTTGAGCGAACCCGGGTCGGCGGCGATGGCGATGGTGGCCTTCTCGACCGCTCCGCCTCCTGACCCGTCTCCCCCGCCGGCGCAGCCGGTCAGGGCGAGTGCCGTCACGCCGACGACCGCGGCTACGATGCTGCGTCTCATGGGTGTCCTCTCTTCACGGAACCCTCGGGCGGGTTCCAACTCATTGAATATTATGAATTGCTCTTTATTGCCTCGTGTCGGCGGTGTTTCGGGTTTGTTACCGGTCACGAGTGGTCGTCGAGAAGGGCGGCGGCGCCCATCACCGACTTCAGCTCGAGGAACTCCTCGAACCCGTGCACGCCGCACTCCCGGCCGACGCCCGACTGCTTGTACCCCCCGAAGGGAGCCCCCACGTCGAGCCCGGCGCCGTTGATGCCGACGGTGCCGGTGCGCATGCGCAGCGCGACCTCGAGGGCGCGTCGAGGGTCGCTCGACCACACGCCGCCCGACAGGCCGTACACGCTGTCGTTCGCCAGGTCGACAGCCTCATCGACCGTGGCGTACGGAGTGATCGTGAGCACCGGACCGAAGACCTCCTCGTGGAAGATCCTCATGTCGGGTGTCACATCGGCGAAGATCGTGGGCTGCACGTAGGCGCCGCCGGCCGTCGGTTCGACGATATCGAGGCCGCCGGTCAGCACGCGCGCACCCTCGGCGATCGCCGTCTCGATGTGCGACCGCACCCGCTCGCGCTGCAGCGCCGAGGCGACCGGCCCGGTGGCCGTCCCCTCCGCGCGCGGGTCGCCGGGCGCCCAGCCCGCCGCGGCCTCGACGGCCGCGCGCTCCCACGCCTCCCGCATGCCCTCCGGCACCAGCACGCGCGTCTGCGCCGCGCAGGTCTGTCCGGCGTTCGCGAAGCACGAGGCGAGCACGCCCCGCACGGACTCGTCCAGCGGCGCGTCGTCGAGCACGATCGCCGCCGACTTGCCCCCGAGCTCCAGCGCGACCTTCTTGATGGTCGCGGCGGCGGCGCGCGCCACCTGCTCCCCCACCTGGCGCGAACCCGTGAAGGTGACCATGTCGACGCCGGGGTGCGCCACCAGCGGCGAGCCGACACCGGCGCCGTCGCCGTGCACGATGTTCACGACGCCGGCCGGCAGCCCGGTCTCGCGGAGGATGTCGCCCACGATCGCGGCGTTCAGCGGCGCGACCTCGCTGGGCTTGAGCACCACGGTGCAGCCGGCGAGGATCGCGGCGCCCACCTTGAGCATGATCTGGTGCAGGGGGAAGTTCCAGGGCGTGATCGCGGCGACCACACCGACCGGCTCCGCGACCACGAGGGAGTTCGAGACCGCCTCGCGCTCGACGTGCGCGCGGGCGGCCTCGACCAGCCGGGCGAGGTCGGCGATCGCGACCCCCACCTGGGCGGAGCGCGCGAACGCGATCGGCGACCCCATCTCCGCGCTCAACGTCGCAGCGAGCAGCTCACGGTGGCGCGCCAACCCCTCGGCGAGCGCCTCGACATGAGCGATCCGCTGCGACATCGGCGTCGTCGACCAGGTGCCGAACGCGCCCGCGGCCGCAGCCACCGCACGATCCACATCGGCGGGGCCGCCAGCCACGACGGCACCGATCACGGTGCCGTCGGCCGGGCTGACGACATCGATCGAGGCCTGCCCTGCGGCATCCTCCCTGATGCCGGCGATGTCGTGCCCGATGACCATGTCAGACCCCCGCCTGCCGCACGAGATGCGCATCGGGGGCGAGCGGCGCCGGGCGCGGCACACCCTCGTGGATCAGGTGCCACGGCGACGGGAACTCGCCGACCGGCACGTTGATGAGGATCGGCTCGTTCGCGGGCACGGCGTCGGCCAGCACCCCCGAGAGCTCCTGCGGGGTAGTCGCCCGTGCGGAGCGGATGCCGAACGCCTCCGCGAGCGTGCCGTAGTCCGGATTGGTGAGGTCGCTGGCGAAGTAGCGTGCCCCGTACCGGTTCTTCTGGATGCGGCGCACATTGCCGTAGAACCCGTCGTGGAACACGATCGTCACGAGGCCGAGACCGTAGCGCTTGGCCGTGGACAGCTCCTGCAGCGTCCAGGAGAAGCCGCCGTCGCCGTTCACCGACACGACGGCGCGGTCGGGGTCGGCCGCCTTGACGCCGAGGGCCGTGGCGAAGCCGTAGCCGAGCGTGCCCTGGTAACCGGGGCCGATGTAGGTGCGCGGCTGGTACGCCGGATAGCAGGCGCTGGCGGCGTAGCCCACCTGCGTGAACTCGCTCACGAAGACGCCGTCTTCGGGGAGCGCGCCGCGGATCGCGGACAGGTACTCGCGCTGCGGGGCGATGTCGGCGAACTGCGCGGCGAGCCAGGTGCGCACGCGGGCGAACTCGCTCTCCCGCGAGTCGCGCGCCGGGGTGCCGACCTCGGCGGCCAGGGCGGCGAGGGCGAGGCGGGCATCGGCGTGCAGCGTCTGCGCGGCGGCACGCGGGCCCTCGAGGTCGGCGGCCTCCGCGTTCACGAGGATCACGGGGGCGCCGTTCGTGTCGACCTGGGTGCCGAACGTCGAGACGAAGCGCGTGCCGACGGCGAGCACCAGGTCGGCGTCCTCCCGGAACGCGCGGAGGGCGAGCGCGTCGAAGGCCAGACGGTGGCGGGCGTCGAGCGCACCGCGGCCGTTCTCGGTCATGAGCACGGGGGCC
>NZ_JBSHIM010000015.1:0-35715 GCF_053618975.1 Microbacterium sp. NPDC055599 | reverse complement strand
GGGGCCTCCAGTGCCTCGGCGAGTGCCTGGAGGGCGACCGATGCGTTCGCGGCGAGCACTCCCCCGCCCACCACGATCATCGGGCGCTTGGCCGCGAGCAGGCGGGCGGCGGCGTCGCGGATCTGCTGCTCCTCCGGCACGAGGGGTGCGTCGGCGACACGCTCGGCCGCGACGGCACGCGAGGTGGCGGCCAGCACGTCCGGCGGCACCTCGAGCGCGACGGGGCGAGGGCGGCCGCTGCGCAGCTGCGTGAACGCCTCGCGCACGAGCCCGGGGATCTCATCGGCGGAGCGGGCGGTGCCCGTCCATTTCGTGAGTCGCTGCAGGATGCCCGTCTGGTCGGGGATCTCGTGCAGGGCGCCGAGTCCGCGGCCGATGGCCTGCGAGTCGATCTGCCCCGCGATCAGGAGCATCGGCGAGTTGGCCGAGTAGCCGGTCGCGACGCCGGAGAGGGCGTTGAGCACGCCGGGGCCCGGCACGACCATCGCGACACCGACGTCGCCGGTGCTCCGCGCGTAGCCGTCCGCCATGTAGGTCGTGGCCTGCTCGTTGCGCGCGCAGATGAAGTCGACCTGGTCGGTGCGGGCGTGGAGGGCGTCTGCGGCGGCATCGAGCTGGACGCCCGGGATGCCGAAGATCCGTGAGACTCCCTGGTTGATGAGGGAGTCTGCGAGCAGATCGCCACCGGTGGGGTCGGTCATCTGTTTCCTCTCGTGAGCAGCATTGCGTGATTGACTGTATTAGATACATTCAATTACTGCAAATAGGAGAATCGCCCGCCGCCACCGCCCGGGCGCGGCAGGCGCTCTTTAGGATGTGAGAGATCCGCTCCACAGCCCCGCTCCGACCGAAGGATCCCCGTGGCCAGCACCCAGGAAGAAGCGCGCACGTTCCAGCGCGTCGCGCCCGCGCAGTCCGTCGCCGACCGCGTGGTCACCGAGGTCGAGGCGATGATCAAGACGGAGGGTCTCGAGCCGGGTCATCGCATCGGCACCCGCCAGGAGCTCTGCGAGCAGTTCGGTGTGGCGCCGGCCACGCTCGGCGAGGCGCTGCGGGTGCTGCGGGCGCGCGGCTCGGTCGATCTGCGCCCGGGTCCCGGTGGCGGCATCTTCGTCGCCGACCAGTCCCCGCTGATCCGCCTCGCGCACAGCGTGCTGCGGCTGCGGCAGACCGGTGCTCCGGTGAACGACGTGATCAAGGTGCTGGACGCGCTCGACGAGGCCGTCATGCAGGACGCGGTGCAGCACCGCACGGACGCCGACATCGCCGATCTCGAAGCCGTGATGGCGGAGCTGACCGAGCACTGGCACGACCCCATCGAGGGCCTGCACGGCAACTGGCGGCTGCACCGGCGGATCGCCGAGATCTCCCCCAACGCCGTGCTGCGCACGTTCTACCTCAACCTCGTCGACTACATCGAGGGTGAGACCGCGGGGGCCGCGACCGACGACGCCCTGGCCGTGCCGGGCTTCCGGCAGGACACCGACGAGCGCCTGCGCATCCACGAGGCCCTGATCGACGCGATCCGCTCCGGCGATGTGAAGGTCGGCCGCAAGGCCGTGCTGGACCACCGCACGCTCGGTCGCTGACACGCGCGCCCCTCGTCTCGCTCCGCTCACTCAGGCAGCACCCCGGCGACGAGACGACGGGCGCCTACGCGTCGCCGACCCCCACGTGGCGCCAGGCGAGCGCCGCGAGAGCCGCGGCCTGATCGCCCAGCACCGCGTCGTCGAACCGCGCATGCGGCGAGTGGTTCATCGGGATGTCGTCCTGGTCCACATCCGGCGGGGTCGCGCACAGGAACAGGAACGTGCCTGGCACCTCCCTGAGCACGAACGAGAAGTCCTCCGACGCCATCCAGGGCGCATCGATCTCCTCCACGCGGTCCTCGCCGAACTCGGCGCGGAGCACCGCTGCCGCCTCCGCCGTCTCCTCGACCGTGTTGACCGTGACCGGATAGCCGACGATCACCTCGACGTCGGCCGTGCAGCCGTGCGCTGCGGCGATGCGCTCGATCAGCGGCGGGAGCTCGACCTGCGCCTGCGAGATCGACGCCTCGGACAGCGTACGCAGGGTCGCCGCGAAGCCCGCGTCCTCGGGGATCACATTCGTGATCTCCCCCGCGTACAGCGTCGTGACCGACAGCACCACGGGATCGAACACGTCGATGCGGCGCGTGACCCAGGACTGCAGGGCGAGGATCAGCTCGGCCACCACGGGCACGGGATCCACGGCCTGCTGCGGCCTCGACCCGTGCCCTCCCCTCCCGTGCACGCGCACCCGCAGCACGTTGGCGCCCGCCATGATCGTCCCGGACTTCAGCTGGAACGTGCCGCGCGCGCCCGGACCCACGTGGATGCCGTAGGCGGCCTCGACCCGCGTGCCCGCGGCGTCGAGCACGCCGTCGCGGATCATGAGCGGAGCCCCGCCGCCCGCTTCCTCGCCGGGCTGGAACATGAAGACGACGGAGCCGGCGATGCGGTCGCGCCGCCCGGCGAGCAGGCGTGCGGCCCCCACGAGTCCGGCCACGTGCAGGTCGTGCCCGCACGCGTGCATCGCCCCGTTCGCCGACGCGTACTCGAGGCCGGTCTCCTCGACGATGGCGAGCGCGTCCATGTCTCCGCGCAGGAGCACGGACGGGCCGTCGGTCGCGCCGCGCAGCACGGCCGTGACCGAGCTGAGGTCCGATCCGGTCGTGATCTCCAGGCCCAGGCCGTCGATCGCGTCGAGCACGGCGCGCTGCGTCAGCGGCAGGTCGAACCCGGGCTCGGGGATGCGGTGCAGACGACGGCGCAGCTCCACCAGCTCCGGCTGCAGGCGTGCGGCGTCGTCGTGCAGCGTCATCCGTTCCCCTCCTGCGCCGCGGATGGCGCCGAGTACACCGTGCGCCCGTCGATGAGCACCTCCCGCACGGTCGAGGCGACGTCGAGCGGGTCTCCGGTCCACAGAACCACATCCGCGTCGCGGCCGGGCTCCAGCGCGCCGACCCGGTCGTCGATGCCGGCGATGGCCGCGGCCGTCGAGGTCATCGCCGCGAGCGCGGTCTCCCTCGGCAGCCCGGCCCGCACGGCCACGGCCGCCTGCATCGCGAGCAGGCCGATGGGCACGACCGGGTGGTCGGTGGTGAGCGCCACGCGCACACCCGCCGCGGCGAGCGCGGCGAGGTTCGCGGGATCGGCTTCGCGTACCTCCACCTTGGAGCGGCTCGACAGGATGGGTCCGTAGATCACGGGCACGTCGCGCGCGGCGAGGATGCCGGCGAGCTTGTGCGCCTCGGTGCCGTGATTGAGGACGAGGCGCAGCCCGAACTCGTCGGCGATGCGCAGCGCCGTGGCGATGTCGTCGTGCCGGTGCGCGTGCTGCTCCCACGTGAGCGTGCCGTCGAGGGCTTCCGTGAGCGCCTGCTTTCCGAGGTCCACGGCGAACGGCGTGCCGTCGGCGCGGGCCTTGTCACGCCGGACCGCGTAGTCCTGCGCGTCGCGCAGCGCCTGACGGATGACGAGGGCGATGCCGAGCCGGGTCGACGGCAGCTGCTTGCGCTCCCCGTAGGCCTGCTTGGGGTTCTCGCCGAGCGCCGACTTCATGCCGAGCGCCGCGCGGATCACCTGCTCGTCGACCGAGCGCCCTCCCGCCGTCTTGATGGCGACGCTCTGCCCGCCGATCGGGTTGCCCGATCCCGGCTTCACGACCACGGCGGTGATGCCACCGGCGAGCGCGTCGCGGAAGGCGATGTCCTCGATGTTGACGGCGTCGACGGCCCGCACGCCGGCGGTGACCGGCGACGAGACCTCGCTGCCGTCGAACCCGGCGGGGCCGTTGGCCTCCTCGTGCGCGCCGATGTGGCTGTGCGGGTCGATGAGGCCGGGCAGCACCCAGCATCCGGCGGCGTCGATCACCCGGGCGCCCTCGGGCACGGCGAGCCCTGTGCCGACGGCCTCGATGCGCCCGTCGGACAGCAGCACGGTGCCGCTCTCGATCTCCTCGCCCAGGCCCGTGACGACCCGCCCTCCCACGATCGCGACGGCATCCGTCATGCGTTCTCCTCGTCTTCCTCGGCGCGACGCTCGACCAGCTCGCGCGTCTTCGTCAGCAGCTCGTCGACGTCCAGGCTGAGGATGCCGGCGGCCGGGTCCACGCGCACCACGATGCCGTCGTCGCACCGGGGCGGCTCGCCGCTCAGGTCGACGAGCGGATCGTCGACCCAGATCCACGGCAGACCGTCCGCGTACCGGCGGATGTGCGCGAGCTTGTCGAACTGCACGGGCAGGAACGGCCACGGCTCCTCCGGCAGCTCGAGCGGCTCGCGGAACGCGGTGTGCGCGTTGTGGCCCCACTCCGACGCCCACACGATGTCGAAGTGCTCCGCCAGCTCGTGCAGCCGCTGCGCCGCGGCGTCGGGGATGGCGACGTCGCGCACCCACCGCCCCCACGCCGACAGGTGGTGCGTGCTCACCGGCACGGCCGGCTCGCCCTCGATCACGACGACGTCGCTGATGCCCAGCACGAGGACCGGACGGTCCCCGCGGGGCGGCCGCGCCGTGTACTTGGCCATGTCAGTCGTCCACCGCGTCGGCGAGCAGCGGCGCGTCGGGCGCGCCCTCGAAGTAGTTGCCACCCTCGATGCGGATCAGCCGCTCCGACTCGTCGAAGAACACGCCCACCGGGTCGCCGCCGCCCGCCACGGCCCGGTGCTGCTTGGCCATCATGCGCCGGATCATCGCGATGCCCTGGTCGGTGGTGGTGAGGTGATCCTCGGAGTGCAGCGAGATGGCGCCCTGCGACTTCTGCGCCTCGTAGTCGCCGGGCAGCCGCTGGTGCTCCAGGTCGGTGAGCTCCTTCCACGGCTTGCCCTCGTGGGTGGAGCGCAGCTTGGTGAGGAAGTCGGGGTCGCTGTCGCGCGCGACCGTGAAGATGCGGAAGTTGGTGTCGTCCATCGGCACCACCCAGCCGATCATGTTCGTCTGTCCGGAGGCGAGCTTGGGGCTCGCCACCACACGCAGGTTCGGGAAGATCACCTCGGTCACGCGGCGCAGCTGCCGGCCGTCGCCGAGGTCGCGCATCTGGATGCTCCGAACGCCCAGCGGCGTGTACTCGTACTCGACCTCGGGGATCAGCGCCATCTCCGGCGTGAACTGGTTGCCGCTGAACCGGGCGTGCAGGATCGGCACGTGGAACGGGTCCATCACGTTCTCCCAGTGCTGCAGCCAGTTGAAGTCGAGCTGTGCCGGGCCGCCTCCGCCCACGCCCTGGTCGTTCACGATGAGCTGCTCGTCGGCGGCCAGCTCCTCGAGCGTGTCGTAGCGCGGCAGCACCGGCTTCTTGTCGGGCGGGCCCATGTAGGCCCAGATCAGGCCGTACTGCTCCTCGACGGGGTACCACGGCTGGCGTACGCGATCGCGGTGCAGTCCCAGGTCGGGCTCGCACGGCTGCTCCAGGCAGTGCCCCTCGGTGTCGAACACCCAGCCGTGGTAGCAGCAGCGGATGCCCTCGTCCTCGACCCCGCCGTAGAACAGCGACGCGCCGCGGTGGATGCAGCGCGGGTGCAGCAGACCCGCCTTGCCCTTGCGGGTGCGGAACAGCACGAGCTCCTCGCCCAGCACGCGCAGCGAGAGGGGTCGTGTCGTCGCATCCTCGACCTTCGCGACCGGGTGCCAGTAGCGGCGCAGCACCTCACCGTAGGGGGTGCCAGGACCCACCTGGGCGAGCTCGTTCAGCGGCTGCCCGAGGCGCAGCCCGTATGCGGTTCCGGTGTCCATGGTCGCTCCGTTCGTGGGGGGTCAGATGTCGAGGACGAGACGGTCGCCGAGCGAACGGGAGACGCAGATCATCATCGTCTCGTTGCTCTCGCGCTCGTCGGGGGTGAGGATCGAGTCGCGGTGCTCGGGCGCCCCGTCGACGACGGCGGTCTCGCACGTGCCGCACACGCCCTCCAGGCAGGAGCTGGGCACGCCGATACCGGCGTTCTCGAGCATCTCGAGGATGCTGCACCCGCGGTCCACCGTGACGACGAGGTCGGACCGGCTGGCGACCACCTCGAACGACTCGGCGCCCTGCGATTCGCCGAAGGTCTTCGCCTGGAAGCGCTCGACGTGCAGCACCCCGCGCGGCCATCCGGCGCTCAGCTCTTCCAGCGCATCGAGCATGCGCTCCGGACCGCACGCGTACACACCGGTCTCGGCGGAGGGCGCACCGATCCAGGCGGCCAGGTCGAGCCGGTCGTCGACGTCGCCGCGCACCAGCAGCAGTTCGCCGCCCGCGAGCTGGGTCGAGGAGAGGAATGCCATGCGCTCCCCCGCCGAGCCGAGGTACGCAAGCCGCCACGGAACGCCGCGGCGGGTGGCCTCCTGCAGCATCGGCAGGATGGGCGTGATGCCGATGCCGCCGGCCACGAAGACGTAGTCGTCCGCCGGCGCGAGTGCGAAGTGGTTGATGGGGGCGGAGGCCGTGACGGGGTCACCGACGCGCAGCGTCTGGTGCACGTAGCGGGAGCCGCCGCGGCTCGGGCTCTCGGCGAGCACCGCGATGCGCCAGGCGGTGCGGTCGCCGGGGTCGGAGCACAGCGAGTACTGGCGTTCGACGCCGTTCGCGAAGCGGAGGTCGATGTGCGCTCCCGGCTCCCAGGCCGGCAGTTCGGCGCCGGTGGGGTCGTCGAGCTCGAGGGACAGCACGTCCTTCGCCTCCTGGCGCATGGCGCGCACGCGCAGGGCGAGGCGCTGTTCCGGGGAATCGACCGCAGTGTGGGGCACCGTCGCTCCGCTCCTTCCGTCGCATCCGATCGCCGCGGATCGGATTGACAACATTCTTTATATTCAATTGCGATAGTATGAAGTCCGCTCGGGCCTGTCAAACGGACACGGCCGCAGGAGCGCACACGAGAGAAGGGCCATCGGATGTCGGAGCTGAGACTGCGGGGAGACCTGGACGCGATCCCCGGCTACAAGCCGGGCAAGGCGGCACCGCAGACCGAGACCACCGGGCCCGTGCACAAGATCTCGTCGAACGAGAACCCCTATCCCCCGCTCCCCTCGGTGACCGCCGCGATCGCCGACGAGCTCGCCACCATCAACCGCTACCCCGAGACCGCGGCCACCGCCCTCACCACCGAGCTGTGCGCGCGCTTCGGTGTCGAGCCCGTCAACGTGGTGCTCGGCAGCGGCTCGGTCGAGGTCGTGTCGCAGCTGATGCGGGCCACCGCCGGCGAGGGTGACGAGGTGCTGTTCGCCTGGCGCTCGTTCGAGGCGTACCCGATGCTGGCCAGGGCCGCCGGAGCCGTACCCGTGATGGTGCCGCTCACCGCCGACCACCGCCACGACCTCGACGCCATGCTCGCCGCCATCACCGACCGCACGCGCCTGATCCTCGTGTGCAACCCGAACAACCCGACCGGTACGACCGTCGGCGACGCCGAGCTCGACCGGTTCCTGTCGCAGGTGCCGGCGCACATCGTCGTGGTGATCGACGAGGCGTACGTGCAGTTCAACGACCGCGCCGACTCGCCCGTGGGCATCGAGTACTTCCGCCGCTACCCCAACGTGGCCGTCGCGCACACGTTCTCGAAGGCGTACGGGCTGGCCGGCATGCGGGTGGGCTACGCCATCGCCCCCGAGCAGCTGGGCATCGCGCTGCGCAAGGTCGCCATCCCGTTCGGCGTCACGAACCTCGCCCAGACCGCCGCGGTCGCCTCCCTCGCTGCGGAGGACGAGCTGCAGGAGCGCGTCGACGCCCTCGTGCAGGAGCGCGAGCGCGTCGTCACCGCCTTCGCCGCCGCCGGGATCACCGTGCCCGAGAGCCGCGGCAACTTCGTCTGGCTGCCGCTGGGCGACACGACCGCCGCAGTCGCCGAACTGCTGGAGCACCACGGGCTGCTCGTGCGCCCGTTCCCCGGCGAGGGCCTGCGGGCCACCGTGGCCGAGACCGAGGCGAACGATCGCCTCATCGCGCTCGCACCGCAGATCGCCGCACTGCTCGCCCCGGTGCCGGTCGCGGGCTGACGCCGGGCCCGCTCCGGGCGGGTCAGCCCTCGATGAACGCGGCGAACCGGGCGAGCGCGGCGCTCACGGCATCGGGGTCGCCCGGCTCGGTGAACAGCTCGGGATCGGCCGTATGCGCGGCGGCCGCGTGGGTCCAGCAGCCGATGACGCGTCCGTCCTCCACGATCGTCGCGCGCACCATGCCGTTCTTGCCCGGGCCGACGCGACCCAGGTACGCCGGGTCGCACACGGGCGTGCGGTCGGCGTAGGAGATGTAGTACTCGTCGAACGCGGGCAGCGCCTGCACCGACGGGGCCGCGGGCGCCCGGCGGGGGTGCGCGACCGCGGTGAACAGGCCCTCGGCGACCTCGGTCACGCGCCCGGCGGCGCGCGCCGCGGCCTCCCTCGACTGCCCGAGGGTGAGCCCGGACCACCACGCGAAGTCCGCGACGCCCGCGGGGCCGTGTCCGCCGATGTAGCGCACGAACAGCTCGGCCAGCGGGTCGTCCGGCCGCTCGCGCTCACGGATGTGCTCCTCGACGAGCACGAACCGCTGGTCGCGCGTGATGCCGGAGCGCGGCACGATCGGCCCCTGGCACACGAGCCCATCGATGGTCAGGTCGAACAGGAGGTGGATGCCGCGCTGGCCCGACGGGTCGATGCCCGCAGCCTCCCACACCGCGAAGACCTCGGCCCGCGTGAGCCCGCCGTCGCGCAGTCGCGGGACGAGCGCCTTCACCGCGGTCGCCGTGACCTCCGCGTCGATCCCGAGCTGCCGCTGCCGGGAGGCCGCCTGCTGCCGCTGCCGCTCGGCCGTGACCTCCAGCATCCAGCCGAGGTCGCGCGCGGGCACGGTGTGCAGCGTGCCGCGCATGGTCCACGCGCGCACGAGCTCCCCGCGGGCGAACGCGGCGTCCACATCGCGCAGGCGGACGGCGCCCCTGGCGCGGCAGGCCAGGGCCCACCGGCCGGCCGTGAGGTCTTGGCTCTGCACGGCCAGCAGGTGGCGCGCGGCGTCGGCGACCGTCGGCGCCGGCGCGGTCAGACGGTGGGAGCGGAGGCGCTCGGACAGCAGGGCCGCGGGAGTCATGCCCCCATCATGGCGGGTGCCTCCCCCATTCGCGGGTCAGGCCTGCAGCGTGACCTCGCGGCGCTCCGGAAGCACGATCGGGTGCGACCCGGCCATGACCTCCAGCACCCGGATGACCTGGCACGAGTAGCCGAACTCGTTGTCGTACCAGACGTAGAGGATGAGCGTGTTGCCGTGGGCGACGGTCGCGAGCCCGTCGACGATGCCCGCCCTGTGCGATCCCACGAAGTCGGTGGAGACGACGTCGGGGCTCTCGACGTAGTCGATCTGCTGGCGCAGCTTCGAGTGCAGCGAGATGCGCCGCAGGTAGTCGTTGACCTGCTCCTTCTCCACGGGGCGCTCGCAGGTCAGGTGCAGCACCGCGAGCGACACGTCGGGCGTGGGCACGCGGATGGAGCTGCCGGTGAGCTTGCCCTCCAGCTGCGGCAGCGCCTTGGCGACCGCCTTCGCGGCACCGGTCTCGGTGATGACCATGTTGAGCACGGCCGAGCGGCCGCGGCGATCGCCCTTGTGGAAGTTGTCGATGAGGTTCTGGTCGTTCGTGAACGAGTGCACGGTCTCCACGTGCCCGGCGACCACGCCGTAGGCCTCGTCGATCGCGGCGAGCACCGGGGTGATCGCATTGGTGGTGCAGGACGCCGCCGAGACGATGCGGTCCTCCGGCGTGACGTCGGCGTCGTTGATGCCGTGCACGATGTTCTTCAGCGCGCCCTTGCCCGGCGCGGTCAGCAGCACGCGCGCGACCCCGGCGGACCGCAGGTGCTGCGAGAGCCCGGCCTCGTCGCGCCAGCGGCCGGTGTTGTCGACGACGATCGCGTCGTGGATGCCGTAGGCGGTGTAGTCGATCGTGGCGGGGTCGTCGGAGTAGATCACCTGGATGCGGGTGCCGTTGGCGATGATCTGCTCGGCCTCTTCGTCGACCGTGACCGAGCCCGCGAAGCGGCCGTGCACCGAGTCGCGCAGCAGCAGCGAGGCGCGCTTGACGAGGTCGTTGTCGGAGCCCCGGCGCACGACGATGGCACGCAGGCGCAGGCCGCTGCCGCCGCCGGTGTGGGCGATGAGGATGCGCGCGAGCAGACGCCCGATGCGACCGAAGCCGTACAGCACCACGTCGGTCGGGTCGGCGGGCACGGCACCGATCGCGGGGGCCAGCGCCTCTGCCAGGTACTCGTCGAGCGGGCGGCCGCTCGCCGCGTGGCCCTCCGCGAGCCGGGCCACGTCGAGCGAGGAGGCTCCTGGTCCGAGTGCGTGGATGGCCTCGAGCACGGCGAGGGTGTCGTCGATCGAGAGTCGTTCGTGGCCGAGCTGCGCGACGCGGTCGTGCACCTCGACGAGACCGGTCGCCGACAGGCCGAGCAGCCGGTGCCCGTGCAACGACGTGACCACGTCGTGCTCCCGCTTGAGCGCTCCGACGAGCGGGATCATCCGCTCCGCCAGCTCTTCGCTCGCCGTCCATTCGTCGCGGGGTGCCGCGGAATCGTTCATCTGCGTCCTTGCATGTGTGAGCGCGCGCCGAGGTCGCCGGCTCGCGCGAGGTTGCCGGTGGATTCGGGGGATGCCCCCAGCGTACAAGCCGGGCGAGGGCAGCGCCGAATCGGGTGTCCGGGGTCCCCGCTCGTCCGTTCTTTTCGTCTACACTGGTGGAATAATGAGCACTGCACTCTCCGGCGACGGCGCCGACCTGATCATCCGCGGCGGCCGCATCCACACCCTCGACCCGCACGACACCACCACGTCGGCCCTCGCCGTGCGCGACGGGGCGATCGTCGCCACCGGTGCCGATGCCGAGGCGCTCCCCGCCCGGAGCACGCTCGAGCTCGACGGCCGCACGGTCGTGCCCGGCCTCAACGACGCCCACCTGCACGCCGCCTGGCTCGGCGCCCGCTGGCCCCACCTCTTCTTCTCCGACACCCCGCCGGAGCAGCAGCCGTCCGGCCGCCTGGTCTCCACGGCCGGGGAGCGACGCGCCACCCTGCGACGGGCATGGCGGCTGCTCGCCGAGCTCGGGATCACCAGCTACACCGAACCCGGCATCGGCCCCGGCGAGGACGACGGCGAGACGGGATGCTTCGGCAGCGACATGCTCGACGCCTACGTGGAGCTGCACCGCGAGGGCGCGCAGACCTCCCGCGTCACGCTGCTGCGCCTGTTCGGCACGATCGACGGCGAGAGCACGCTCGACGACTTCGAGCGCGGGCTCCAGACCCCGCCACCCTCGACCGACGCGCGCTGGCTCGCGATCCCCGGGGTCAAGATCTTCGCCGACGGCATCCCGCCGATGGCCACCGCCTGGACGGACGAGCCCTACGCCGACGGCACGACCGGACACCTGCTCACGCGCGGCGGCGGCGATCCGCTGTCGGCGTTCCAGCGCATGATCGAGCTCGCCGCCGCGCGCGGCCTGCAGATCGCGGTGCACGCCACGGGCGACCGCTCGATCGCCGAGTTCCTCGCGGTGCTGGAACGGCTCGACCCAGCACCCGCCGCGCCGGGACCGCACTACGTCGTGCACGGCGACCTCGCGACGCCCGCGCAGATCGCCCGCATGCGCGACATCGGCGCCGGGTTCGCGATCCAGCCGCTGATCGCCGCGCACACCCACTCGTGGGCCGCCGTCCAGCTGGGCGAGGCACGGGTCGCCGCGGCCTGGCCGCTCGCCGAGATGTTCGGCTCGGGCGCCCTCACCACGTTGACGAGCGACGCCCCGATCGCGACCCCGGACTGGCGCCCGAGCCTCGACGCCTCACTGCGGCTCGTGACCGCGGCGAGCGGGGCGGACGACGCGGAGCTGCGGCGACGGCTCCTGCGCGCGATGACCGTGGAGGCCGCGCGGCAGGACGGCGCCGCCGACTGGAAGGGCACGCTCGAGCCGGGTCGCGTCGCCGACCTCACGGTGCTCGACGAGGATCCGCTCGAACCAGGGCGGGCGTTCACCTCCGTCACGGTGGAGCGCACGGTCGTCGACGGCCGGACGGTCTTCGCGCGCGACTGAGCGGTCCGGCGGCGGACCCCGGCCCGGTGGCGGATCGAAAACGTGCCTCACGGCGGCCGGGAAGGCGCGGTTTCGCGCCCGCATCCCCGCACGACACGCGACCGGGACACACGAAAACGGCGGGCGGCATGTTCACGCATGCCGCCCGCCTCTGATCCCCCTCGGACCAGTCTCAGACCACGGTTCTCACACCGCGGTGGCCACCAGCACCCGCGGGCTCCCCGGCAGGGCGATCGTGTCGCGCACCGACCAGCCGGCGTCGCTCAGCCAGCCGCGCACCTCGGACTCCGGGTACACCACGGTGCCGTCGATCACCAGGTACTCCCCCGCGTGGAGGGCGTCGAGCGCGCGCTGCTCGGCGTCGTCGTCGAGGAAGAAGTCGAGCACGGTCAGGGTCGCACCATCGGCCGCGGCCGCCCGCAGGTTGCGGAAGATCTGCGCGTTCTCCTCCGCCGAGAAGCGGTGGATCACATGGTTGGCGAACACGGTGTCGTACGAGCCCTCGGGCGTCGCGGTCGCGGTCTCCCCCACCTCCACGGTCGTGCGGTCGGCCACGCCCGCGGACCGCACGGCCTCGGCCAGGCCGTCCTCGAACCCTGGCGCATACACGAAGGTCGTGTGCAGCTGCGGGTTGCGCGCCATGACCGACAGCGCGAACTCGGCCGAGAGCCCGCCGAAGTCGAGGGCGTTCGTGGCACCGGAGAGGTCGACGAGGCGTCCGAACTCCTGCGCGTGCAGGCGGTTGTACGTCATGACGCCCGCCATGAACGTGCCCCAGCGGGCGTCGTCCATCTGCAGGTCACCCGGCTGGGTGGTGTCGACGGTGTGCGCGAACTGCAGCCAGTGCGGGTAGCTGATCTCGTCGAGGAAGGTGAGGAACGGCGCGAGGTCGATCGCGGCTGCGTCGCCCGTGAGGTAGGCCGCGGCGTCGTCGGCGAGGGCGTAGCGTCCGTCGGTGCGCACGAGCAGCCCCTTGGCCGCCATCGCGTCGGCGAGCAGGCGCGCGATGCGCTCGCTCACCCCGCAGCGCTCGGCGATCGCGGTGACCGCGTCTGCGCCGTCGGCGACGGCGGCGAACAGGCCGATCCGGCTGGCCTGGAACAGCTGCTTGGCGGCCATGTAGCCGGTGGCGATGTCGAGGATCCGCGCGGCGTCCGGCGTGGAGGTGTCGGTCATGGGGTGCCTTTCGATTATCTACGAACGTGGGAAATAAAGGTCAGGATGCGGGCCGTCCGACGGGCCCCGGCTCAGTCCGCGAGGAAGTCGCGGACCGCCGCGCGGAACTCCGGCGTGTGCGGCGCCGTGAGGTGGTCCCCCGGCACCCGCTGCACGCGGGCGTCGGGCAGCAGTGCGGCGAGGCCGTCGATGCCCGCCGCCATCGCGTCGTCGGCGCCGCCCAGCAGCAGCACCGGCTGCGCGGGCACGCCGCCCTCGGGCGCGAACGGCTCAGTGGCGAGCCCCTCGATCAGGTCGAGCAGCTCGCCGGCGCGGTTGCCGGGCAGAGTCGCCATGTGCACGATCATCGCGGTCAGCGGATCCGCGGGCGCCGCCCCTCCCCCGACGGCGGCACGGGCAGCCGGAAGGTCGACCAGCGCGAAGGGCTCCCCCGCGCTGAGCCCGCCGAGGACCAGGCGGCGCACCGCCACGCGCGGGTGACGAGCGAGGTCCCAGGCGAGCCGGGCGCCCAGCGAGTAGCCGACCAGATCGATCTCGTCCGGTCCGATCGCCTCGGCGAGCGCGTCGAGCACGGCCGAGGTCGGGACCACGCCGAGCGCCTCCGCCGCGCCGTGCGCCGGGAGGTCGATCACGACGCGCGGGCGGTCGCCGAGCACCCCCGTCCACTCCGTCTCCGGCCAGTCCTGGGAGCCGCGCGAGGCGAGGCCGTGCAGGAACACCACGGGTCGAGCTGTCTGTGCGGTCATGCGGCGCCTCCCTGTGCGGACCGGCGCCCCGCGATCAGCGCAGCCGCGCCAGGAACCGGTCGATGTAGCTCTCGTAGTCGGCGATGCGGTCGCCGTCCGGATACATGAGGTTGATGACGGTCGCGCCCACCGCCGCCGAGATGAACTCGTCCGCGAGCGAGCCGTAGTCCTGCTCGCGGATCGACCCCTCGTCGCGGGCCGCCTCCATCCGCTCGATCAGCGAGCGCCGCCACGACGCCAGGTGCCCGCGATACAGCTCCGCGAGCGCCTCGTTCGCCATCGCGTACTCCCACAGCGCCAGCAGCACCCGCCCCGCGGCGATCTGCTCCCGGTCGCGCGGGATGGTCGCCTGCAGGAAGCCCCGCAGCGCATCGTCGGCCGCGACGGGCTCCTCGCCCGCCGCCTGCACGCCCTCCGACATCTGCTGCAGGATCGTCTCGAACGTCGCCGCGACGATGCTCTCCTTGCCGGGGAAGTAGTGCTTCAGAGCCCCGTTCGCGAACCCCGCCTCCGCGGCGATGCTGCGCATCGTCGCAGCCTCGAAGCCGCCCTTCAGGATGATGCTCTTGGCCACCTCGACGATGTCCCGTCGCCGCTGGTCGTGGTCGATGATCTTCGGCATGGCGTCCTTCCGGCCGGGTCCGGGTGAGTGCGAGTTCCGGCCTGGAGCTACCGTACCGCCGCATCGGGCACCTCCCGCAGAGCGAGCCACTGCGCCCGGCGCTCCCGCTGCGCGACCGGGTCGGCCACGGGCGAGGCGAGGCGCAGCCGCTCGGAGTAGGGGTGCCGCGGGGCGCGGGTGACCTGCTCGCCCTCGCCCACCTCCACCAGCTCGCCGCGGTACATCACGGCCACCCGGTGGCACACGCGCCGCACGACGCCGAGGTCGTGCGACACGAACAGGTACGCCACGCCGGTGTCGCGCTGCAGCTCGATGAACAGGTCGAGGATGGTGGCCTGCGTGGTGAGGTCGAGCGCGCTCACGGGCTCGTCGCACACGATCAGCCGCGGTCCGCGCACCAGGGCGCGGGCGATCGCGACGCGCTGCCGCTGACCGCCGGAGAACTCGCTCGGGTAGCGGTCCATGCTGGCCGAGGGCAGCCGCACCCGGTCGAGCATCTCGCGCACCTTCGCCTCGGCGGCCTTCGCGCCGAGGCCGGTCGTGAGCAGCGGCTCGGTGAGGATGTCGCCGATCGTGAGGGCGGGGTTGAGCGAACCGTACGGGTCCTGGAACACGACCTGCACGTCGTCGGCGAGCGCGCGGCGGGCACGACCGCCCAGGCGGCTGATCTCGCGGCCGTCGAAGCGGATGCTCCCCTCGGTCACCGGGGCCAGGCCGAGGATGGCCTTGCCGAGCGTGGACTTGCCCGACCCGGACTCGCCCACGAGCCCGAGGCACTCCCCCGGCGCGATGTCGAGCGAGACCCCGTGGAGCGCGCGGAACGCGGTGCGCCCGCGCCCGTACTCCACCACCAGGTCGCTCACCTCGAGCAGCGGGCGGGTCGCGGTGTCGGTCGCGGCGGTCATGCGGGCACCTCCGTACGGTGGCGGTCGAGCTCGGCGCGGCCGGCGGCGTCGTCGAGCGAGGCGGCGATCAGCTCGCGCGTGTAGGGCTCCGCGGGCGCGGCGAACAGGTCGTCGACCGGTCCGGACTCCACGATGTCGCCGCCGCGCATCACGATCACGCGGTCGCAGATGTCGGCGACGACGCCGAAGTTGTGCGTGACGATCAGCAGCGCCATGCCGTACTCGGCCTGCAGCTCGCGCAGCAGTTCGAGCACCTCGGCCTGCACGGTCACGTCGAGCGCCGTGGTGGGCTCATCGGCCACGAGCAGTGAGGGCCGCCCGGCGATCGCGCCCGCGATGAGCACGCGCTGCGCCATGCCGCCGGACACCTGATGCGGGTAGCTGCGCATGACCCGGTCGGGGTCGGTGAGGCCGACCCGCACGAGCACGGCGCGCGCCCGCTCGGTCGCGGCCGCGCGGCTGAGTCCGTGCACGCGGCGCAGCGGCTCGACCAGCTGGTGCCCGATCGTGTACGAGGGGTCGAGGTTGCTCATGGGCTCCTGCGGCACGTAGCCGATCGTGCGCCCGAGCAGTGCGTGCCGCTGGGCGGGCGTCGCCGCGGTCACGTCGGTGCCGCCCACCCAGATCGCGTCGGCGGTCGCGCGGCCGGTGGAGGGCAGCAGGTCGAGCACCGAGAACACCGTCTGCGACTTGCCCGATCCGGACTCGCCCACGATGCCGACGACCTCGCCGGGGGCCACGTCGAGGGTGACCCCGTGGACGACCTCGGTCTCGCCGTTCGGCGTGGCGTGCACGACGCGCAGGTTCTCGACGCGCAGCGCCGACGAGGCAGCCTCGTGCTGCGCGGCCCCGGTCGGGGCGGGGGCGTCGGCGGCGGCGACCACCGCGGCGTCCTTCCGGCGGCGGGCCCGGGGCGTGCGCACCTGCACGAGCTCGGCGAGGGTCGAGCCCATGATCGCGAGCACCGCGATCGTGAGGCCGAGGGCGGCGGAGGGCCACAGCAGCATCAGCGGGTACGTGAGCATCAGGCGGAAGCCCTCGAGCATCATGGCGCCCCAGCTGGGGACGTTCGAGTCGCCGATGCCGAGGAACTGCAGTCCCGCCTGCATGCCCATCGCGATGCCGGCGGTGAGCGCGGTCTGGATGATCACGGGCGGGTACACGGCGGTGATCACGTGGCGGAAGATGATGCGCCCGTCGGAGAGCCCGGAGACGCGGGCGGCATCGATGTACGGCTCGCCGCGCACCGCGAGCGTCTGCGACCGGGCGATGCGGAAGTACCCGGGCACCATGAACACGCCGACCGTGGCCATCAGCAGCTCGAAGTTGTTGCGGCTGCCGGCGGCGACCACGAGCAGGATGATCATGCCGGGGATCGACTGCAGCGCGTCGCTGATCCAGGTGGCGACCCGGTCGAACACGCCGCCGAAGTAGCCCGCAGCGACGCCGGTGGGCACACCGATCACGAGGGCCGTGACGATCGTGATGAGCGCGCCCCAGAGGGTCGTCCGGGTGCCGTAGATGAGGCGGCTGAGGATGTCGCGGCCGGTGGAGTCTCCGCCGAGGAGGTGCTCGGGCGAGGGCGGCGCCTTGGCGGCGGCGAGGTCGACGAGGTTCGGGTCCATGGGCGCCAGCAGCGGCGCGAAGACGCCGACCAGCACGATGAGCAGGAAGATCGCGAGCGGGAGGTAGCCGCCGGGGTGGCGGAGGAAGCGCCGGAACAGGCTCGACCGCCGCTTCTGGGCGGCGCGGTCGAACGCGACGCGGATGTCGGTCGTGGTCATGCGACGCGCACCTTCGGGTTGATCCAGCCGAGCACGAGGTCGAGCAGGAGGTTGATCACGACGACGAACACGATGGAGATGACCGTGATGCCCAGGAGCATCGGGATGTCGCCGTTCTGCGAGGACTGGTTGGTGAGCTGGCCGAGGCCGGGGAGGCTGAAGATCTGCTCCACCACGATCGCGCCGGACAGCAGTCCCACGAACATGAGGGCGATCACGGTGAGCGCGGCGGGCGAGGCGTTGCGGAGGATGTGCAGGTTGACCCGCGCGGCGGAGAGCCCGCGGCTGCGGAGCGTGCGCACCCAGTCCTGCCTGCTCTGCGCGATCACGGCGTTGCGCAGCTGCTCCGACACGGCGACGATGCCGCCGAGCGCGAGGGAGATCGCCGGAAGGGTGATCGAGCGCAGCCATCCCTCGACGGACTGCGTCGGCGGCACGTAGCCGACCGCGGGGAACCACTTCAGCTGCACGGCGAGCCACATGACCAGCACCAGGCTCACCCAGAATCCGGGGAGCGCGAACAGCACGACCGAGATGCCCTTGATGATCCGGTCGAACCAGGTGCCGGGGCGCAGCCCGGTGATCATGCCGAACGCGATGCCGATCACGGCTGTGATGAGCGTCGCGAACGTGACCACCGAGAGCGTCACGGGGACCTTGATCGCGAGCTGGGCGCCGACGGGCTGGAAGTTGCGCCACGACTCGCCGAAGTCGAGGAGCACGGCGTGCGAGAACCAGTCCCAGAACTGCACGATCAGGGGGCGGTCGAGGCCGATCTTCTCGGCCAGGGCCTGCTGCTGCGCGGGGCTCGCGGTGGTGCCCAGCAGCGAGGCGGTCGGGTCGCTGATCGCGAGGTGCGCCAGGAAGAAGGTGCCGATCGAGACCGCGACGAGAAGCAGGATGCCGGACAGCACCCGCTTCGCCGTGAACAGGAGCATGGGGGCCTCTCGGGGTGAGGAGGGTCGGAGGGGGAAGGGTGCCGGGGCGGCCGGTGTCGGGTGGCCGCCCCGGCGGGCATCAGCCCTGGGTGATGTAGCGCAGGGTCGGGAACATCATGCCCACGACGGGCTGCAGCTGGATGCCGGGCGCCGTGTAGTAGATGTTGTTCGCCTGGTACCAGACCGACCACCACGCCTGGTCGACGAGGGCCTCGTTGAGCTCCTTGACGGCCGCGGTCTGGGCGTCGCCTCGTTCGGTCTGCACCTTCTCGACGAGCGGCGCGATGACGTCGTTCTCGGCGTAGTCGGGCTCCGGGTTGAACCACTGGACGCTCGTGACCTGGCGGGCCACCGTGGCGACGTCGTTGCCGTCCATCGCGAGGAACGAGATGAACATCGGGTAGTTCGGCGCGTTGAGCTGGTAGTCCGGCATCTGCATGTTGTCCCACGTGACGGTGATGCCGAGCTCGGTGAGTGCCTGCTCCGCCGAGGGCTTCCACATCTCGAAGATGGGCGACATGGGCATCGAGATCGCGAAGCCGTCTGGGTACCCGGCGTCGGCGAGCAGCTCCTTCGCCTTGTCCATGTTGACCGCGTAGGCGTCGTTGAGGGACGGGTCGTTGATCGGCCCTCCGTCGGGGAAGACCTGGTTGGTGGCGACACCGGCGCCGCTGCCGACCGCGGCGAGGATCGCGGCACCGTCGAACGCGTAGTTCAGGGCCTGGCGCACCTCGAGCTTGCCGAGGGGCTCGCTCTTGGCCCCCGTGTGGTCGGTGATGACCAGGCCCGCCCAGCCGGACACGCGCTGCGCGGTGTTCCAGCCCTGCTGCTCGGCCTGCTCCAGGTTGGCGACGTCGCCGTACTGCACGTTGATCTGGCCGCTGAGCATGGCGTTGTGCCGGGCGGTCGCGTCGGTGATCGGGTAGATCGCGAGCTCGGCGAAGGGGTAGGTCTTCGCGTCCCAGTGGTCCTCGGTCTTGGTGAAGTGGTACTCCGCGCCGGGGACGCTGGTGGCGCTGTCGAGCACGTAGGGACCGGAGCCGACCGGCTCGCTGCCGAGCGTTCCGGCCTCGATCGACGCGGGCGACGCGATGTAGCTGCGCCCGAGGCCCATGAAGTAGAGGATCGTGTCGTCGCGCTGCGTGAGGTTGATGCGGACGGTGTCGTCGTCGACCTTCTCGAAGCTGTCGACGTTGACGTAGGCCTCACCCGAGCGGGCGCCGGCCTTGAGGTACTCGAGGCTCGCGAGCACGGCGTCGACGTCGACCGGGGTGCCGTCGCTGAACACGGCGTCGGTGCGGAGGTCGAGGTCGATGCTCAGGTCGTCGTCGGCCACGGTCCACTCGGTGGCGAGCGACGGGATCGGGTCGCCGTCGGCGTCGAGGGCGATCAGGGCGTCGTAGACCGCGGAGAGGTACGGGCCGTCGAACCCGATGTCGGCCAGGGACGGATCCCACGACGTGATGTCGAGGAAGTTGCCGATGTTGAGCGCGTCGGGGCCTTCGGCGCCGCCGCCCTCGGAGGGCGATGGCGTTCCGCCGCCGCTGCAGCTGGTGAGCGCGAGGGTCGCGGCCACGGCTGCGGCGAGCGCGAGGGGCATTCGTTTCATGGTTCCTTCTCTCGGGTGCAGGGGTGGTGAAGAAGGTTCGAAGAGCCGCTGACCGGGAGACCGGATCGACGCCACCTCGATGTGTCGTGCTGGTTAGTCTACATGCGTGGAAAAAGAGCGCAAGCATGTTTCCCGCGGCAACGGGCACAGCTCATGCCACCGGGCGCACCCGGCTTGTCTCTGCGCGCAGCATCCCGTCTCGCCACTCCCGTCACCACACCCCGTCCGCGCGCACGTCGCGGTCCACGGCGACGTCGGAGAGGGCCGCCCGCACCTCGGGGCCGTGGTCGCGGACGAGCGCGAGCGCGGCGTGGTTCTGCTCGAGCTGCTCGAGCCGTGAGGCGCCGAACAGCACGTTCGCGGTGGCGGGATTCGCGAGGCAGAAGGCGATGCCGAGCGCGGCCGGCGTCACCCCGAACTCCCCCGCCACCCGCGCGACCTCGGGGTACAGGGCCGCGATCCGCTCGCGGATGCCGCCCACGTCGGCGCCGATCTTGCGCTGCGGCGTCCGGCCCGTGGCGAGGATGCCGCCCTCGAACACGTCGGACGCCTGCAGGGTGAGGGTGCCGTCGGCGAACAGCGGCCCGTACGCGTCGCCCTCGGCCATCGACCGCCGCGCGATGCCGTACTTCAGCTGCGCGAACGCGGGGCCGGCCAGCCCGCGCGTCCGAGCCTCGGCGAGCGCGGCGCGGGTGTCGGCGATGCGCCAGTTGTTGATGCCCCACGAGCCGACGAGACCCTCGTCGATCAGGGCGTTCACGTCGGCGACGAGCCGCGGGAGGTCGGGCGCATCGAGGTAGTCGCCCACCACGAGCGTGTCGAACCGGTCGAGCCCCGCCCGCTCGAGCGACTCGACGAGCTGCGCGCGGAACCCCTGGTTCGGCCAGTCCCACAGCCACAGCTTGCCGCACAGCACGATGTCGTCGCGGTCGACACCGCTCGCCCGCAGCGCCTGCCCGAACAGGATGTCGGTCGTCGAGTTCTCGGCGTGCGGGCCCATGTTGTAGTACGCGACGTCGAAGAACCCGGCGTCGAGCTCGACCGCGCGGCGGATCAGCGCGACCGCCTCCTCCGGCGCCATGCGGTCCCACGTGTTCCAGGAGCCGAGGGCGAGGGGCGGCACCGGGGCACCGCCCGTCTGCAGCGGACGGCGGGGGTGGGTCGATTCGGGCATGACGCTCCTTCGCGTGCTTCGTCTCGTCGCTGCGCTCCTCGCTCAGCAACCGGGGTTGTGTTTTTCTATGGTTGTAGAATATAACGGACTCATCCCGTCAGAGCACCGTCAGTGAGGACGAACATGACCGCATCCCCGCGCCGCATCCTGGTCACCGGAGGGGCGTCCGGCCTCGGCCGCGGCATCGCCACCGCCTTCCGCTCCGCGGGCGACGAGGTGTTCCTCGGCGACGTGAACGCCGACGCCGCCGCCGCGGTCGCGGCCGAGATCGGCGCCACCGCCCTCCCCCTCGACATCGCCGACGAGGCCTCCGTCCTGGCCGCGGCCGACCGCATCACGGCCGCCGGCGGGCTCGACGTGCTCGTGAACAACGCCGGGGTCGTCGCGGGCGGCGGCACGCTGCAGGAGGTCCCGGTCGACGCGGTCGATGCGGCCCTGCGCGTCAACGTGCGCGGCACGTTCCTCATGCTCCGCGTGTTCGGCGCGCTGCTCGCGGAGGCCGGACGCGGCAGCATCGTCAACATCTCGTCCATCGGCGCCCGACAGCCCACCCCGGGCCTCGGGCACTACGAGGCCACCAAGGCCGCGGTCGACGCCCTCACCCGCACCGCCGCGATCGAGCTCGCCACCGCGGGCGTGCGCGTGAACGCGGTCGCCCCCGGCCCGGTGCTCACCCCGCTCACCGCCGACTTCGCCTCGAACCCCGACGCCCGCGCGGCCTGGGAGTCGCGCATCCCGCTCGGCACGATCGCCGAGGTCGACCAGGTCACGCCGCTCGTGCTGTTCCTCGCGAGCGACGCCGCCGGCCACATCACCGGCGTCTCGGTGCCGGTCGACGGCGGCCAGCTCCTGGTCTGATCCGTCCGCCCGCATCCGTCACGGGATCGGATCCGCACCCCGCCCCTCGCGGAGCGTTCCCGATCCCCCACCCGTCCCGCGACAGGAGAACCGCATGACCCTCCCCGCCCCGACCCGCCCGACCACGACCCGCGCCGCCGTGCTCACCGCGCACGGCGAGCCGCTCACCCTGCAGGACCTCCCGCTGCCGACCGAGATCGAGCCGGGCGCCGCCCTCGTGCGCATCGCCTGCACGACCCTGTGCGGCACCGACATCGAGATCTGGGAGGGCCGGATGACCTTCCCCGGCATGCTCCCGATGGTGCTCGGCCACGAGATGGTCGGCGAGATCGTGGCCACCGGACCCGACACGCGCGACGCCCTCGGCCGCCCGCTCTCCCCCGGCGACCGCATCGGCTGGTCGGAGTCCACGTGCGGCGAGTGCCACGGCTGCGTCGTGCTGCGCGAACCCGTCGCCTGCTCGCGCCGCGGCTACGGCTTCCTGCAGCGGTCCGACGTACCGCCGTACGCCACCGCCGGGCTGTCGGAGTACGCCTACGTCACCCCCGGCGCCGCGAAGCTGCTGCTGCCCGCGGCGGTGAAGGACACCTGGGCGTCGATGGCGGGCTGCGCGGCCAAGACCGTGCTGCGCGCGTTCGAGCGCGCCGGCCGCATCCGCCCCGGCTCCCGCGTCGTGGTGCAGGGGTCGGGCGCGCTCGGCATCTTCGCCACCGCCGTCGCCACCATCGCGGGCGCCGGGCAGGTCATCACGGTCGGCGCCCCCGCCGCCCGGCTGGAGCTCGCCGCCCGCTTCGGCGCCGACGCCGTGGTCGACTTCCGCGACGGGCCCGTCGTCGACCAGGTCATGGAGCTCACGGGCGGCCACGGCGCCGACCACGTGTTCGACTTCGCGGGCGCCCCGAGCGTGGGTCCCGACGCGGTGGGCATGGCGGCGCAGCGCGGCACCATCGCGATCGTCGGCTCCACCGGCCCCACGGGCGACGGCTTCCCCCTCAGCACGATCATGGGCAAGGAACTCACGGTCGTCGGCTCGCTCAACGGCGACATCTCCGACTACGCCCGCGCCATCGACTTCTTCACCGCGTTCGCCGACCGCTTCCCCTGGGACGACCTGTTCAGCGCCCCGGTCGGTCTCGCCGAGGCCTCCGCCAAGATCGCCCACATGCACCACCTCGATGAGGTCAAGGCCGTCATCGACCCGAGCCTCTGAGGAGCACCATGACCACCCCTCTCCCCCGCCGCGAGATCGGCCGCAGCGGCCTGCACGCCTCCCTGTTCTCGCTCGGCTCGTGGCACACCTACGACCGCATGGACTTCGCCGACGCCGTCGAGCTGCTGCGCCAGGCGACCGACCGCGGCGTGAACCTCTTCGACGTCGGCGTCTACTCCGCGCCCGGCGCCCCTCCGGTGTTCACCGACGTGATCTTCTCGGCCATGGTGCGCGCGGCGGGTCTGCGCCGCGACGAGTGGCTGCTGTCGTCGAAGCTGTGGCTGGAGGCCTTCGGCGACGACGGCTTCCGCCCGCAGCTCGAGAACGCCCTGATGCGGGTGGGCGTGGAGCACGCCGACCTCGTGATCCTGGGCGACCTGCGCCGCGACGACCTCGACCTGCGCGACCTCGTGCTCGACCTCGCGCGCCTCGCCGATGCGGGACTCATCCGAGCGTGGGGCGTGAACAACTGGTCGGCGTCGTCCATCCAGAGCCTGCTCGACCTCGCCGCGGCGGAGGGCGTGCCCGGGCCGCAGATCGCGCAGCTGAAGTACAGCGTGGCACGGCGCTCGATCCCCGACGGCGAGCCGTTCGCGCGGCTCTGGGAGCAGGGCCTCACGCTGCAGGCCTCCGACTGCCTGGAGGGCGGCGTGCTCGCGGGGAACGTGAAGGGCGACCGCCAGATCGGCCGCGACCCCGGCGACATCCGGGAGCGGATCATCGCCGACGTGCCGGCGTTCACGGCGCTCGCGGAGTCGCTCGACACGACCCCGGCCCAGCTCGGCATCGCGTTCACGCTCACACACCCCGCCCTCACGACCACCCTGTTCGGCGCCTCCCGCGTGGCACAGCTGCACGCGAACCTCGACGCCGCCGACCTCGTCGACCGCATCGGCGCCGACGAGCTGCGCCGCCTGGTCGAACCCTTCTGGGCCGACCGCGGCGTGGTCGACCCCGAAGGCCCCTGACACCGTCCGCGGACCACCACACACCCGCCCCGCCCCACGCCGCCCCCGCCCCACGCCGCCCCCGCCCCACTGAGGAGAGACATGACCGCCACCGCCGCCGGACACCCCACCGTCCCGCCCGTCCCGTTCGACCCCGAGGTGCAGGCCGTGCTGGACGAGATCGCGAAGAACCCGCAGCCTCCCCTCACCCGCGACACGCTGCCGCGCGAGGGCGTCGACCGGATGTTCCCCGACAACGACACCGTGATCGCGGGCCGCCCGATCGTGTGGGAGGACCGCGTGATCCCCGGCCCCGCGGGCGCACCCGACATCGAGATCACGGTGTTCCGCCCCGCGGATTCCGCGACCGAGGCGCTGCCCGGGTTCGTGAACATCCACGGCGGCGGCATGATCGTCGGCCACCGCTCGTGGGAGACCGCGCGCGTGGTCGACATCGTCGCGGAGCACCGCGTGGTCGCCGTGAACGTGGAGTACCGGCTCGCCCCGGAAGACCCGTACCCCGCCGGTGTGGAGGACTGCTACGCGGCGTTCGTCTGGACGCACGAGCACGCCGCCGAGCTCGGCATCGACCCGGAGCGCCTCGTCGTCGGCGGCGGCAGCGCCGGGGGCGGGCTCACGGCCGCGGTCGCCCTGCTGGCGCGCGACCGGAAGGGCCCGGTCATGGCGGGGCAGCTGCTGCTGTGCCCCATGATCGACAACACCAACACCTCGGTCGCCAGCTTGCAGTACGACGGCATCGGCACGTGGCAGCGCGACATGAACCTGCTGGCGTGGTCGTGCGTGCTCGGCGACGACCTCGCGTTCAGCGACGAGGCCCCCGCCTACGCGGCCCCGAGCCGCGCGACCGATCTGTCCGGTCTTCCCCCCGCGTACATCGAGGTGGGCGAGGCGGAGACCTTCCGCGACGAGGACACCGCGTATGCGCTCGGCATCTGGGCCACGGGCGGCCAGGCCGAGCTGCACGTGTGGGGCGGCGGCGCGCACGGCTTCGACATGTACATGCCGGAGGCGGAGATCACCCGGGCCGCCCTCGCCGCACGGTCGTCGTGGCTGCGCCGGATCTGGCGGGCCGCCCGATGACCGCGCCCGCTCCCGTGCCGTACGACCCCGAGCTGGTCGCCGGGCTCGACGCGTTCGTGCAGCTCGTGGAGGGCATCCCGCTGCGCGCCGACACCATCCACGCCAACCGCGACCACTTCGCCACGATCATCCCGCCCATCGCGGTGCAGGCCGAGGGCAGGGCGGTGACGTGGGAGGACCGCGTGATCCCCGGCCCCGCCGGTGCGCCCGACCTGGAGGTCACGATCGTGCGGCCGTCCGCCCCCGCGACCGGGCCGGCGCCCGCCGTCCTGTCGATCCACGGCGGCGGCATGGTGCTCGGCACCCGCTTCTTCGGCACCGCCGAGCTGATCGATCTGGCCGACCGGCACGGCGTCGTCGGCGTCGCGGTGGAGTACCGCCTCGCGCCGGAGCATCCGGGCCCGGCGCAGGCGGAGGACTGCTACGCGGCGCTGGAGTGGATGGCCGCGCACGCCGACGACCTCGGCATCGACCCCGACCGCATCATCGCGTCGGGGCAGAGCGCGGGCGGCGGGCTGTCCGCCGCGGTGGCCCTGCTCTCCCGCGACCGCGGCGGACCGCGGCTGGCCGGGCAGCTGCTCGGCTGCCCGATGCTGGACGACCGCAACGAGACGCCGTCCGCCCGGCAGTACGACGGCTTCGGCGCCTGGGACCGCAACAACAACGACACCGCGTGGGACGCCATCGCCGGAGACGACCGCTTCACCGACCGGGTCTCGCCGTACACGGCCCCCGCACGCGCCACCGACCTGTCCGGACTCGCCCCCGCGTTCATCGAGGTCGGGGCTGCCGAGACCTTCCGCGACGAGGCCGTGGACTACGCGCTGCGCATCTGGGCGACCGGCGGTCAGGCCGAGCTGCACGTGTGGGCCGGCGGGTACCACGGCTTCTCCGGGTTCTCGCCGGAGGCCGAGGTGTCGCTGGCGGCGGTCGCGGCGCGGGAGAGCTGGCTGCGCCGCGTGCTGCGCCCGGGCGGATGAGCATCCCGGCGCGCCCGGAGCCCGCCCGCATGGGCACGCTCCGGGCGATGCTCGTGCTCGGGATGCTGGAGGCGTTCGGGCCGCTGTCGATGGACCTGTACCTGCCGCAGCTGCCGCAGCTCGCGGCGTCGCTCGGCACGACCGAGGCGCTCGCGCAGGTCACGATGTCGGCGTGCATGATCGGCCTGGGTCTCGGGCAGCTCATCGCCGGTCCCCTCAGCGACCGGCTGGGCCGGAAGCGTCCGCTCCTCGTCGGCGTGGCCGCGTTCGCGGTGCTGTCCGCCGTGTGCGCGGTCGCCCCGAGCATCGAGCTGCTGCTGGTGGCGCGGTTCCTGCAGGGTCTCGCCGGATCGGCGGGCATCGTCATCTGCCTTGCGGTCGCGCGCGATCAGTTCGAGGGCGTGGAGCTGTCGCGCATGCTGTCGCTGCTGTTCCTGGTCTCGGGCACGGCCCCGATCATCGCCCCCGTGGTGGGCGGCCAGCTCGCACGGATCATGGACTGGCGCGGCATCTTCGGCGTGCTCGCGGCGGTCGGGGTCGTGCTGCTGCTCGTGGTCGTGTTCGCCCTGCCCGAGACGCTGCACGCCGACGACCGGCACGGCGGCGGCCTGCGCACGCTCGGCGGTCACGCGGGCGCCGTGCTGCACGACCGTCTGTTCGCCGCGGTGCTGTGCGCCTCGGCGGGCGGCGGGGTGGCGTTCTTCACCTACCTGTCGATGTCGTCGTTCGTGCTGCAGGACGAGTTCGGGCTGAGCCCGCAGGCGTTCAGCCTGGCGTTCGCGGCCGGGGCGCTCGCGAGCATCGTGGGCAGCCAGACGAGCCGGCTGGTGGTGCGACGGTGGGGCCCCCTCCGCGTGTACCTGGGCGGCAGCACCGCGACGCTGCTGGCGACCGCGACGTTCCTGGGGCTGGCCGTCGCCGGGACCGGGGTGACCGGGGTGATCGCGGCCCTGGTCGGCTTCATGCTGTGCTCCGGCGTCGGCGGCCCGAACGGGCAGACCCTCGCGCTCGCGCACCACGGTTCGCGCGCGGGCACCGCATCGGCCCTGCTCGGCATGTCCACCTTCCTGTTCGGGCCCGTGCTGGCCCCGGTCGCGGCGGGCGTCGGCGGCACGAACGCCATGACCATGGCCGTGACCATGACCCTCGCGGCCGCCGTCGCGGCGGTCGCCGCGTGGGCGTTCGTGCGTCCGGCCGCGCGCACCTGAGCCGCCCGGTCGGGTCGCCCGAGTCCCGCCCGCCCCGCGGTCAGAAGCCGAGGCACATGACGGCGACGCCCGCGGCCATCGCCCACGACTCCGTGGCGAGCAGACGCCCGGTGCGACCGTGGTGCTGCGGAGGCACGAACCACGCCGCCGCCACGGTCCACAGCACGACCGCGGCGACCCCGATCATCACGAGCGCCGAGAGCACGCCCCCGAGGCCGTGCCCGCCGTGGCCGGTCGGCGTGACGGCGCGCTCGACCGAGGAGACCACGACGGATCCGTCGAACGCGCACACCGCCATCACGAGCGACACCAGCGCCCGGTGACAGCAGGTGGCGGCGGCCGCGGTGCCGCGCACGCCCATGGTGCCGAGCATTGCGGAGACCAGGAGCACCGCGCCGAGCGCGAGCCGCGTCAGGGCGTCGACCCCGGGGATCGCGAGCACGAGCATCCCGGCGGCCATCACCAGCGCCGACTGCCTCCCCTGCCACGGCACCGCCCGCCACGCCGCCACGCACGCGACGGCGGAGACGAGCGCGGCCGCGGCCATCAGCCACGGTGCTGCGGGGACGAGGGGTTCCACGGTCGCAGTATATTGATCGAGCGCTCAATATCGCTAGACCCGACCGTCTACGAGAGGATGGGCACGTGCCCCGCATCGTCGACCACGATGAGCGCCGCCGGCAGATCGCCGAGGCGCTGCTCGCCGTCGCCGCCCGCGACGGCCACGAGAGCGTGTCCTCCCGCGCGGTCGCGAAGGAGCTCGGGGTGGCCACCGGTTCACTGTGGCACTACTTCGACGGGTTCGACGACGTCGTCCGCGCGGCCGCCGCTGAGGTCACCCGCCGCACCGACCAGCGCATCGCCGAGGCCACCGCGGGGCTGCGCGGCCTCGCGCGCCTCGACGCCCTGATGCGCGAGGTGCTGCCGGTCGACGAGCGCACCCGCACCGAGGCGCACGTCGTGGTGGGTTTCTGGGGGCGCCTGGCCACGCTCGCCCCCGCGCCCGATGCGGCCTCCCCGACCCTCGCGACCTGGCAGGACAGCATCCGCGAGGCCCTGCAGGAGGCGGTCGACGACGGAGAGCTGCGGCCGCAGACGCCCACCGCGGCGGTCATGGCACTGCTGCGCTCCATCACGTACGGCCAGCAGATCGTCGAGGTGACCGAGCCGCAGCCCGCCGCGGCCCACCTCGCAGTGCTCGACGGCATCCTCGCCCCCTGGCGCGCCTGACCCGCGAGCCGGCGCTTGTGCACCCGCGTCCGCGCGGCCTATCATCGTGCCATCCCGTTTCTTGAGCGTTCGCTCGAAAATAGTGAGGTCGACGATGTCCCACCACGCCCCGCAGCCCGTCTCCGTCGAGAAGATCGCGGTTCCGCACCCGCTCGACCCGCTCACCGGTGCCGAGATCGCCGCCGCCCGCGCGGTGCTGGAGGCGGCCGGACTGATGACCGAGACCACCCGCGTGCCGATGCTGCTGCCCGACGAGGCCACCAAGGAGGAGCTCGCGGCGTGGAGCCCCGGCTCCCCCATCGATCGCCGCGCCGACGTGACGCTGCTCGACACCGCCACGGGCGTCGCCACCGAGGTGATCGTGTCGATCACGCGCGGGGAGATCGTGCGCAGCGAGCGCGTGCCCAACGACGCCCCGCCGTACGGTCAGCCGCAGTACCTGTTCGAGGAGTACGAGCGGGCCGAGGCCATCGCGAAGGCGTCGCCCGAGTGGCGGGCCGCCATGGAGCGACGGGGCCTCACGGAGCACATCGACCTCGCGTTCTGCTCCCCCCTCGCCCCCGGCTACACGGGTCGCGCCGACGAGGTGGGCCGCCGGGTCATCCGCTCGCTCACCTTCCTCAAGTACGACGAGAACGACTCGCCGTGGGCACACCCGGTCGAGGGCCTGATCGTGCACATCGACCTCACCGCGAACAGCGTGATCCGCGTGGAGGACGAGGGGGATGTGCCGGTGCCCGCCGGTCACGGCAACTACTACCCCGAGGTGCAGGGCGAGGCGCGCACGACGCTCATGCCCATCGAGATCACCCAGCCGCAGGGCACGAGCTTCCACGTGTCCGGCTCGCTCGTCGAGTGGGAGGGCTGGTCGATGCGCGTCGGCTTCAACGCCCGCGAGGGCCTCGTGCTGCACGACGTCTCGTTCCAGGGGCGCTCCGTGCTGCACCGCGCGAGCGTGCCCGAGATGGTGGTGCCCTACGGCGACACGGCCCCCGGGCGATTCTGGATCAGCTACTTCGACGCGGGCGAGTACCTGCTCGGCAAGAACGCCAACCACCTGGAACTGGGGTGCGACTGCCTCGGCGTGATCCGCTACCTCGACGGCTACGTCGCCGACGACCACGGCCACCCGGTGCGCATCCCGAACGTGATCTGCATGCACGAGGAGGACTTCGGGATCCTGTGGAAGCACACCGATCTCGCGGGCCGATCCGACGTGCGGCGCTCCCGGCGCTTCGTGGTGTCGTACTTCTCCACGATCGGCAACTACGACTACGGCTTCTACTGGAACTTCGGACTGGACGGCTCGATCGAGGTGGTCGCCAAGGCCACGGGCATCGTGTTCGCGGGCGCCGGGGAGCCGGGCGTGCGGCAGAAGCACGCCACCGAGCTCGCGCCAGGGGTGTTCGCCCCCGTGCACCAGCACCTCTTCTGCGCCCGGCTCGACGTGGCGATCGACGGCTCCGACAACCGGCTCGTCGAGGTCGACGCGCAGCGGGTGCCGATGGGACCGGAGAACCCCTTCGGCAACGCGTTCTCCTGGTCGGAGACGGTGCTGGAGACCGAGCACGCCGCACAGCGCGAGGCCGACACCTCGGTCGCCCGGGTGTGGGAGGTGCAGAGCGCCTCGCGCACGAACCACGTCGGCCGACCCACTGCCTACCACCTGGTGCCGGAGCCGACCGCACTGCTGATGGCCGACCCCGCCTCGTCGGTGGCGGCGCGGGCGACGTTCGCGACCAAGCACCTGTGGGCGACGCGCTACGAGCACGGGCAGATCTGGCCGGCCGGCCGCTACCCCAACGCGCACCAGGGCGGCTCCGGCCTCCCCGAGTACAGCGCGGGCGACCGTCGCATCGACGGCGAAGATCTGGTGCTGTGGCACACGTTCGGCCTCACGCACTTCCCCCGCCCGGAGGACTGGCCGATCATGCCCGTCGACTATGCGGGCTTCTGGTTCAAGCCCTACGGCTTCCTCGACCAGAACCCGGCGATGGACGTGCCCGAGTCGTCGCAGGCCCACGGCGGCGCCGCGGCCTCGTCGTGCTGCGGCGGCGGGGCCGACTGCACCTGCGGCCACTGACGAGCCGCGTCCTCCGCCCGCATCAGTAGCGGGCGGGGGTCAGGCGAGGGCGGAGATCGCGTCGCGGAGGATGCCGTCGGCACCGGCGAGCGCGGTCGCGGCGGTCTCGACGGGAGCAGCCGTGGCGAGCATGAGCAGGGCGAGCTTGACCGAGCCCTGCGCCTGCTGCAGTGCCGAGGCGGCCTCGTCGACGCCGACCCCCGACAGCTGCGACACGGTGCGGATCGACCGCGCGTGCAGCTTCTCGTTGGTGGCGAGCAGGTCGACCATGACGCCGCGGTACGTCTTGCCGAGCTTGATCATGGAGAGCGTGGTGAGCATGTTGACCACGAGCTTCTGCGCCGTGCCCGACTTCAGGCGCGTGGAGCCGGAGATGAACTCGGGCCCGGTCACGACCTCGATCGGGATGTCGGCCACCGCGCCGATCGCCGAGTTCGCGTTCGACGCGATCGCCACGGTCAGCGCGCCGACGCTGCGGGCGTACTCGAGCCCACCGACGACGTACGGCGTGCGACCGGACGCGGAGATGCCGACCACCGTGTCGCGCTCGGTGAGGTCGAGCGCGCGCAGCGAGTCTCCGGCGGCCTCCTCGTCGTCCTCGGCGTTCTCGACGGCGGAGCGGATCGCGGTCTCGCCGCCCGCGATCAGGCCGACCACCATGGAGGGGTCGGTGCCGAAGGTGGGCGGGCATTCGCTGGCGTCGAGCACGCCGATGCGCCCGGCCGTCCCCGCGCCGATGTAGATCAGGCGTCCCCCGCGGCGGAACCGCTCCGTGATGCCGTCGACCGCGGCGGCGATCTCGGCCGTCCGCTCGGCGACGGCCTCGGGCACCCGACGGTCCTCGGCGTTCATGCGGCGCACGAGCTCGGTCGTCTCGAGCAGGTCGAGGTCGCCGCGCTCGGTCGTCGACGCCTCGGTGTCGAGCGTCTCCAGGACGGAGAGGAGGGCGGCGAGGCGGGAGTCGTCATTCGGCACGGTGCACGAACCTTTCGTGAGGGAGGTCGACGCGGCGGGTCAGCAGCAGCGCGCCGGCCAGGGCATCGCCCCGCGCCGGGACGACACGACGGCCGGCCGCACGCAGGGAGGAGCTCAGGGTGTCGCGGAACCAGGCGTGATCGGCGAGCCCGCCGTGCACGGCCACGTCGGTCGTGATGGCGGAGGCGGCGACCGCGCTGGTGGTGAGCAGGCGCACGGCCTCGGTCGCGATCGCGGCGGCGACGTCGTCTCCGGCTTCGGCGGCGTCGAGCACGAGCGGGGCGAGGGTCGCCAGGCGCCGGGCGAGCGCGCCGTCGCCCGCGAGCCAGGCCTGCACGTCGGACGGGGCCCCGACGGGTCCCGCGACCGCGGCGGTGAGAGCGGTGGGGCCGGCCAGGCCGTCGGCGGCGCGGAGCACGGCCCGCAGCGTCTCGCGCCCGAGCCAGGAGCCGCTGCCGAGGTCGCCGAGCTCCGGGCCCCAGCCGTCGATCAGCCGCGCGCCGTCCGCGTCGATGCCGAGGGCCGCGGCGCCGGTGCCCGCGATGAGCAGCACGCCCGCTCCCCCGTCGAGTGCTCCGGCGTGGGCGGTCACGACGTCGGAGGCGACCGCGACGCGGGCCCCGGTGCGCGCCGCGAGCAGACCGGCGAGCTCGACGGCCGCGTCCGGCGCGAACCACGCGCCGGCCGCTCCCACGCCGATCGCATCGAGCCGCGGGAGCCCGTCGAGCAGCGGGAGGATGGCGTCGAGGGCCGCGGTCACGCCGCCGGCGGACGCCAGACCCGGGGCGCCGAGGCCCGAGCGCTCCACGCGCGGTTCCGCGTGCACGACGACGCGGCAGCGGGACTTGCCGAGATCGACGGTGGCGGTCGGCGGGGCGCTCATCGGCTCTCCTCGGGGACGCGGTGGAAGTAACGAAAAGAGACTACATGCGAAGTAGACTCACTGAAAAGAATTTACCATTCTTGTCACGACCCCCGTCACGACATACTTGAGAATCCCACATCCCCGGAGGACCGATTGAGCATCCAGTCGACGATCGAAGCGGCCGCATCGACGCTGCCGCCCTCGCTCGCCCGCATCGCGACGGTGGTCCGCGAGAACCCCTCGATCGTGATCGACAAGACCATCAACGAGCTCGCTGAGGAGTGCCAGACCTCGGTCGCCTCCGTCGTGCGGTTCTGCCGCGCCATCGGCTTCAGCGGCTACGCCCCGCTGCGCATGGCCCTCGCGACCGAGCTCGGCAAAGAGGCCGCGCAGTTCTCGGCCCGCGGCGCCTTCGGCTCGGAGATCTCCGACGAGGACACGCTGCAGGAGGCGGTGTCGAAGCTCGCGGCGCTCGAGCTCCTGGCCATCGAGGAGACCGTCGCCCAGCTCGACTTCGACGTGCTCGAGGCCGCCATCGACGCGATCGACGGCGCCGACCGCATCCTGCTGTACGGCATCGGCGCGAGCCAGTTCGTGGCGGAGGACCTCGCGCACAAGCTGCTGCGCGTCGGCCGCAACGCGCACGTGCTCGCCGACCCGCACGAGGCCGTCGCGGCGACCGTGCTGCACGCGGCCCCCACCGTCGCGATCGGCTTCTCGCACGCGGGGTCGACGATCGAGACCGTGCGGTTCCTGGAGACGGCGCGCGCGAACGGCGCCGCGACCGTCGCCGTCACCTCGGCCAAGGACTCCCCGCTCGCGCACGCCGCCGATCACGCGCTGTTCACCGAGGTGCGGGAGTCGGCCTTCCGCGCCGGAGCCATGGTCAGCCGCATCGCGCAGCTCACCCTGGTCGACTGCCTGTTCATCGGCGTGGCCAAGCGGCGCTACGCCGAGACCGTCGACGCCCTGCGCCGCACCCGCCAGGCCACGCACGCCCTGCGCGACTGATCGCGCCGTCGCGCCTCAGCCGCGTCCGATCGAGCCCGCCGTGCGCAGGAACACGATGATCCAGCTGAAGATCAGCACCGCCGCGATCAGCTCCACGGCCGTGAGGTTGTAGTACCCCACCGCGAAGAACGCGCCGAGCAGCACGATCACCAGCACGTACGCCCAGCCGAGCCCGACGAACACCCGCGGGATGGCGGGCAGGAACCACGGCAGCCCGACCACGACCACGGCGAACACCACGGCCATGCCGGTCGCGACCGTGTTGTGCAGCAGGAAGAACTCGTCCACCGGGAAGAGCCCGACGCACGCGAGGAAGATGCCCATCAGGATCAGGCCGCCGCGCACCACGAGGCGTCCGCGCCGCTCGGCCTGATCGTCGGCGGGCAGCCCGGCCGTGGCATACCGCGCGATCGTCGTGACCATCACCCCCGCGATCACCAGCGTGGCGTTGAACGCGACCGAGGCGCTGTTGCTGCTCATCCCGAGCGCCGACAGGTTGTCGCGCCACCAGTGCACGTCGCTCGACGCCAGCATGCTCGCGAACGCCCCGACCACGAGGAACACCGCCAGCACGAGCGACAGCACCATCGGCGTGAGGGCCACCGCGCTGAGGAACGACACGTACGCGGTCAGCGCGAAGGCCACCGCCATCAGGATCGCGCCGGGGAACGGGAACACCGGGGCATCCACGAAGCTGCGCTCCAGCAGTTCCGCGATGCCCAGCCAGCCCAGGTAGGCGATCGCGGCGTGGGCGAAGGCGATCGCGAGCAGGTCGTACCAGCGCAGCCGGTCGCCCGGCACGCTGAAGCCGTCGCGCACGGCGGTGGGGTCGGGCTGCTCCGGCCGCACCGCCAGGCGCCCCAGAGCGAACGCGAGCGCCGCGGTGGCCGCGCCTCCGTACGCCGCGAACACGCCGATCGACCCGGTGCCGCTGATCGACAGCTGATGGCCCCAGAACACCGGCAGCGCCACGACGAACCCGAGCACCAGGAACGCCGCGCCCACGATGAGGGCCGTCGCCTCGTACACCGCTTCCGGTGTGCCCGGTCCGCGCACCTGGCGCAGCACCCGCAGGACTCGATCCGCGAGCATCCTCATCGCCCCGTCACTCACGGTCCACATCCTAGAAGGCATCCCCTTCGCGCGGTCCCGGTGATACCATCGCGGAACGGATCGTATACAACGTCGTCGTTCCTTCCACCAGCCCGAGGTGATCAGTCATGAACGGTGCACTCGCCGCCCCCGCCGAATCGGTGTCGACTCTGGTCGCGCGCAACATCAGCGACTTCCGCGCCGCCGTCTCGGAGTCCTTCGTCCCCCTCCAGGTCACCACCGCGGGTGCCGACCAGTTCCGCGGCGTGATCCGCGGCGCCTCGGTCGACGAGGTGCACGTGAACGACATCCGTGCCACCTCCCACGTGGTCGAGCGCACGTCGGAGCTGATCGCCCGCGGTGACCGCTCGTACTTCAAGGTGAGCCTCATGCTCGCCGGCACCGGGCTGCTCATCCAAGACGACCGGGAGGCCGTGCTGCAGGCCGGCGACCTGGCCGTGTACGACACCGACCGCCCGTACTCGCTCGTGTTCGACCAGGACTTCCGCACCATGGTGGTGATGTTCCCGAAGCACCTCATCAGCCTCCCCGCCGACATGATCGGGCAGCTCACGGCCGTACGCATCTCGGGGCAGGAGGGGCTGGGCGGCATGGTCGTGCCGTACCTCACGCAGCTCGCGGGCAACCTCGACCAGCTCGCCGGCACGACCGGCGCCCGCCTCGCGCACAGCGCGCTCGACCTGGTCACGACCGTCTTCACGCGCGAGCTCGGGCTCGATCAGGCCTCGGCCGATCCGCACCGAGCTCTCATGCAGCGCATCCGCTCGCACATCGACCGGAACCTCGCCTCGACCGATCTGGGCCCGGCGACCATCGCCGCCGCGCACTTCATCTCGACGCGGCACCTGCACGGACTGTTCCAGGAGCAGGGGGTCACGGTCTCCACCTGGATCCGCACGCGCCGCCTGGAGCAGTGCCGCCGCGATCTGCTCGACCCGATGCTCGCCGACCGCCCCGTCGCCGCGATCGCCGCCCGCTGGGGCTTCGTCGACGCCGCGCACTTCAGCCGCGCGTTCAAGACCGCCTACGGCATCTCCCCCAGCGAGTACCGCACCGCCCACTGACGCCGCCCCCGCGCCGCCCGCGGTGCGCGGTGCGGTGCGGGATCACAAACGCGCCTCCCACCCC
>NZ_JBSHIM010000014.1:0-125916 GCF_053618975.1 Microbacterium sp. NPDC055599 | reverse complement strand
TGCCCAACAGATTGATTTGGGTGGGTCGATGGGTGAGGAAGAGGTGCAGAAAAGAAATGGGGAACTGCTGCCCGAACCACCTTCCCCCATCCCCCGTTCCCGTTGCGGCGAGGGCGGTCTCAGTACCAGATGTCGAGCGACGGGGCGGGGAATGCGGCCAGGGCCCGGTCGAGCGCCCCCACGGCCTCCGGGGAGCCGCTGATGCGGCCGGCACCCGCCAGCGAGGCCGCGCGCACGCTGCCCGCGTACAGCGACGACAGCGCCGACACCGAGAGCGTGACGTCCGCCTCCTCGCCCGAGGCCGACTCGACCTCGGCACGCCCCGCGCCGTCCACCCGCATGCGCCACTCCCCCTCGGAGAAGCCCAGCGGGTCTTCCACCCGGATCACGACGTCGAGCGGAGACGAGTACCGGCGCCCCGTGAGGGCGGCAGGCACATCGAGGATGCGCAGCCAGCCGTGGTCGTGCACGATCTGGGTGACGCCGCGCGGGTCGGCGACCAGCCACGGCAGCGCATCATCGAGCGGGCGCAGGTCGGCGGTCACCTCGTCCACCAGGTCGTGCTGCAGCGCGAACCGCCACAGCATCGCGGTCGACTCCGGAGTCTCGGCGACCAGCAGTCGCACGTGCAGGGCGAACCGGAACGACTCGCCCTTCTCGCTGACCGCGTACGCCATCACACCGCGGACCACGCCGTCGGCGTCGACGTGTCGTACGCCCCGCACGCGGTCACGGTCGGTGTCCGACGACTGCAGACCGGCGAGGCCCGTCCAGCGCGCACGCCACCCCGGCACCTGTCCCGACCGCGCACCGCGCGAGCGCTCGTGCACCGCGCCGAGCTCCTGCGCGAGCTGCTCACGATCCAGGTACTCGATGCGCCCCTGCGGTGCCGGGCCGTCCCAGCCCGCGCGCCGCGTATCGACCGTGAACCGCGCGACCGGCACGGCAGACCCGAATCCGTAGCGGCCGTAGATCGTCGCCTCCGATGCCGTGAGCCCGGCGACCGCGACCCCGGCGTCTGCGGCGGCGCGCAGCTCGCCCTCCAGCAGGGCGCGGGCGATACCGCGGCGCCGGTGCGTCCCGGAGACCGTGACCCCGCTGATCGCCCACAGGCCGATCTCGCCGCCGGGCACCGTCATGGGCGTCACCCAGGAGTCGATCGTGGCGACGGGGTGCGGCGCGGTCGCCGCGTCACGCTCATAGACCCCGATGTTGCGGCGGCTGCGCACGGTGGGCAGCCCGTCCGCAAGAGTCTCGGCGGTGGGTTCCGCGCCCAGGAAGCCGCGGGCCAGCGCGCGCTGGAACGCTTCGACCGCCGCGGCGTCATCCAGGTCGAGCACCCGGTAGTCGAGCCCCTCCCCTGCCAGACGGTCGACGGAGGTCTGATCGGCGGGGATCCCGCGTGCATCGATGAGGGCCATGCGACCAGCCTATTGGCCGCCGCCGACGCGCGAGCGGGCCAGTCAGTGCTGCGCGGCCTGCACCTCGCGCAGGCGGGCGAACACCTGGTCGCGCAGCTCCTCGGGAGCGGTCTCCTTGCAGGCGCGCGCCACGACCTCGGTGAGTGTGGTGGCCACGAGCGCCTCGTCCCGGCAGGACGGGCAGTTCTCGAGATGCTCGCGGATCTCGGCGTGCTCGGTCTTGCACACCTCGTTGCGGAGGTACTCCTCCAGATCCTGACGGGCCTTGTCGCAGCCGCAGTCGCTCATTTCGTGCTCCTCGGTTCAGCCGCGGCGATGCCTCGCTCGGCGGCATAGTCGGCCAGCAGCTCCCGCAGCATCCGCCTGCCACGGTGCAGACGGCTCATCACGGTGCCGATGGGGGTCTTCATGATGTCGGCGATCTCCTGATACGCGAAGCCCTCGACATCCGCCAGATACACCGCCAGCCGGAAGTCCTCCGGGACGGCCTGCAGCGCATCCTTCACGACCGAGGCCGGCATGCGGTCGATCGCCTCGGCTTCGGCGGAGCGACTGTGCGAGGCGGTGGTCGACTCGGCACCGCCGAGCTGCCAGTCCTCGAGCTCGTCGATGGTGCCCTGGAACGGCTCGCGCTGACGCTTGCGGTAGATGTTGATGTACGTGTTCGTCAGGATGCGGTACAGCCAGGCCTTGAGGTTCGTGCCCTGGGAGAAGGTCGACCACGACCCGTACGCCTTCACGAAGGTCTCCTGCACCAGGTCGGCGGCGTCCGCCGGGTTCCTGGTCATGCGCATGGCCGCCGCGTACAGCTGGTCCATGAAGGGGAGCGCCTGCTCCTCGAACTCGCGTCGAGGGTCGCCGACGGTGTCTGCGGTTGCGGTGTCATCCATCACCGGCCAGTCTAGGCCGCGGAGGTCGATCACCTCGCGCTCCAACGTCGCGGGCATGCCCATCCCTTCCTGCCTCGGGTGCGCCGCTTCTCACGATGACGGCGTCCTGTTTACTAAGGTGAGAACCGATGAGCGCCAAAAGGTATTCCCCCTCCCGTGTGCAGGGCGCCTATCCCGCGCCCACCACCGACGCGCCGGTGCGCGCCGAGCTCACGATCCCCGGATCGAAGTCTCTGACGAACCGTGAGCTCATCATCGCGGCGATCGCCGACGGTCCGGGGCGTCTGATCGCCCCGCTCCACAGCGACGACTCCCAGCGCATGATCGAGGCCCTGCGCGCCCTCGGCGTCGGCGTGGAGGAGGTCGACGGCGGTCACGAGTTCGGTCCCGATCTGGTCGTCACCCCGGCGAAGCTACACGGCGGTGTCACCATCGACTGCGGTCAGGCGGGCACGGTCATGCGTTTCATCTCCCCGCTCGCAGGTCTCGCCGAGAACGACGTGCACCTCACGGCCCACGAGACCGCGCTGCATCGTCCGATGGGCGGCCTGATCAGCGCCCTGCGCGACCTCGGGGTCGACATCGACGACGAGGGCACCTGGGCGCTGCCGTTCACCATCCGCGGGCACGGCCGGATCCGCGGCGGCCGGGTCGAGATCGACGCCTCCGCCTCCAGCCAGTTCGTGTCGGGCCTGCTGCTCGCCGCCCCGCGCTTCGACGTCGGCCTGCACCTCGTGCACACGGGCGAGCGGCTGCCGAGCCTGCCCCACATCGACATGACGATCGAGGCGCTGAGCCGCCGCGGCATCCGCATCGAGCGCCCGGCCGTCGGCGAGTGGCTGGTCGAGGCCGGCGTGCCGCGTGCGAAGGAGATCGCGATCGAGCCGGATCTGTCGAACGCCGCGCCGTTCCTCGCCGCCGCGCTCGTCACGGGCGGAGCGGTGTCGATCACCGGCTGGCCGGCGCACTCGACGCAGCCCGGCGCGCTCCTGCCGGAGATCCTGCAGAGCGCCGGCGCCCACGTGTCCCGCCACGGTGGCACCCTCACGGTGCGCGCGGGCACGAGCATCCGCGGCCTCGACATCGACCTCTCCGCGGCGAGCGAGCTCACGCCCACGCTGGTCGGTCTCGCGGCATTCGCAGAGTCCCCGACCACGATCCGCGGCATCGGGCACATCCGCCTGCACGAGACCGACCGCATCGCGGCGCTCGTAGGGAACCTGCGCGCGCTGGGCGGCACCGCCGAGGAGCTTCCCGACGGCCTGCGGATCGTGCCCTCCCCCCTGCGCGGGGGTACGTGGCCCGCGCACCACGATCACCGTATGGCGACGACGGGGGCCCTCATCGGACTGCGGGTGCCCGGCGTCGAGATCGATGACATCGGCACGACCGCGAAGACCCTCCCGGAGTTCACGATGCTCTGGGAGCGGATGCTGCGAGGCTGACGGTGAGCTGGCTCGACGACACCGACCTCGACGACGACTTCGAGGAGTACGACGAGAGCGCGATCCGCACGCGTCCGAACCCGAAGGCGAACCGTCCGCGCACCAAGCGCCGACCAGCGCACGAGGACGCCCAGATCGGCCGCGTGCTCGGCGTCGATCGTGGACGCTATTCCGTCCTCCTCGACGAGGGCACGGCCGAGGAGCACACGATCACGGCCGCGCGCGCTCGCGAACTGCGGCGCACGCCGATCGTGACCGGCGATCAGGCTCGCGTCGTGGGCGACACCTCGGGCGCCGAGGGCACGCTCGGGCGGATCGTGGGCATCCTCGACCGCACGTCCCTGCTGCGCCGCAGCGCCGACGACACCGACCAGGTCGAACGCGTGATCGTGGCCAACGCCGACCAGATGCTCGTGGTCGTCGCCGCCGCCGACCCGGAGCCGAGGGCCCGCCTGGTCGACCGCTACCTCGTCGCGGCGCTCGACGCGGGCATCCGCCCGCTGCTGGTCGTGACGAAGACCGACCTCGCCGACCCCGCGGAGTTCCTCGCCCACTTCGACGGCCTCGACCTGCGCGTCTTCACCAGCGCACGCGACGAGATGCCCGTGGCGGAGATCGGCGAGGCGCTGGTCGGCCACTCGACCGTCTTCGTCGGTCACTCCGGCGTCGGGAAGTCGACGCTCGTCAACGCGCTGGTCCCGTCCGCCGGCCGCGCGACTGGTCACGTCAACCAGGTCACCGGCCGTGGGCGCCACACCTCCTCGTCGACCGTGTCGCTGCGCTACGAGGGTCCGGACGGCACGGGATGGGTCATCGACACTCCCGGTGTGCGCTCGTTCGGCCTCGGACACGTCGATCCCGCCAACATCCTGGCGGCGTTCACGGAACTCGCCGTGATCGCGGAGAACTGCCCCCGAGGCTGCACCCACCTGCCCGATGCGCCGGACTGCGCCCTCATCGAGGCCGCGGAGCGCGGAGAGCTGAGCGAGACGGGCCGCGCGCGCCTCGACTCGCTGCAGCGCCTCCTGCAGACGTTCGCCGACAAGGCGGAGCAGACTCCCGGCCGATAAAGTGGACGGGTGACTGAGCGCCTGGAACCCGGTACTGCCGCCCCCGACTTCACCCTCCTCGACCAGGACGGGAACCCCGTCTCCCTGGCCGACCTGCGCGGCCGCAAGACCGTGCTCTACTTCTACCCCGCTGCGATGACCCCCGGGTGCACGACCGAGGCCTGCGACTTCCGCGACAGCATCTCGTCGCTGCAGGGTGCCGGCTACCAGGTCGTCGGGGTCTCCCGCGACGACCCCGCCACCCTGACCACCTTCCGCGAACGCGACGCTCTCACGTTCCCGCTGCTCAGCGACCCCGACCACGCGGTCCACGAGGCGTACGGCGCCTGGGGCGAGAAGATGAACTACGGCAAGGTGGTCGAGGGCGTGATCCGTTCGACCTTCGTGCTTGACGAGGAGGGCGTGATCACGCTCGCGCAGTACAACGTGAAGGCCACGGGCCACGTGGCGCGACTGCGCAAGCAGCTCGGCATCGACGCGTGAGCATGGCGCCGTGGGGCGTCACTCCGCCCCGCGGCGCTCGCCTTCGCGTCGCGCGCTGGAGATGAGCAGCGCGAAGCCGACGACTCCCGGAACCGCGAGTCCCAGCACGAACGCCCACGGCACCGGCTGCACCGTGAGCGATCCCAGCGCCAGGGCGACCGCGAGCACCTGAGCCACCACCCCGCCGGAGCGCGCCCACGACCGCCCGGAACGCGTCCCCACGGCGAACGCGACGAGGGCCGCTGCGCCGATCAGGGTCAGCACGATGAGCGCGATCGCCGTCGTCGACGACGCCGCGTCCCCCGCACCGAGACCGGCCACCTCGATCGCCGCGAACACGACGAGCGCGGCGGCTTCCAGAGCGAGCACCGCGGACGCGGCGAGGGCGATTCCCGGTGCGCGCACGGGGTCCTCCTGGGGGTGCAAAGCAGAGAAAACCCTTGATTTCAGGGTATCCATGTAACAGAATAGAGAAAGTCATGTGCTCCCACAGCGGCGTGGGGCGAACGTTCGCGTTCGCATCACAATCGGCGGGCATCCGCCCGCATCTCAACAGGGTAGCGGAACCCGAACCGCCGCCCGAATCGAGAAGTCGCATCGCGACATCTCATGAAATCCACACCGAGGAGCCCCCATGGACTGGCGCGATAAGGCCGCCTGCCTGACCGTCGACCCCGAGCTTTTCTTTCCCGTCGGCAACACCGGACCGGCCGTCGACCAGATCGAGAAGGCCAAGACGGTCTGCGCCACGTGCACCGTCACCGAGATCTGCCTGCAGTACGCTCTGGAGACCAGCCAGGACTCGGGCGTCTGGGGCGGCCTGTCCGAGGACGAGCGCCGCGCACTCAAGCGCCGCGCCGCCCGCGCCCGCCGCGCCTCCTGACGACTTCGAAGCGGCCTGAGATCAGATCTCAGGCCGCTTCCGTCTGTCCGGTGTCCGCGTTCAGCGCTCCAGCCATCGCAGCGGGATGTCGATGACCACCTCGGTGCCCTCACCCTCGCTGCCGCGCCACTCGATCGACCCGCCGAGCTCCCCCTGGATGAGCGTGCGGATGATCTGCGTGCCGAGGCCCTGACCGACGCGCCCCTCCGGCAGCCCGTGGCCGGTGTCGCGCACGGTGACGCGGAGGTTGTCCTCGGTGCGCTGGGCGTCGATGGTCACCGAGCCCTCCTGACCCGCGAGCCCGTGCTCCACTGCGTTCGTGACGACCTCCGTCAGCGCGAGGGCGAGCGGCGTGGCGTACTCGCTCGGGAGCACCCCGAAGCGCCCCGTCGACTGCGTACGAGCCCGGGTGTTCGGCGCGGACGCCACCTCTGCGACCAGCTTGAGGACCCGATCGAACACCTCGTCGAAGTCGACCTTCTGGGTGAGTCCCTGGGCCAGCGTGTCGTGCACGACGGCGATCGCGTCGACCCGGCGCATGGCCTGCGTGAGCGCGTCTCGGGCCTCGTCGGAGTGCGTGCGACGCGCCTGGATCCGTAGCAGCGACGCCACGGTCTGCAGGTTGTTCTTCACCCGGTGGTGGATCTCCCGGATGGTCGCGTCCTTCGTGATCAGCTCCTGCTCCTGATGCCGCAGTTCCGAGACATCGCGGCAGAGCACGATCGCGCCGATGCGGGTGCCGTGGTCCTTCAGCGGGATCGCGCGCAACGAGACGGTCACACCGCGCGCCTCAATGTCGGTGCGCCACGGTGCGCGGCCGGTGACGACGACCGGCAGCGACTCGTCGACCTGCCGCGAGGGCGGTACCAGCCGGGTCGTGACCTCCGCGAGCGATTCCCCCTCGAGCTCGTCGTCGAATCCCATGCGGTTGAACGCCGAGAGCGCGTTCGGGCTCGCGAAGGTGGTGATCCCGTCGACGTCGATGCGGATCAGGCCGTCGGACGCACGCGGCGCTCCGCGACGGGGTGAGGTCGGTGCGGCCGGGTCGGGGAAGCTGCCGTCCGCGATCATGCGGAACAGGTCGTTCGCGCACTCGTCGAACGTGATCTGCTGCCGCGACGGCGTGCGGACCTCGCCGAGGTTGGTGTGGCGGGTCACGACCCCGATGACGGAGGGCGCCACGTCGTCGCCGCGGCGGGTGATCACGATCGGAACCGCCCGCACGCGCGTGGGCGTCTCCTCGAACCAATCCGGCGAGGAGGAGTCCACGATCTCCGCCGACTCGAAAGCGCCCTGGACCTGCGTGCGCCACTGCGGACGAACACGCTCGCCGACGATGTCCCGGTAGAACAGCGTCGCTGCGCCGCTCGGACGGGCGTGGGCGACGGCGATGAAGGACCCGTCCTCCGTCTGGATCCACAGCACGATGTCCGCGGAGGCCAGGTCGGCGAGGAGCTGACCGTCACCGGCAAGACGGTGCAGCCACTCGATGTCGTCGTCGGTCAGAAGGCCCTGGGTCTGGGCGAGGTCGCTGAGGGTTGACACCTACCCAGCCTAGGCCGCACCGCCTCAGAGGATGGCCAGCGACGTCGCCCGCCATCGTCGATCGAGCCCTTCGAGTCGCACCGCGACCGCCCTGGTCCGTCCGGGACCTGCCACGACGACGACCGCTTCGATCACGCCGTCGACCGGCTCCGTGACCCGGAGCGAACGGATCACGAACGTCGGTCGCGCCGGCGGCACACCCCGCGCGCTCCTCGCCCGTGCCGCCAGGTTCGAACGCACGACCAGACTCCGGTACGCGTCCTCGCTGAACCATCGCGCGAGCTGATCGATCTCCCGCACACCGGCGAGCACTTCCAGGACGCCGTGCGTGAGACGGCGCAGCAGCGGTGCGGGATCGGGAAGCTGACGCGTGGGCGTCGGCTGCGGGGCGAAGTACTCGTGAAGCATCATGGCGAACTCTCCGGTCGGCGGACGAACGGCGACAGTCGAGCACGCGCGAGCACCCGCGCGGGGGCGATCAGCGGAACTATGTGGATAACTCGTACATCCGACCCGCGCTCCCCCTACGCTCTGTCGGGTGCACTGGGACCGCCTCTTCGACGACCTCGAGAGCCAGCTCGCCTCGGAGTGGGAGGCGGAGCGCGCCGCGCTGGATGCGGAGTCCGAGCGGCTCCGCATCTCCCGACTCGACCTGCACTCGCGTCTCCGGCAGCTCTGCGCCGCCGACGCCGACGCGGTCGTCGACCTGGCGGACGGCCACCGGCTTCCGGTGACGCTCCGATCCCTCGGCGTCGACTGGATCGCAGCGGTCTCGCGGGTACCGCAGGAGGCGAGGGCTGCCGCGTCGGCCCTGCTGATTCCCCTCCCCGCGATCACGGGTCTCGCCGTCGACCACGGCGCCATGCTCTCCAGCCTCGACGAGCATCGGCCCGCCGAGCGCACCCTCCGCGAGCGTATGCCGATCGGCTTCGTGCTGCGCGACCTCGCGCGACGACGCGTACCCGTCAACCTGACCACACGGCACGGAGACGACGTGCACGGCACGATCGATCGCGCCGCCGCCGATCACCTTGATCTGGCGCTGCACGACACCGGGGAGTCGCGGCGAGCCGCTGCGGTGCGCGGGTTCCGCATCGTCCCGTACGCGGCGCTCGTCGTCGTGCGCTTCTCCGGCGATCAGCGCGTGTGAGCCGCGGACGTTCCCCACACCTCGGGGAAGCTCGCGGTCTGCGACTGACGCCACAGCGCCATCCTGCGTGCCTCTTCCGACTGCTCGGCGAGGTACCCCTCGATGCTGGCCTCCTCCACGCGCCAGCGCGCGGGCGAACCCAGTTGCGCGCCGCGCAGTCGCCCCTCGTGGATGAGGCCGATCACCTCGGCCACGTCGATGCTCAGGAGCTCCGCGACCTGCGCGGGAGCGAGGAACTGCAGTGCGGGGGTCGGAGCGGGTGTCATACCCACATTCTGGTCGAGGGGCTACCGACGGGGGCGGGTGTCCCGCGTATGTGGATAACTCCGCGAGCCCTCTCCGCGGTTCTGTGACGATATCGCCATGGCTTCCCACTCGCGTCCGCGCCCGGCTTTCCGCGCCGACCTGCGCTTCCTGGTCGGCATCGCCCTCGTCGTCATCTCGATCGCCGGGGTATGGCTGCTCGTCGCGGCATCCGACCGGACCGAACCGCTCCTGCAGGCGCGGCGGACCATCGCGCGCGGCGAGGTTCTCACCGCTGACGACTTCGAGGTTGCCCAGGTCAGCATCGGCGCACTCACGGATCGGTACGTGGGTCCAGGTCGGCTCGAGCCGGGGCAGATCGCGCGGCGCACCCTCACGAAGGGCGAGCTGCTCCCCCGGTCCGCGGTGGCCGACGAGAAGGACGACCGCACCACCACCGTCGTGATCGAGACCACGACCGCGATCCCCGATTCGATCGGCCCCGGCGCCGACGTCGAGGTGTGGCAGGCGCCCGCGAGAGACGACGGCAGGACGTTCGACGCCCCGCGCGTCCTCGTCGGCGACGCGGTGGTGCGGACGGTCCTCGAAGACGACGGCATGCTGGCGGAGAGCGGCACGAAGGTGGAGATCGTCGTCGACCGGACCGACGTCGCCGACGTGCTCGCGGCCGCCACCGGGGGCGCCGCGCTCTCCGTGATCCCTGTCGGTGCCGGATCGTGATAGTCCTGGTCGCGCTCCCGAAGGATCGGGCGGACCAGCTCGCCGCCGAGCTCCTCCTGGAAGGAGTGGACGCGGTCGCCATCGATGGTCCGTCGAGCGTTCGCGAGCATCTTCACGCCGGCGTGGATGCGGTGATCGTTCCCGCCTCGCGAGACGCGCTGACTCCGGACCTGATCGCCGCATGTGACCGGGCGGGTGTCCGTATCGTGGCGCTCGGCGACTCCGACAGTCGTCTCCTGGCACGACTCGGCCTTCCGTCGGCGCTGCGCACGGACGCCCCCGGTTGGGAGGTGGCGGCAGCGCTCCACGCGGAGGCCTCGCCCGCCGTCGCCGAGACGCCTCGGAGCGCCTCCCCGAGGATCATCGCGGTCTGGGGGCCCCAGGGAGCTCCCGGCCGCTCGACGGTCGCGATCCAGTTGGCCGTGGAGCTGGCGCGCACGGGCCGCCGCACAGCGCTGCTGGATGCGGACACGGTCGCTCCCTCGCTCGCGCTTCTCCTCGGGCTCGGCGACGACGCCCCGGGAATCGCCGCTGCCTGCCGCCGCGCGGAGACCGGGGCACTCGACAGCGCCGAGCTCGCCAGGCTGGCGGCACGCGTCGGCGCGGGCGGTGTGGAGTTCGACGTGCTGTGCGGCATCAATCGTCCGACTCGCTGGCCCGAACTCTCGGCGCATCGACTCCACGTCCTCCTCGCGGCCTGCCGGGAGTGGGCGGAGGAGACGGTGGTCGACGTGGCAGCCGCGGTCGACGCCGACGACGAGGCGACCTACGATCTGGTCGGCCCTCGCCGCCACGCGGCAACCGCGGCGACCCTCGCCGAAGCCGACCGCATCGTGGCCGTCGCGGCCGCCGACCCGGTCGGCATCAGCCGCTTCCTCCGAGACCACGCCGAGGTCCGCCGACTCGTCGGCTCCACGCCCATCACGGTGGTGGTCAACGCCGTACGCCCCGGGCCGCTCGGCATCGACGCCCGGGGACAGGTGCGCCGGACTCTCGAACGGTTCGCCGGGATCACCGACATCGTCTTCCTGCCGTTCGACCAGCGCGCAGCAGACGCGGCCCTGCTGCACGCGCGGCCCATGGCCGACCTCACACCGCGTTCCGCCCTCGTCGCGGGGGTGCGTCGACTCGCGCTGTCGCTCTCCCCCGCGCCCGCCGTCGCCGCGCCTACTGGCGGTAGCTCGAGAGGAAGTTCCCCAGTCGCTCGACGGCTTCGCTCAGCACTCGCGGCTCTGGCAGGGTCACCAACCGCAGGTGATCGGGGTTCGGCCAGTTGAATCCGGTGCCCTGCACGACCAGGATGTGCTCCGACACCAGCAGGTCGTACACCAGCTTCGCGTCGTCACGGATCTCATGCACCTCGGGGTCGAGACGCGGGAAGGCGTACAGCGCTCCCTGAGGCTTCACGCACGTCACCCCCGGGATCGCCTCCAGGCCTTCCCATGCGATGTCCCGCTGCTCGTGCAGGCGACCGGTCGGCGCGATCAGCGCATCGATCGACTGCACCCCGGAAAGCGCCGCCTGCACGGCGTGCTGCGCGGGCACGTTCGGGCAGAGCCGGGTCGACGCCAGCAGTGTGATGCCCTCGATGAAGCCCTTCGCATGGTCCTGCGGCCCCGTGATCACCATCCACCCCGAGCGGTAGCCCGCCACACGATACGTCTTCGAGAGGCCGTTGAACGTGAGGCACAGCAGGTCGGGCGCGAGGGTCGCCGTGGGGATGTGCACCGCATCGTCGAACAGGATGCGGTCGTAGATCTCGTCCGACAGGATGAGCAGCTGATGCTCCCTGGCGATCTGCACCAGGCCCTCCAGCACCGCGCGCGAGTACACGACACCGGTCGGGTTGTTCGGGTTGATGATGACCATGGCTTTGGTCCGCGGCGTGATCTTGGACCGGAGATCTTCCAGATCGGGCTGCCAGCCGTCGTTCTCATCGCACACGTAGTGCACCGGCGTGCCACCGGCAAGGCTGGTCATGGCGGTCCACAGCGGATAGTCGGGCGTCGGGATCAGCACCTCGTCGCCCTCGTCGAGCAGCGCCTGCATGGTCATGGTGATGAGCTCGGACACGCCGTTGCCGAGGTACACGTCGTCGGGGTCGAACCGCGGGAAGCCCTCGACCTGCTCGTACCGGCTCACCACGGCGCGTCGCGCGGAGATGATGCCCTTGCTGTCGCTGTAGCCGTGCGCCGTGGGGAGGGCTGCCAGCATGTCGTGCACGATCTGATGCGGGGCGTCGAAGCCGAAGATCGCGGGGTTGCCCGTGTTCAGCTTGAGGATCCGGTGGCCCTCTGCCTCCAGTCGCGCCGCCTCGACGAGGGCGTTTCCGCGAATCTCGTACAGGACGTTCTTGAGCTTCGACGACTGGTCGAAGGTGCGCGATGGTGTCATCGATCAAGCCTACAGGGACGAAAGGAGGGCCAATCCGCACGGACTGGCCCTCCTCTCACCCTGCTCGGGTCACTTCTTCTTCTTGCCCTGCGCCCGACGCTGCTCGCGGTTGCCGGCGGCCGGTGCGGGGGCCTCGGTGCGCTGACCGAACGCGCCGCGCGGCGCCTCCTCCTCGGGGGCGGACGGGGGTGTCTGCGCCCGTGCGGCCGCCTGACGCAGACGGTCGGTCGCCGCCTGCTGCACCTGCCCGCGGTCGTTGCGCACCTCGACCTCGCCGGCGTCGTTCGCGGCGGAGTACTCCAGTCGCTGCTCGCCCCCGTCGGTGGCGAGGCCCTTCGCCTCGACCTCCGCGGTCTGCGCATCGCCGACGCGGCGCACCTCGACCTCGAGGTTGTAGAGGTAGCCGACGGACTCCTCCTTGATCTGCCCCATCATCGACTGGAACATCGCGTACCCCTCGCGCTGGTACTCGATGAGCGGGTCGCGCTGGGCCATGGCGCGCAGGCCGATGCCGTCCTTCAGGTAGTCCATCTCGTAGAGGTGGTCGCGCCAGCGGCGGTCGAGCACCTGCAGCACCACACGGCGCTCCAGCTCACGCGTGGCGGCCTCGCCCAGCGACTCCTCGCGCTTCTCGTACGCGATCTTCGCGTCGGACAGCAGTTCGCGCGTGAGACCCTCCGCGGTGATCCCGCCCTTGCGGCCCGCAGCCTCCGACACGACCTCGTCGATGGTCACTCCGACCGGATAGAGCGTCTTGAGCTCGGTCCACAGCGCGTCGAAGTCCCAGCTCTCGTTGTGACCCTCGCCGGTGTGGTCGCGCACGACGCCGCTGATCGCGTCCTCGATGAAGTGCTGCACCCGGTCGGCGATGTCGTCGCCCTGCAGGATGTGGCGACGGTCGGCGTAGATCGCCTCGCGCTGCCGGTTCAGCACGTCGTCGTACTTGAGGACGTTCTTGCGCATCTCGGCGTTGCGCGCCTCGACCTGCGACTGGGCGCTGCGGATCGCGCGGGAGACCAGGCCGGACTCGATCGGCACGTCGTCGGGGAAGTTGGTGCGGGCCAGGATCGCCTCGGCAGCGCCGGACTGGAACAGGCGCATGAGGTCGTCGGTCAGGCTGAGGTAGAACCGGCTCTCGCCCGGGTCGCCCTGACGACCGGAACGACCGCGGAGCTGGTTGTCGATACGACGGGACTCATGCCGCTCCGTGCCGAGGACGTACAGTCCCCCGGCCTCGATGACCTTGGTGGCCTCCTCCGCGACCACGGCCTTCATGGCCTCGTAGGTCTCGTCCCACGCGACCTCGTACTCGTCGGGGGTCTCGACCGGGTCGAGGCCCTTCGACTTCAGTTCCTGCACCGCGAGGAACTCGGCGTTGCCGCCGAGCATGATGTCGGTACCGCGACCGGCCATGTTCGTGGCGACGGTGACGGCCCCCAGGCGGCCGGCGCGCGCGACGATCTCGGCCTCACGCGCGTGGTTCTTCGCGTTCAGGACCTCGTGCTTGATGCCCTTCTTGGCCAGCAGCCGCGAGAGGTACTCGCTCTTCTCGACGCTGACCGTGCCGACGAGCACGGGCTGGCCGGCGGCGTGCCGCTCCGCGATGTCCTCGACGACCTGGGCGAACTTCGCCGTCTCGTTCTTGTAGACGAGGTCGGACTGGTCCTTACGGATCATCGGCCGGTTGGTCGGGATCGGGATGACGCCGAGCTTGTAGGTGGACATGAACTCCGCGGCCTCGGTCTCGGCCGTACCGGTCATGCCGGCCAGCTTCTCGTAGAGGCGGAAGTAGTTCTGCAGGGTGACCGTCGCGAGCGTCTGGTTCTCGGCCTTGACGGGCACGCCCTCCTTGGCCTCGATCGCCTGGTGGATGCCCTCGTTGTAACGGCGGCCCACGAGGATGCGTCCGGTGTGCTCGTCGACGATCATGACCTCGTCGTTCATCACGACGTAGTCGGTGTCGCGCTTGAACAGGGCGAGCGCCTTGATCGAGTTGTTGAGGAACGAGATCAACGGAGTGTTCGCCGACTCGTAGAGGTTGTCGATGCCGAGGTAGTCCTCGACCTTCTCGATGCCCGGCTCGAGCACACCGACCGTGCGCTTCTTCTCGTCGACCTCGTAGTCCACACCGGCCTCGAGCGTGCGGGCGATCTTGGCGAACTCCGCGAACCAGCGGTTCGCCTCGCCCGAGGAGGGTCCGGAGATGATGAGCGGCGTCCGGGCCTCGTCGATGAGGATCGAGTCGACCTCGTCGACGATCGCGAAGAAGTGCTCGCGCTGGACGAGGTCTTCCTTGCGCCAGGCCATGTTGTCGCGCAGATAGTCGAAGCCGAACTCGTTGTTCGTGCCGTAGGTGATGTCGGCGGCGTACTGCTCGCGACGCACCGCCGGAGTCTGCCCGGAGACGATGATGCCGGTGGTCATGCCGAGGGCGCGGTACACGCGTCCCATCAGCTCGGCCTGGTAGTTCGCGAGGAAGTCGTTCACGGTGATCACGTGCACGCCCTTGCCGGCGATGGCGTTGAGGTAGGCCGGGAAGGTCGCGACCAGGGTCTTGCCCTCACCGGTCTTCATCTCGGCGATGTTGCCGAGGTGGAGCGCCGCGCCACCCATGATCTGCACGTCGTAGGCGCGCATGCCCAGGGTCCGCTTGGCCGCCTCGCGCACTGCCGCGAAGGCCTCTGGCATGAGCTGGTCGAGGGTCTCCCCCTTCTCGTACCGCGCGCGGAGCTCCGCCGTCTCGTTGCGGAGCTCGTCGTCCGTGAGCTCCGAGATGTCGTCTTCCAGGGCGTTCACGGCCTTGACCACCTGATTGAGGCGACGGATGATGCGTCCTTCACCGGCGCGCAGCAGCTTCTCAAGAGGATTGGCCACGGATGTCTCTCCCTGTCATTGGGTCCTTGCCGGCCGCCGAGAGGCGATCGCCAGGCATACTTTGCCATGTTACCGGTCTGTGACCTGCGCGTCGCCTGCACGGCATATCGTGCCGCGCCGCGGCGGTGTTGCCGAGTATGCATATACTCGGCATGCTTCCGTCCGTCACGCAGAGGAGTCCGGCCATGTCCGTCCGCCACAGCCTGCTCGCCATCCTCGATCAGGGCGCCTGCTACGGGTACCAGCTCCGTCACGAGTTCGCCCGTCGAACGGGGTCGACCTGGACCCTGAACGTGGGACAGATCTACAACACGCTCGAACGACTCGAGCGCGACGGCATGGTGCAGCGGGGCGACGCCGACGAGCACGGCCACGTGTACTGGCGGATCACGCCGGACGGATCGGCCGAGGTGGCCCGCTGGCTGTCCGACCCCGTCGAGCGGATCCAACCGGCGCGCGAAGAGCTGGCCGTCAAGGTCGCGATGGCGGCGACGCTCCCCGGGGTCGACGCCGCCGACGTCATCCGCGCGCAGCGCGCGTCCTCTGAGCGCCGGCTCGCGGCTCTGCGCGACGCCGCCTTCACCGGTCACGACGCCGACAGCGCGGAGGCTCTGGCCTGGTCGCTCGTGACCGACTCCATGATCTTCGCGGCCGAGGCCGAGGTGCGGTGGCTGGAGCACACCGAGCGCCGTCTCGCCGCACACCCGCATCCTCAGCTCGCGCTCGGTCTCGCGACCGAGCGACCCAAGCGCGGCCGCCCCGCCGGAGCCGCGCAGCAGCGTCGGCCCGAACCCGTCGCCTGAGACCGCCGCGGTCGTACGGCACGTTCGCCTGGAGCGGATGCTCAGCCCGCGCGGTCACCGGGGAAACTAGGATCGCCTCATGGCTGGATTTTGGGGTAGACGCAAACGCGAACAGGAAGAACTCGCCGCTCAGGACGCCGACCTCGCACGGCGTGCCGAGCAGGCCCTCGTCGGAGCCGACGAGCGCATCCGCACCACCGCCGATGAGCTCGTGTTCGCCGAGGCCGAGCTGGGCGAGTCTCTGACCGCCGACCTCAAGGCCGCCCTGACCTCCGTGCGCACGCACCTGCGCGAGGCGTTCCAGCTTCATCAGCTCAACCACGACGAGATCCCCGACACCGCCGAGGAGCTGCGCACCCGCAACGCGCGCATCTTGCAGCTGTGCGACTGGGCCGAAGACCTCCTGGACGAGAAGACGACCGTCCTCGCGGAGTCGGTCGCGAAGGTGCGCCGCGCACCCCAGATCATCGCCCAGGTGCGCGCCGACGCCGAGGCCCTCGCCGCGCGGATCCCCCAGACGGACGAGACGGTCTCCCGTCTCTCCGCGCGCTACGCCGACTCGGCGATGCACCAGATCACGGCGAGCGCCGCCGAGGCGCAGCAGCTGATCCGCTTCGCCACCCACAGCGCCGACATCTCCGAGCGACGCCGCGAGGCCAAGCAGAACGAGGAAGCCAACCTCGCCCTCGAGACCGCGACCGAGGCGACGCGGCGAGCCGCCGCACTGCTGGACGCGGTCGAGGACTTCGAGATCGAAGCGCTCCGCGCCGAGTCCACCCTCGCCGAGGTCATCGCCGACTCCCGCGGCGACCTGATCGCCGCCCGCAACGCCCCCGCGGTGCCCGCGGTCGCCGAGGCGGTGGCGGCGCTGCAGGCCGCGCTCGCCTCGCTGACCCCGGCCGGCCAGCCGAATGATCCGTTCGCCGAGCTGTCGCGACTGCGCGAGGCCAACTCGGCGCTCGACGACGCCATCGCCAAGGCCAGGCACCGCGCCGAGAATCCGCTGCCGTCGCTCGCCCAGGTACAGCACGCGATCGACGACGCGGACCGTCAGCTGGGCGTGGCACGCGGCCTGATCGCCGGACACCGCGGCTGGATCGGGGCGGATGCGCGCACACGACTCGCCGAGGCCGAGCGCCTGCGCGTCGACCTGAGCGACCTCCTGCCGGCGGAGGACACCAGAGAGGCCGCGCTCGTGCAGGCGCGACGGGTCGCGCACCTCGCCGCCGAGGCGCTGCAGCTCGCGCAGCGCGACATCGACTCCTCGCGCCCGCAGGACCAGGACTGGGGCGGCGGCGGCTGGGGCGGCGGTCCGCGCCGGGGTGGTGGCATGGGCGGCGGCGACCTCGCCTCCGGCATCCTCGGCGGACTCGTCATCGGCAGCATCCTCGACGGCATCTTCGACTGACGCACCCCTGACCACGCGAAACGGCCCGATCCGCGATGGATCGGGCCGTTCGTGCGTCTGCCGAGCTCAGGAGGCGAGTGCCTCCGCCGGCGGTGCCTGCGTGCTCAGCGCGATCACGCCGTAGTCCCAGCCCTTGCGGCGATACACCACACTGGGATGGTCGGTGCGGGCATCGACGAAGAGGAAGAAGTCGTGCCCGACGAGCTCCATCCGGTCGACCGCCTCCTCCACGGTCATCCACTCCGCATCGAAGCTCTTGGTGCGGATGACGACGGGCGAGTACTCCTCTTCCTCGTCGTTCTGCACAGGGATGCTGCCGGTCGCGACGGCGTGCAGGACCTCGACCGAGGCCGGCTGCACGTCGATGCCCTCGAGCGATCCGCTGCCCTTCTCGAAGTGTGGGCCGCGCGGGTGCTGGCGTCCGTCGACGCGCTTCTCCTTCGCGCGGCGCAACTGCTCCGTCATCTTGTCGACCGCGAGATCCAGCGCGACGAACTTGTCGCCGTCGACCGCCTCGGCCCGGACCACGGGACCCTTCCCGATGAGCGTCAGCTCGACCGTCTCATCGGGAACGCGCCCGTTTCGATACACGCGGTGGGTGACCTTGACGTCCAGACGTTGCGCCTTGGCTGCGAGAGTCTCGATCTTGGCGATCTTCTCTTCGACGACGGTGCGGAAGCGATCGGTGATACCCACCCCGACGCCGACGATACTCGTTTCCATTGCTGCCTCCTTGTCCCGGTCCTCCCGGCCAAGGGCGGACCGTGGTCGCCTTGTGACACCCCACCGTAGTCCGACCGGCGACGGAAGTCACGGGTGTCGGCCCTGTGTCCCCGGTGAGTCTCCGATGAACCTCATCCGGATACCGCGTTCGTCGGCGTGGCGGCGAGCGCGACCAGCGCGATCACCGCATACCCGGCCTCCTCGAGCGCCCGCGCGGCCTCGTCCAGGGTCGCCCCGGTGGTGACCACGTCGTCCACCACGACGACCGCCGCGCCGCGCCCGTCCGCGACGGCACGCATCGCGGCGCGGACGTTGTCGCGCCGCTCCATCGCGCCGAGGATGCGCTGGTCGTGCGCCGCCCTGGTCCAGCGCAACACCCGCGTGGTGCTCGCCCCGGCCCGCCGCACCAGCAGATCGGGCACCCGGAAGCCGCGGCGCCGGAACGCACGGCGCGACGTCGGCACCGGCACGACGAGGGCTCCGTGGCTCACCGCGGGCCCGAGCACGGCAGCCAGCGCGGACCCCAGCGGGCGCGCGAGGAGGGTCTCGCCCTCGTCTTTGAGGCGGCGCAGGCATCGCGCCGCCACGCCCTGATAGGTCAGCGCCACGTGGACGTTCCGACCCTCGGGCGTGCGCACCGCCCGCGGGTCGGGGATCAGCTCGGCTCGACAGACGTCGCACAGCAGCGTGCCGGGCAGGCCGCACCCGCCGCAGACCGCCGACAGCAGCAGCGCGGCCGCCTCGAGCACGACGGAACGGAGGGCGGAGGGCACGGGCATGCCTTCATGGTGTCTCCGGTGCCCGCGCCGCGGCGGTCGTCGCGAGCACGACCCGCGGGCCGCACCGCGAGATCCGTCACCGTGGAGGAGAGGTCACTCCCCCGCCCGGGTCGCCAGGACCGTGATGCCCTCCGTGACCTCGCGCCACGCCGATCCCGCGTGCGCGTACAGCTGACCGGCGGCACCGAGGATCCGCACACCCGCGGGCGTGCGCGCGCCGGAGATCGAGATCGCATCGACCGGCGCCGTCTCGGACGACCCCGGCCCGCCCACGGTCTGCAGCACGAGCCGCGGACTGCTGGGAGAGGCCAGCACGGCAAGCCGGTCGGGCCCGAGCCACACGAGCCCGGTGGACGGCTCCGGGAGCTGGAACAGCTGCACGAGGTCGCCGAGCTCGGTCGGCACGCCCGCCGAGTCGCGCACGATCGCCGCCACCACGACCCACCGCTGCCCGCCGACCACGATCACCGCGGCGACCCGGGCACCGTCCGCCGACACGCGCAGGTCGGAGATGGAGGAGGCGCTCGGCCACGCGTTCGCCACGGCGTGCGGGGCCGCATCACTCCCCGAGGCCTGCACCGCCTGGGGATCACCCTCCGGGACGGACCACGCGTAGCCGAAGGGGTCGAGAGACGGCTCGACCAGACCGGCGCGCGCGTCCAACTCATCGCGTCCGGACTTCGCCACCCGGTACACGTGACCGTCGTCGAGCTGCACGACCGCGTAGGAGTCGTCGATGCCGACGTCGATCGCCAGGATCGGCTGCGGGATCGCGACGATCTGCTCGCTGATGTCCGGGATCGGGGAGATCTCGTCGCCGACGATCCGCCCGAACTCGCCGTTCCGCAGGACCAGCGTCCCGACGTCCGCCGGGGTGCCTGCGAGCTCGACCACCCCCGCGTCGAGGGACCTGCCGTCGACGCTGAAGCGCACCTGCGTGACGTTGACCCCGGCGGCCTTCAGCGTGGACTGCAACTGCGTGCGCATGCGGGCGAGCGTGGTCTGGTCCAGTCCGGACGCCGGACGCGTCAGAGCGACCTGAGCCACCTGTCCCGTGATCGGCACCGCGTCCTGCGCCAACTGCACGTCGGCGGGGAACGCGGTCTGCACGGCCGGGTCCAGCCACTCCGACGGCGTTCCGCTCACGAGCGCCTGCGTGACGGTCGTCGCCGGGCTCTGGCGTCGGGGGAACCACCGCATGTCCGGCACGAGGCGCGACCACGAGGAGTCGAACCACTGCAGCGGGTACCCCTCGAACACCTTCGGGAACCGCGCCTCGTCGATCACGATGCCGTCGGGCGCCTGGGTGATGCGCCACTCGCCGTCGTCCATGCGCTCCAGCGCGAAGGGGACGCTGGAGTCGCCGGGCGCGCCGCTGTAGGCACCCGCCCCGTCGACGCTCGCCACCAGGTCGAGCTGCACCTGCACCTCGGCGGTGTCCGCCTGTTCCACCTCGTCCTCCGGCACCGTGGACGACAGCGTCCGCGCCTCGGGGCCGACGTCGATCGACACGCCCGCCGACGGTGCCCAGCTGCGCTGCAGCGCCGGGGCGAGGAACTCGCGCGCCGTGTCCCAGTTGTCCGACGTCGTGATCCCGGCCTCCAGGAAGCCCTCGACGATCTCCTCCGGACCGGCTCCGGCGATGGGACCGGAGGCGACGGGGAGGACGTCCACATCCTGCGGCGACTCGCCGAGCTTGAGGCCCACCGCGACATCGCCGCTCGTGGGCAGACCGGCGCAGGCGGGGAGGAGCAGCGCCACGATGCCCAGGGCGGCGGCGAGCGCGAGACGTCGCGACCTGCGTGCACTCACGGTTCCTCCCTCCCCTCGAGCAGCTCCGAGTACATCTCCGCGATCGAGATCGGCTGCGTCGCATCGCCCAGTTCCGCCAACGGTTCCTGGGGCTCCACCGGGACCGGGCTCGGCCCGTCGAGAACACCGTCGTGGCGAGGGATGGTCAGCACGAAGTTCGACCCGACGCCCAACTCGGACCACACCGCGAGCGTACCGCCGTGCAGGGTGGCGTCGCCCAAAGCGATCGACAGTCCGAGCCCCGTGCCACCGATCGTGCGCTGCCGGGAGGGATCGGCGCGCCAGAACCGGTCGAACACGCGCTCGGCGTCGGCCGGGTCCATGCCGAGGCCGAAATCGCGTACACCCGCCGCCACCGCGTGCTGATTGCTGTCGACGGTGACCACGATCGGCCGGCCCTCGCCGTGCTCGATCGCGTTGCCGACCAGGTTCCGCAGCACTCGACGCACCCGGCGCGGATCCATGTCCACCGGCGAGTAGCCGCCCGGTGCGACGAGCCGCAGCTCCGAGCCGCGGCCGTCGGCGAGCGGCCGCATCTGCTCGATGACGTCTTCCGCGAGGTGCGCGAGGCTCGTCGCCTCGAGCTCCAGCTGCACGGATCCCGCGTCGTACCGGCTGATCTCCAGCAGGTCGGACAGCAGGGTCTCGAAGCGCTGCACCTGCGCGTGCAGCAGTTCGGTCGCCCTGGCGGTGGTCGCGTCGAACTCGTCACGGTGGTCGTTGAGCATGTCGGCGGCGAGACGGATCGTCGTCAGCGGCGTGCGGAGCTCGTGGGAGACGTCCGACACGAAGCGCTGCTGCACCATCGACAGCTCCCCGAGCTCCTTGATCTGCGCCTCGATGCTGTCGGCCATGGCGTTGAACGACCGGCCGAGGGTCGCGAGCTCATCCTCGCCGTGCACCTCCAGCCGCACGCCGAGGTCGCCCGCGGCGAGGCGCGCGCTGGTCTCCGCGGCCTGCACGATCGGCGTCGACACCGTCCGCAGCACGATCCACGAGATCGCGGCGACGATCGCCACCAGGCCGATCCCGGCGATCCACAGCGTGCGCTGCACGAACACCAGCGTCTGATCGGCATCGGCCAGGTCGTACGCGAAGTAGATCGCGAACGGGCCGGCCTCCGGCACCTGGAGCTGCTGCCCCACGATGATGCCGGGAACCTCTCCCCCGTCCTCGACCGGCAGCGCGACCGACTGCCACGCCTGGACGTAGTCGAGCTCCTCCACCCTCGTCTTCAGCTCGGGGCTGAGGAGGTTGGCGGTGAGGCCGGCCGTGAAGCCGTTCAGTCGCACCCCTCCCGGCTCGTCCTCGATCTTGAACCCGGCCAGCTGGTCGGCGCTGGACGTGCGCGCCAGCGTGTCGGGGATGCTGTTCCACAGGTCGGTGAGCGCCGCGGGGTCGTCGCCCACCTCGGCCACGTCGAGGATGCTCTGCGCCTGGTCGACCGCGCGGCGCGCGTCCTCCAGGGCGACGTTCTTGCGGGAGACGAACAGGTCGTTCTGGATCACGAGCGCCATGGTGACGCACGTGATGAAGATCGCCAGCGAGGTCGCGACCAGGGTGATCGCCAGGGTGCGGAACCGCAGCGACCGCCGCCACAGCGCCGAGATCACGGCCGGCCAGCCACGCCAGTCGCGCAGCACAGCGACGGCCGTGGTCGCTGTCGTCGCGGCCATCGTGCGCCTAGGCGACGCTGCCGGCGCGGTAGCCCACACCGCGCACGGTCATCACGATCTTCGGGTTGTCCGGGTCGAGCTCGACCTTCGCGCGCAGCCGCTGCACGTGCACGTTCACCAGTCTGGTGTCGGCCTTGTAGTGGTAGCCCCACACCTGCTCGAGCAGCATCTCGCGCGAGAACACCTGCTGCGGCTTGGAGGCGAGGGCCACGAGCAGCTGGAACTCCAGCGGCGTCAGGGCGATGGGCGTGGTTCCCCGGCGGACCTCGTGCGCGTCGACGTCGACCGTGAGGTCTCCGATGCGCAGCTGTTCGCTGGTGGTCTGCGGGGTCGGGCGCAGCCGGGTGCGGATGCGGGCGACCAGTTCCTTCGGGTTGAACGGCTTGACCATGTAGTCGTCGGCGCCCACTTCGAGGCCACGCACCACGTCCGCGGTGTCGCTGCGCGCCGTGAGCATGATGATCGGCACCCCGGACTCCGCCCGGATCCGCGTGCAGATCTCGATGCCGTCCATGCCGGGGAGCATGAGGTCCAGCAGCACCAGGTCGGGACGCTGTGCGCGCCACTCGTCGACCGCGCGCGCGCCGTCCGCGCAGAAGACCGGCTCGAAGCCCTCCGTGCGCAGCACGATGCCGATCATCTCGGCGAGCGCCGTGTCGTCGTCGACCACGAGGATGCGTGAGGTCATAACTGTTACCTTATGGCACCGAGTACCGCCCTCCGCAGGTCTGCGCCTCACCGCGAGGATATGACACGATGGGAGCGCACGACGGAGGGAGGCCCGTGAGCGGCCAGACGTGGACCCCAGCCCCCAAGAAGGGGATCATCCCCCTTCATCCGCTGACGTTCGGCATGCTGCTCGGCAAGGCCTTCGCGGCGCTCCGCCACAACCCGAAGGTGCTGTTCGGGTTCGCCGTCGTGATCCAGTTCGTCGTCGTCATCGCGACCGCCGGTGTCATGGGTGTCGTGCTTTTCACCACCTTCACCCGCCTCGAGACGGTGTCTCCCTCGTCGCCCGACTTCGAGGCCGTGCTCGCCGGCACGATCGCCATCAACGTGATCGCCGGGCTGATCGTCGGGCTCGCGTCGATCGCCTTCACCGCGATGATGCAGGGCGTGGTGGCCGCCGACATCGGGTACGCCGCCGTCGGGCGGAAGGCCTCGCTGCGTATGCTCTGGCGCCGCATGCTCCCCGCGTTCTGGCGGCTCGCCGGCTTCGCATCGCTCTCGGTGCTCGCGATGTTCGGCGGCATCGCGATCGTCGTCGCCATCATCGGCGCACTCACCGCCGGCGGTCTGGGCGGCACGCCGGAGCTGATCGGCATCGTGATCATCGTGGTGGTCCTGCTGGCGATCGCCGCGATCCCCCTGACCATCTGGCTGACCACCAAGCTGCTTCTCGTCCCGTCGATCCTGGTACTGGAGCGCGCGCGCTTCCGCGACGCGTTCGTGCGGTCGTGGCGTCTGACGCGCGGCCGGTTCTGGGTCGCGTTCGGAGTGACGTTCCTGATCAGCCTCATCATGGGGCTGGCGATGCAGGTGGTGAGCATCCCCACGGCGCTGGTGTCGTCGTTCCTCGGAACCGTGATCGCGCCGACCGGCGCCAGCGAGCCGAGTGCGGTGATCGGCTACGTCTTCGCCCTCCTCGCCCCGCAGGTGCTCCTGCTGATCCTGCAGGCGATCACGATCGTGGTGCAGAGCACGGGCGGTGTGCTGGTCTACCTCGACTGCCGCATGCGCTACGAGGGCCTGGACCAGACGCTCCTCTCCTATGTGGAGCGCCTCGACCTCGGTGCGAGTGAGGACCAGCTCGGCGACCCGTTCGTGGTGGACACCGCCCGCGCCGTCACCTCCGCCCCGCCGCCGCGTCAGGTTCCGGAGCACGTGATGATGACACAGGGGTACGGGTACCCCCAGGCCGCGCCGCAGCCGTATCCCTACGGTCCACCGCCGGCCGGGACGGCCCCGGGGTTCGGCGGCGCGCCCTCCCCCGCATACCCGCCGGCACCCGCGCCCGCGTCTCAGCCCGTGCCCGGGTTCCCGCCGGCACCCGCGTACCCGCCGGCACCCGCGCCGGCCTTCGCACCCGCGCCCCCGCCCGCCCCGGCCCCGCATCCCGCGGCTCCGGCGACGCCCGCTTCCGCGCCCGAGGGCGACGGAAAGGCTCCCGGTGGCGGTGACCGCTCCGCATGATGCTCCGGTTCGACGAGGTCTTCATCCCCGACGGCGATGAAGCGCGCCGGTGGGCCGAGGAGGAGCTCGCCAACCCGCGCTACGCCGACGCCAAGCCGACCTGGTTCGATCTGCTCGCCCGCGACGTCGGACGGTTCCTCGCCGATCTGTTCAGCTCCGGCAACGGTCAGAGCGTCGGCCCCGTCGCACTCATCGCCGTGGTCCTGCTGATCGCCGCCGCCCTGATCACGGCCCTGCTCGTGTGGGGGCGCCCCCGGCGGTCCCGCGCGGTACGTCGCGGCCACGCGCACCTGCTGGGCGCCGACGACGACCGCACCGCCGCGCAGCTGCGCACCGATGCCGAGCGCAGCGCGCGCGACGGCGACTGGGACACGGCCGTGGTGCTGCGCTACCGGGCCATCGCGCGCAGCCTCCTCGAACGCGACCTCATCGACCCCGCGCCCGGCGCGACCGCGCAGGCCATCGCACGATCGGCGAGCCTCGTGTTCACCGAGGAGTCCGACGCGATGCGCCGCGCCGCCGCCGCCTTCGACGATGTGCGCTACCTGCGCCACCCCGCCTCCGAGGAGACCTACCGCGAGCTCGCCGCGACCGACGACCGCCTGCGCGCGCGGCGACCGGAGGCGGTACCCGCATGACCCTCGTCACCCCGCAGGACGCCACGACGGCCGAGCGGCGCCCTCGCCGCACGGGCGCGATCGTGGGCTGGGCGCTCATCGGCATCCTCGTACTCGTCGTGGCCTATGCCGCCTCGCAGTTCGCCGCCAGCAGCCCCGGCGCTCGCGGTGCCCTCGACCCCGAGAGCCGCAGCGACACGGGAGCGCTCGCCCTCGCCGAGATCCTCCGCGACCGGGGCGTCGAGGTCGAGGTCGCCCGCAGCCGCGCCGAGGTCCGCGCGGCACTGGACGACGATGCCACGCTGGCCATGACCAACCCGTACACCCTGAGCGACGACGCGATCGCCGACCTCATCGCGCCGGCCGCACGCGTGGTCTTCCTCTCCACCGGCACGCACCTGCTCGGGGAACTGCGGATCGGCGAGCCCGCGCCGGGCAGCGTCTCCACCGCCGCGGCCGACTGCGCCGTGCCCGAGTTCGCCGAAGTGGGCACGATCCGGCCCGACCGCCTGTTCTCGCCCGCGAGCGGCGTCGACGCCTGCTTCGGCGACGACAGCGGCGCGGCCGTGCTCGTGGACGACCGCGACGGCAACCGTCGCACGATCGTCGACGGCACCAAGCTGTTCAGCAACGCCTTCCTCGCCGAGAACGGCAACGCCGCCCTCGGCCTCGCGCTGCTCGGCCAGTCCGACCGCCTCGTCTGGTACGTCCCCTCCTTCCAGGACTCCGACGTCGAGGGCACCGCCGCGCCGGACACGCTCGGCAGCCTCACGCCGGACTGGGTCACCCCGGCCATCCTCCTGCTCCTCGCCGCCGGACTCGCGGTGGCGGTGGCGAGAGGGCGGCGCTTCGGCCCGCTCGTCGCCGAGACGCTGCCGGTCACCGTCCGGGCCTCGGAGACGATGCTCGGACGCGCCCGGCTCACCGCCAAGGCCGCCGACGCCCCGCACGCGGCCGAAGCGCTGCGCGAAGGGACCCGCCGACGGCTCGCCGTGCGGCTCGGGCTCGCCGTCCAGGCCGGAGCCGACGAGGTCGCCGACGCCGCCGCCGACCGGCTGCGGATCCCCCGCGGCACCCTGCAGGCGCTGCTCGCCGGAGCGCCACCCGCCGACGACGCCGCCCTGATCGCCCTCGCGCGCCAGCTCGACGAGCTCGAGACCGCCGTCGAGGACACCGCCCGCACCGCGCGGAGCGACGACGGATGACGCCCCGCCGCCCCGACCGACCCCCGCTCACCCCGGAATCCGAGGAGACCCCGTGACCGACGACAACCGTCCCATCGACGACGCCGCGCTGCGCCAGGCCATGCACCGCGTCCGCACCGAGGTCGACAAGGCCGTGGTCGGCCAGGCGGGCACCGTCACCGGTCTGCTGGTGTCGCTGCTCGCCCGCGGTCACGTGCTCCTGGAGGGCGTGCCCGGCGTCGCGAAGACGCTGGTCGTGCGGTCGTTCGCCAGGGCCCTGGGGCTCGACACCAAGCGCGTGCAGTTCACGCCCGACCTCATGCCCGGCGACGTGACCGGCTCACTCGTGTACGACGCCAGGACGGGCGAGTTCGACTTCCGCGCCGGACCCGTGTTCACGCACATCCTGCTGGCGGACGAGATCAACCGCACGCCGCCGAAGACGCAGGCCGCGCTCCTGGAGGCCATGGAGGAGCGTCAGGTGTCGGCCGACGGCGTGAGCCGCACGCTGCCCGATCCGTTCCTGGTCGCCGCGACCCAGAACCCGATCGAGCACGAGGGCACGTACTCGCTCCCCGAGGCGCAGCTCGACCGGTTCCTGATGAAGCTCGTCGTCGGCATGCCGGAGCGCGACGCCGAGGTGTCGGTGCTGCGGCGCCACGCGCAGGGCTTCTCGCCGCGCGAGCTCACGGGCGTCGAGGCCGTGGTGTCCGCCGAGGAGATCCGCGCCGCCCAGCACGCGGCCGCCGCCGTCGAGGTCACGGACGACGTGCTCGGCTACGTCGTCGACCTGGCACGGGCCACCCGCCAGTCCCCCTCCGTGGAGCTCGGCGCGAGCCCGCGCGCCTCGACCGGACTCCTCGCTGCCGCCAAGGCCTGGGCCTGGCTCAACGCGTCGACGGCCGTGACGCCCGACCACGTGCAGACCATGCTCGTCCCCGTCTGGCGCCACCGGCTGCAGCTGCGGCCCGACGCGCAGATGGAGGGCGTGTCCGCCGACGCGGTGCTCACCTCCGTGGTGCAGCAGACCAGGGTGCCGATCTAGGTGTTCGTCACCGGACGCCTCGCCGTCGCCCTCGCCGTCGGCATCGTCCCGCTGGTCCTGACCGGTCTCGCGGGGGTGCCGCCGTACGCCGTGCTCGGAGGCTGGCTCGCGCTGTGCGCCCTGCTCGTGGTGTTCGACGTGGTGCGGGCGGCGAGTCCCCGCGCGGTGACCGTCACCCGCCGGCCGCCCGCGCGGGCGCGCCTCGGCGAACCCGTGCCGGTCAGCGTGGCCCTGCACAACCACGGAACGCGGACGCTCGACGCCGTGATCCGCGACGCCTGGCAGCCCACCGCCGGTGCGCCCCTGGAGCGCCAGCGCCTGCGCATCGCGTCGGGTGAGCGCGGACGGGTCGAGCTGCCGCTGCATCCTCGCCGTCGCGGCGAGCTGGTGAGCGAGTTCGTCGTGATCCGCTCGCGCGGGCCCCTCGGCATCGCGGGACGGCAGGCGCGCCACCTCGTCCGCGGCGCCATCCGCGTGCTGCCCGCGTTCAGCTCCCGCAAGCACCTCCCCTCCCGGCTCGCCCGGCTGCGGGAGCTCGACGGCAACACGAGCATCCAGGTGCGCGGTCAGGGCACCGAGTTCGACTCGTTGCGCGAGTATGTGCGGGGCGACGACGTGCGCTCGATCGACTGGCGCGCGACCGCCAGGGCCGGGACCACGATGCTGCGGACCTGGCGCCCGGAACGCGACCGCCACGTCGTCATCCTCGTCGACACGGGTCGCACGGCAGCGGCCCGCGTGGGCGACGGCACCCGCCTGGATGCGAGCCTCGAGGCCGCGCTCCTGCTCGCGGCCCTCGCCTCCCGCGCGGGCGACCACGTGCACCTGCTGATGTTCGACCGGGTCGTCCGGGCCAGGGTCACCGGCGTCGACGGCACCGCGCTCCTTCCCGCGCTCACCGACGCCATGGCCCCCGTGCACGCACGACTCGTGGACACCGACTGGCAGAGCGCGTTCGCGGCGGTGCGCACCCTGACCACGCGCCCCTCGCTGATCGTCGCGCTCACGGCGCAGGACGCGGCGGAGTCCGCACGCGGCTTCCTCGGCGCATTCCCGACCGCGTCGCGGGCGACGACCGTGCTGGTCGGCTCGGTCACCGACGACGGGATCGCCGCGCTGGCGCGCGCCAGGGGCTCGCGCGAGGAGGTGTACGTCGCCGCAGCGGCCGAGCGGACGCTCCGCGACGCGGAGAACGTGGCCGACGCGATCCGGCGGGCGGGCGGCGAGGCCATCGCCGCCGACCCCGAGGCGCTCCCACCCCGGATCGCCGACCGCTACCTGGAGCTCAAGGCCGCCGGACGGCTGTGACCGGGGCCGTCGTCAGCCGGCGACGAGCCGCGGCGTGCCGGCCTCGTACTCGACCAGGTCGCCGCTCTCCCCGCGGCGATACGCCCGTCCGCCGATGGCGAGCATGTAGACGAGGAACACGGCGAGCGCCGCGGCCCCGATGCCGATCTTGACCGGCCACGGCAGCGCCCAGCCCGTGACGAAACCCTCCACCAGGCCCGACAGGAACAGGGCGAAGACAAGCCCGATCGCGACCGTGGCGAGGGCCCGCCCCTCCTCCGCCAGCGCTTCACCGCGCGACCGGCGACCCGGCGCCACCCACGCCCAGAACACGTGCAGCCCGGCGGCGGCTGCGACGAAGATGCAGGTCATCTCGAGCATGCCGTGCGGCAGGATGTAGAGCACCATGAGGTCGGCCTTGTCGTGGGCCGCCATGACCGCGCCTGACGTGCCGAGCCCGATGGCGTTCTGCAGCAGCATGTAGATCGGCCAGATGCCCGTGACGCCGAACAGCACGCACTGCATCGCGATCCAGGCGTTGTTCGTCCACACCATGCCCATGAACACGGCAGCGGGGTTCTCGGTGTAGTACCCGGTGAAGCTCTCGTCGGCGTACTGCTCCAGGGCGTCGGGCGGGCCGAGCGTCGCCACCAGCGCCGGATCGCTCGCGATCCAGCCCGCGACGCCCACGGCGACCGCGATGAACGCGACCGCGATGATCAGGGTGGTCCAGCGCAGCCGGTACAGGGCGGCGGGGAGCTGGAGCCCGAAGAAGCGCCCGACCTGGGTGAGGATGCTGTCGGAGGCGCCGGTGAGCCGCAGTCGCGCGCGCACCAGGATCGTCGAGAGGTAAGCGCCCTGCGGCGAGTCGCCGACGGAGGTCTTGAGCTCGGCGAGGTCGGCGGATGCGGCGCGGTAGCGCACGATGAGCTCGTCGACCCCCGCGCCGTCGAGGCGAGCGCGGCTGAGCTGATCCAGCCGCTCCCACTCGGACCGGCGGACGTCGGTCAGGGCATCGGCATCCACCTGATTTACTGTACTCATGTCCGCGCAGATCGACGTCTCCGACGAGGTGCTCTCCGGTGAGGCGGTCGCGATCGACGTGCAGCCGGTCGGGTTCGTGCTCCGCGCCGCGGGAGCGATCATCGACATGCTCGTGGGCTACGGCGTCTTCGTGCTGTGGATCTTCCTGCGCATCTGGCTGCTCGACGCCGGCGTGCTCGACGAGGCGACCGACCGCATCGCCACCGTCGCCGCGCTCGTGGTGAGCTTCGTCGTCCTGCCGATCACGATGGAGGTCGCCCTGAAGGGACGCAGCCTCGGCAAGCTCGCGGTCGGCGGGCGCATCGTGCGCCTGGACGGCGGCGCCGCCGGGTTCCGGCACGCCTTCATCCGCGCGCTCCTCGGCGTGCTGGAGATCTACCTCACGTTCGGCGGCCTGGCGGTGCTGGTGGGCGCGTTCACCTCCCGCTCGCAGCGACTGGGCGACCTCGTCGCCGGCACGTACAGCCAGCGCGTGCGCACGCCACGGCTGACCGGGCACGCGCCCGTGCTTCCGCCGCAGCTCGCCGGATGGGCGCAGATCGCCGACGTCGCCCGGCTGCCCGATCGCCTGGCGCGCCGCATCTCGCAGTTCCTGGAGAGCGCGCCGCGGATGATGCCCGCCGCGCGCGAGCGGGTGGCGCAGGGACTGCTCGCGGAGGCGGCGCCGTTCGTGTCGCCGGTGCCCGCCGCCCCCGCCGAGCTCGTGCTCGTGGGCATCACGGTGCTGCGGCGGGAGCGCGAGCGGCGGGCCCTGGAGAACGCAGACCGCCGCGCCGAGCGGCTGACGGGTCGCCGCGTCGGCGTCTGACCTCGCCTCTCCGCCGCGCTCAGTAGCGGTAGTGGTCGAGCTTGTACGGCCCCTCGACGGGCACCCCGATGTACGCCGCCTGGCTCTCGGTGAGCGTGGTGAGCCGCACGCCCAGCGCGTCCAGGTGCAGACGCGCGACCTTCTCGTCGAGTGCCTTGGGCAGCACGTGAACCCCGACCGGGTACGCCGCCGCGTTCGTGAACAGCTCGAGCTGGGCGAGGACCTGGTTCGTGAACGACGCGCTCATCACGAACGACGGGTGCCCGGTCGCGTTCCCGAGGTTCATCAGCCGGCCCTCGCTGAGCACGAGCACGCTGCGACCGCTCGGCAGGCGCCACTCGTGCACCTGCGGCTTGATCTCGACCTTCTCCGCACCGTCGAGCGCCTCCAGCCCCGCCATGTCGATCTCGTTGTCGAAGTGGCCGACGTTCGCGACGATCGCGAGGTGCTTGAGTGCCAGCAGGTGCTCCACCGTCACCACGTCGCGGTTGCCGGTCCCGGTCACGACGATGTCGACCCCGCCGGCCACGTCGATCAGACGCGCCACCTCGAAGCCGTCCATCGCGGCCTGCAGCGCGCAGATGGGGTCGACCTCGCTCACGATGACCCGGGCGCCCTGACCGCGCAGCGCCTCGGCCGCTCCCTTGCCCACGTCGCCGTAGCCGCACACGAACGCGACCTTGCCGCCGATCAGCACGTCGGTCGCCCGGTTCAGCCCGTCGGGCAGCGAGTGACGGATGCCGTACTTGTTGTCGAACTTGCTCTTCGTGACCGCGTCGTTGACGTTGATGGCCGGGAACAGCAGGTCTCCCGACGCCGCGAGCTCGTACAGGCGGTGCACGCCCGTGGTGGTCTCCTCCGTGACGCCGATCAGCCCCGCGGCCACCCGCGTCCAGCGGTCGGGCGACGCCGTGAGGGACCGACGCAGCAGGTCGAGGATCACACGGTACTCGTGCGGGTCGCCCTCGGCGGCATCGGGGACGACGCCCGCCCGCTCGAACTCGACGCCCTTGTGCACCAGCAGCGTGGCGTCGCCGCCGTCGTCGAGGATGAGGTTCGGGCCGTCGACGCCCGACGACGACCAGTCGAAGATCCGCTCGGTGCACGCCCAGTACTCCTCGAGCGTCTCGCCCTTCCACGCGAACACGGGCACACCGGCGGGCGCGTCCACCGTGCCGTGCGGGCCGACCACGACCGCCGCGGCCGCCTCGTCCTGCGTGGAGAAGATGTTGCAGCTGGCCCAGCGCACCTCGGCACCGAGCGCCACGAGCGTCTCGATCAGCACGGCCGTCTGCACGGTCATGTGCAGCGATCCCGCGATGCGCGCGCCCCTGAGCGGCTGCGCCGCGCCGAACTCCGCGCGCAGGGCCATGAGCCCTGGCATCTCGTTCTCGGCGAGCCGCAGCTGGTGCCGTCCGGCGTCGGCGAGGGACAGATCGGCGATGCGGTACTCGAGCTCAGGCATGGGCCCATTGTTCCATCAGGTCGCGGACGCACCGCCCGTGTGTCAGAACCGGATGGCGTCGATCACCTTGACCCGCAGCGCCACGAGCGCGGGGATGAAGCCCGACACTGCGCCGACCACGACCGAGGCGACGAGACCGACCAGTGCCGCCCGCATGGGGAACGGCGGGATGTCCTGGATACCGGGGAACATCGAGCCGATCAGCCACTCGGAGCGCAGCACCGCCACGACGATCGCGATGCCGATCGCCCCCGCCACGGTCGTCGCCACCAGACTCTCCAGGAACACCGCGAAGAACACCCGGCCGGAGCTCGCGCCGAAGGCCCGACGCACCCCGATCTCCCGCACCCGCTGGCGCATCGCGACGAGCTGGATGTTGATCAGGCTGAGCGCACCGAGCGCGAGGATCAGCGACGCGATGCCGCCCGTGACCATCTCGAACGTGGCCTGAGCGTCGGCGGTGCCGGGTTGCGCCGCCCAGTCCGAGCGGCTCACCGACACCGTCTGCCCCTCCGGCAGCCCGGCGCGGAGGTCCATCGCGAGCACCGGCGCGATCGCGTCGACCTCGTCGGGGCCGAGCCACACCTCGTACTGGGTGAACGTCTCCTCCGGCAGCGCGTCGACGCGGTCACGGTAGGCGTCGTACAGCAGGTCCAGACGGAGCTCCTCGTCGCCGAAGCCCTGCCGCGGAACGACCCCGACCACCTGGTAGGTGCCGCCGGCGTCTCCGGTGACGGTGATCGTGGGGCGCTGGGCGACCGGGACCCGCCCGATGCGCTCCCACAGCGGCTCGCTGATGACCACCGCCGGTGCGAGCGCCTCGAGGTCGCCGTCGTGCAGCCACCGGCCCTCGAGCAGCTTCTCCCGGTGGATCTGCGAGTACGCAGGGTCGACCAGCCGTGTGTTCACCGGGGTCACGCCGTCGGGCAGCGCCACGCCGAGCGAGAGGCCCTGGGCGATCCGGGCGGTGTGACTGAAGCCGAAGCGCTCCGAGGCCCTGCGGAAGCGCTCGTCCACCTCGTCCGCGTCGACCGGGGTGCCGTCGTCGGCCGACACCGCCACGACCACGGTGGCCGCACGGCCGCCCCAGCGGTCCGACTGCTCCTCCTGGAACTGGCGCTGGTACTCCGAGATCGCCACGACCGCGGTGAGCGCGCCCACCGACACGGCGATGCCGATGAGGCTGAGCAGCACACGGAGCTTGTGCACCCGGATCTCGGCCCAGGCGTCGGAGAGCGCTCCGAGGAACCCGGTCACGACGCGACCTCCGCGGCTCCGGGCACCGAGGCGGCGAGCGTGGACGCCTCGAACGCCTTCGTGAGGTCGGCCGGCTCCAGCCGCCCGGCGTCCAGGCGGTAGTGGCGGCGCGCGCGGGCCGCGACGTGCAGGTCGTGCGTGATCGTGACGAGGGCGGCGTCGGTCTCGGTCGCGACCTCGTCGAGCAGGGCCATCACGGTCGCGCCGGTGTCGATGTCGAGGGCGCCGGTCGGCTCGTCGGCGAGGATCAGCACCGGGCGGCGTACGAGCGCGCGGGCGATCGCGACGCGCTGCTGCTCACCTCCGGAGAGCCGGTCGGCGACCTGGTCGACGCGGTGCCCGAGTCCGACGCGCTCCAGCATGTCGGCGGCGATGCGGCGGCGGTCCCAGAACAGCCGTCCGCGCGCGTGGCCGAGCGGCATCATGACGTTGTCCAGCGCGGTGCGACCGGGCAGCAGGTTGAACTGCTGGAACACGAAGCCCACGTTCTCACCCCGGAGACGGTCGAGGCGACCGGACCGCATCCGGCGGACCTCCCGCCCCTCGAACGACACCGTCCCGGACGTGGGGGCATCGAGCATGCCGAGGATGTTGAGCAGCGTCGACTTGCCCGAACCCGACCGTCCCACGATCGACACGTGGTCGCCCGCGCCGACCTCGAGGTCGACGCTGCGGAGGATCTCCAGGCGCGAGTCGTCGGGCAGGAGGACGCTCTTGGCGACGCCCTCCAGCGCGACCAGCGTCACCAGCTCATCCCGCTGTCGCACTGCTCGACGCCCGGGGAGATCTCGTAGCAGAACTCCTCGACGGGTGCGACGAAGCCCGGCACGAACTGGCGGATGCTGTCGCCCTCCGCGAGCCCGTCGGTCACCTCCACCATCGAGCCGTCGTTGACGCCGAGGGCGACCTCGCGCTCCTCCGGCTCGCCGCCGTCGCCCGCGTCGACCCACACCTTTCCGGTGCCCGCGCCGCCCTGCACCGCCGTGACCGGGATCACCAGCGCATCGTCGACCTGCCCGAGCGCGAGATCCATCGTGGCGGGCAGGCCGGCGAACACGGTCTGATCGGCGGGAATCGCGCAGCGCACGCTCGCGGTGCCCTCCTCGCTCACCTGCACCCGCACGCCCGTGCACGGGAACGGGGCGGGGCCGCCCGTGATGGTCACCGTGGCCTCGGTCGGCGCGTTGACGAGCCGGTACAGCTGCACGGGCTCCACGGTCGCCTGCAGGTGGTAACGGGCCGGGGTGAGCGTGTACGTCTCCGTGCCCACCGTGGTGGCCTGGCCCTTCACGATCGCGAGCTCCGACACGTCGCCGGCCTCGGGCGCCAGCACGTCGATGTCCTTGCGCGGGTCGTCCTGGCGCACGGTGAACAGCTTCTGCCCGGCCGCGACGCTCGCACCGTCGGCCACGTGCACCGTCGTGACCGTGCCGTTGAGCTCGCTGCGCACCGGATAGCTCTCGTCGCGCGCGACCGTGCCGTCCAGGCTGAGCGCGTTGACGACGGCCCCTCGCTCGACTGCGACCACCGGATCGGTGATGCCCGCCTCGGGGCTCACGATCGCCTCAGACCGGTCGGGGAAGAAGGCGATCTTCACGAGTGCGGCGGCGCAGGCGCCGAAGATGACCACGAGCAGCAGGGGCAGGACCCAGCGACGCCAGACGAGCACGGTAGCCTTTCCGGCCGCGCCGCCGTGACACCGCCGCCGTCAGAGTACCCAGGAATCGGCAGGGGCCACGGTGCCTCCGCCCGCGTGTCGGATCAGGCGCGCAGGGCCTCGTGGCGGATCACGAGCCAGCCCGCCGGCACCGAGAGCCGGTCCGCGTGCGGGGCGCACAGGTCGTGCGCCTGCGGGTCGTTCGCCGTTCCGAGCGGTCCGAGAGCGGCCATCTGGTCGCCGTAGTCGTAGGTGAGGGTGGCCACGGCCTCACGCGCGCAGCCGACCTTCGAGCAGAGTCGTCCGTCCATCCCCTTCACGCTACGACCCCCGTCGCGAGCGGAGCGGATGCCGCGCCGAGCGCGAGCGCAGCGCCTAGACTTTCGGCATGCCCCGTCGTCGCGCCCACGCCCCCACCGCCCGACGCGGCGCGAGGCACGGACGCCACGGACGACTCGGGCGCAGCGAGGTCGTCCGCCCGCCGCTCGCACCGCTCGACGGGCGGCTCGACCGGTTCGACCTCACGGTGGGCACTGCGGTGGAGTTCCTCCGCGGCACCTGGCCCGAGCTGCAGGAGGTGCGCTTCGAGATCGGGGCGCTGCCCGCGGCCGAGGGCGACGTCCAGGTGCCGCGCTGGCACCTGGACCGCGAGGGGCGGCGGATCGTGCTGTTCCGCATCCCGATCGAGCGGCTGCTCCCTCCGGGACACGACGACGCCGCGCACCGCCGCATGGCGATCGAGAGCGCGGTGTTCCGGGCAGCCGCCGAGTACGTCGGCCGCGAGCCCTGGGACCTCGGCCACGACCACTGACTGCGCGCCCCGTCCCGGGGTCAGGGGTAGACCGTGATCGACTTCTCCACGCCAGGCGACGGCGGCACCGGCAGCACGCCGAGCGCACCGGCCGCGGTCAGGGTCACCGCGGCGTGCACGGGTCCGGTGGTGCGCAGCAGATAGGTCGTCCGCGCGGTCACGTCGATACCGCGGGTCTGCCCCGCCGGCACCGACACCTCCTGCGGCTGACCGCCGTCGATCGGCTCGACCGTGACGGTCGCGTCCTCGTCGCCCGTGTTGGCGAGCTGCAGCCGCGGGGCGGGACCGGCGGGCACGGCGACCGCGGCCTGGTCGTCGAGCTGGGCGGCCGGAGTCACCCACGCGAAGTCGGTGTCGCGTCCGAAGCCGTCCTGCTGGCGGACGGCGGCGACGACCGGGGCCTCCGCCTCGATCTCCACGGTGTAGCGTCCCGGCTCGAGCCCGCTGAGCGCGACCTGCGCGGGGACGTCGGGGTCGAGCGGGACGGAGAACTCGTCCGTCGTCGGCGAGGAGCCCTCGCTGTGCACCGTGACCTTCGCCATGGCGTCGGCGCCGGGTGCCAGCAACCGCAGCACGGTCATGTCGGCCTCGTCGCCGTCGGACGTGAACGTCTGGACCCCCGTGATGACCACGTTCTGCTGCGCGCCGGCCACGGCCTCCTGCAGGTCGATGCCGGCGGGGTCGAGCACGCGCACGAGCGACGACTGCAGGACGGCGCGCACCGGAGCCCCGACCGCGCTCACCTTGACGACCGGCGCCTCGTTGCCGGCGGCGATCGAGGTCAGCGGAAGAGCGGTCTGCGTGCGCGCCGGGATGATGACGGTGCGGCCGCCGCGCGTCTCGCCGTACACGGTGAGGGTGACGGTGGACGGCACCTCGGCCGCGTTGGTGAGGATGACGATGTCCTCGGTGCCGGTGCCCACCGCACCGCCGACGAGCCAGGACTCCAGGCGCGGCACCGTGCACGGGGTGGCCGCGAAGCCCCCGAGGTCGTCCGCGGCGAGGGTGAACGACTCGGCGCCCGCGATCAGCGGAGCCGTGCGGCCCTCCACGGCGCCGGTGAGCACGGAGACCTCGTCGCCATCGGCGAGGTCGGGCGTCGCCACGCCCGACGAGGCCGGATCTCCCGACGTACCGCCGGTGGTGAGCGTGGGGGCTGCCGCCGCCGTCATGTCGAGCGGTGCGGACGAGTCGCGTCCGAGCGCCCGGAAGTCGCCGTTGCAGACCAGCACGCTGTCGCCGGGGAGCGGAGTGACCTGCTCCTGCGCCGGTTCGTGCGCCACGGTGGGCCAGGGCGCGTGCACGGCCGCGACGACCCCGATCACGCAGGCGGCGGCCACGGCCACGCCCGTCACGACGCGGGCGCTGGTCGCGGCGACCCGGAATGCGCGGTTGCCGCTCATCGGCGCTCCTCCTCGGGCTGCGGTGCGGGGGTGTCGTCGTCCGATTCCGCGGCGTCCGCGGGCTCGACCTCGGCCTCGGGAACCGGTTCGGCGATGGGCGCCAAGGCCTCGTCCGTCAGAGCCGGTTCGTCCTGCGGATCCTCGACCGCGCCGACGGGCGGGTCCTCCACGACCGCGGCCGGGAGATCTTCGGCGTGGCGCGGCAGCACCATCGGCTCCTCCGGCGCCCGCCCGACGATGCGCGACTGCGCCCTGGCGGCACGCCGCGACGCCCTGGTCGGGATCGACAGCAGCAGCGCGGCCAGCACCACGAGCAGCTGCAGGGTGATCACGAGCCGCGCCGTGCCCTCCTCCGCCGCGGTGAGCGACGCCGGTGCCGCGGCCTCGCCCTCGAGCCGCCACAGCACTCCGCGCTCGGTGGTGCCCGCGTGGACGAGACCCGGGCGCTGGTCGATCGCGGCGATCGAGGCCGTGCGCAGCGCACGGGCCCGGTCGCCCTCGCCCGCGACCTGGGCGATCAGCACGTAGCTGATGCCCTCCGCGGCGAGTTCGGCCGGTGCATCGAAGTCGCGGGCGGAGATCAGGTCGACCGCGAGCGTGCCGGTGTCGGTGCCCTGGGGCTCGACGGCGGTCGAGAGCATGGTGGTCTGGGCCCCGAGGGTCTCGCTGGCTCCGCGGACCACCTCGACCGCGAGTCCGCCGTCGTTCTGCGGGGTGAGGATGAGCGTCGAGATCGCGCGGTCGCCCGCCGCCTGCGCGGCCACGTAGGCGGGCAGCGTCGACTCCGGCCCGTTGGTGAGCACGGATCGATCGGTGTGGAACGCGGTGAGGGCGGGCAGGGCACACACCAGGAGGGCGGCCGCCGTGACGGTGGTCGCCACGGTGCGCAGCCGCGGCAGCGGGAGCGCCGTGTCGAGCGTGACGGTCGCCGCGCCGAGCACTCCGATCCACGCGAGGCTCAGCCCGGTGCCCGGCCAGATCGGCACGGGGGTGCCCTGCGCGAACGAGACGCTGACGCCGACCGCGAGGAAGGCCGTCGCGACACCGGCGACGGCGACCACCAGCAGCGTGATGCCCGCGCGCCACCGCGGCGAGACGGCCGAGGCGAGGGCGAGCAGCGCGAGCGGTGCGCACAGGAGGGCCGCCCACGTGCCGAGACCGCCGGGCGCGACGGTCGCCCAGCCCGCGAGGTCGGTCGTCGGGAAGCCGAGGGCGATCGCGAGGCGGCCGACCGCGTCTGCTCCGGCCTGCGGTCCCGCCCACGTGAGTCCCGGGTCGGCGAGCAGTGCCAGGGGCGTGCCGTGCAGAAGCTGCCAGGAGATCAACGGCCCGAACAGCACGGCCGTGGGCAGCGGGAGCCACAGCAGACGACCGGCGCCGCGGAACTGGGCCGTGCCGATCACGATGCCCAGCGTCACGAGCCACAGCAGAGCGAGCGCGGGGGCGAGCGAGGGCGCACAGGCGAGCACCGCGGCCAGCAGCAGCGAGGCGCTGCCCGCGGCACCCCACGAGCGGTGCGCGACGACCGCGGAGTGGAACAGCCACGGCAGCAGGAGGTGGGCGAGCACCGCGGCGGGGCGGCCGTCGACGAGCGCGGTGAGGAACGTGGGTGCCAGCGCCCAGGCGATCCCGGCGAAGATCCGCAGTCCGGCGCGATCGGTCACACGGGTCGCGGCGAACCACCCGCCGAGCACCGCCAGGGGCAGCGCCAGGATCCACAGCAGCACGAGGGTGAACGAGGGGCCGGCCGGCCACAGCGAGCCGAGCACCGCGACCACGGCGGCGAAGGGATCGGCGGGGCCGACCACGTCGACGCCCAGTCCGCGGGTGCCCCAGGCCGCGTCGCCCCACAGCGCCGCGACGGTCTGGCGCAGCGGCAGCAGGCCACCGCCCCCGATGGTCGGCCAGGCGAGCAGCGTGGTGAAGGAGGCGATGCCCACGACCAGGGCGGCCAGCACGACCCATGCGCCGCCGCCGGAGAAGAAGCGCAGCTCGCTCACCGCGCCGTGCTCGCTGCCGTGCCCGTCGTCGAGCCGTCGGCGCAGTTGCGCCGAGGTCACCCGGAGCGGGGCGATGCTGGCCCAGGAGGACGTGCGGAAGGCCCGGATGCGTGCGCGCGAGCGGGCGACGGCCCCGAATCGCAGCATCGCGGCCAGCGCGGCGCCCCACTCGGGCAGCACGGCCTCGGGTCGCTTGCCGATCAGGTGCGTGATCGACCGCCACAGCGCGAGCGGCAGCAGAGACAGCCAGTGCAGCGGCACGGCCGGAAGGGGCGCATAGGCCAGACGGCGGTGCAGCTGCGCGAGGCGCGTGACGTACGCGCGGCGGGAGCGCCCGGAGGGCAGGGCGGCGGGGCCGTCCGGCGCGGCGGAGACCCGGGCGCTCGGCGCGAGCACGACGCGCCCGCCGCCCAGGCGCGCGCGCACCCCGAGGTCGAGTCCTTCGTCGGCGCCCGCGACTGCCGGGTCGGGCCGCAGCGCGTCGCGCACCTCCCCGCGGATCAGCAGGCCGCGGATGTCGGCGCCGAGCGCATCGTCCATGCGGTCGTGCTGGCCCTGGTCGAGCTCCCCGGCGGCGAGCTCGACCGATCGGCCGAGCGCGGTCATGCTCACACCGAGTGACACGATCTCCCGGTCGTTGTCGGTGGCCACGACCTTGGGGGCGACGATCGCGGCGGACGGCGAGCGCTCCAGCGTGCCGACGAGTCGTTCGAGCGCCCGCGGGTGGGGGGCGGTGTCCTGGGCCAGCAGCCAGATCGCAGACCCCTCCGGCACCCGAGGCCTGGCGAGATCGATCGCCTCCGCGAACGAGGTCGACGGCCGCGCCTCGATGATGCCCTCCACCGTGTTCGCGACGGCTTCGCTCTCGCGAGCGGTCGCCGCATCTCCGCACAGGACGAGCGTGACGGCGTCGGGGGCGAGCGTCTGGGATCGCACGGCGTCGAGTGTGCGGAGCAGCTGCGCGCGGGCCGAGGGGCCGGGGCGCGCGACGATGATGGCGTGAACTCGGGCTGGCATGACGTGGTCAGCCTATGCGCGCGATCGTCGGCGTCGGGTCAGGGACCCCGGCGCGCCCGCGAAGCCGCGCGGCGTGATCGCCTCAGCTGGCGCGGCGCTTGAGCTTGCGGCGCTCGCGCTCGGAGAGACCGCCCCAGATGCCGAAGCGCTCGTCGTTGCTCAGCGCGTATTCGAGGCATTCGCCACGGACGTCGCACGCGGTGCAGATGCGCTTGGCGTCGCGCGTCGAGCCGCCCTTCTCGGGAAAGAAGGCCTCGGGGTCGGTCTGCGAGCAGAGCGCGTCGCTCTGCCAGGCGAGGGCGTTGTCGTCGTCCGGGTCGGACCGGCGAACCCCGGGAACACCGAGGTTGACCGGATCGACGAACCAGTTCTCCGGCACATCGGAACGGTAACCCGTCATGTCGACCTCCAACCCTTCAAAAACCGCCCCCCTGGCGGGCCGTGCTCACCTAATTACACCGGTGTGATTCGCTCGGGTCAAGTCGCGGATCGTAAACCCTCAACGGATTCTTGAAGGTTCATGGACGCCCGTCGGCGTGTCGCGGTCGTGTCAGCGCCCGGGCGTCGCCACGAACGCCTCGCCCGCACCACCGAGGGTGAGCGTGCGCTCCTCGGCGTCCGCGAACACCGCCGTGCCGACCGCCGCCGTGAGCTCCTCCCCCGTCGCCGTGGCCACCCGCACCGCACCCGAGGTCGCGAGCACCATCGTCGGGCCGTCCACCGCGAGCGTCACCGGCTCGCCGTCCAGCGCGACCCGCCGCAGCGCGAAGTCCGGCACGGGCACCGGGTACTCGGTGATCGCCTGGCCGTCCTGCGGACGCAGCACCGGCACCTCGCCCGTCGTCGTGTCGAGGATGTGCAGCAGCTCGGCGACGTCGATGCGCTTCGGGGTCAGTCCGCCGCGCAGCACGTTGTCGCTCGCCGCCATGATCTCCACACCGAGACCGGAGAGATAGGCGTGCAGCAGCCCGGCCCGCAGGAACACGCCCTCACCGCGGCGCAGCACGACGTGGTTCATCAGCAGCGCCACCACCACGCCGGGGTCGCCGGGGTAGTGCCCCGCGATGCCGGCGACCGCTCGCACCGTCTCGGTCCACTCCCCCGCCTCGCCCGCGGCCGCGGCGATCACGGCGGCCGTGATCTCGTCGACCTCCGCCTGGGCGTCGCCGCCGAGCAGCCAGCCGATCGCGGAGCCCAGCGGGTCGGACTCCTGCTGGAGGAGCTCCCGGAGCCGGGAAACCCCCGGTCCCGGCGCGAGCGTGTCGAGGAGCCGGAGCGACTCGGCGACGGGGCGCAGTCCGCTCAGCGACTCGAAGCGCTCGCTCAGCGCGACGATGAGCTCGGGCTTGTGGTTGTCGTCCCGGTAGTTGCGCTCGGGGTCGTCGAGGGGCCGTGCGCTCTCCTTCGCCCACCCGGCCTTCGCCTGCTCGATCGTCGGGTGCACCTGGATCGACAGCGGGCTCCCGGCTGCGAGCAGCTTCAGCAGGTACGGCAGGGTGCCGCCCGTGACGCGGTCGAGCGTGCCGTCGCCCACGACCTCCGCCGGGTCGCCGGGGTGGTCGCCGAACCACACCTCGGCCTCCGGTGCGCCCGTCGGGGTGCGCCCCTCCAGATCGGCCAGCAGGGTCTCGGATCCCCAGGCGTAGTCGCGGGGGGCGTTCGTGAGCGCGAGCAGCATGCCCCCAGCGTAGGGCCCCGCTGCGGCGCTCAGGATCGCCGCGCGTCCGTCGCGGTAGCCTGAACGCGATGGCCCAGTACACCAAGCACCCGGTGGCCCCCCTTCCCACCGCGCCGGAGCGCGAGTCGACGGGGCACCTGCTGCTGCGCGGGTACGTCATCCTCGTGCTCTTCGTGGCCTTCGCGCACTCCGCCGTATACAACCTGCTCGGCGTGGTCGGCGCCGCCGCCGTGCTGGGACTCTTCACCGTCGCGACCCTCGCGATCGGCATCCCGATGCTCGCGCGTCGTCGTCCGCAGCCCTTCCGCTGGCGACGCCTGCCGTGGGCCGCGCTGGGCTACACCGCACTCGCGCTGGTGTCCGTGGCATGGTCGCAGTGGCGCGGGCCGACGATCGCGACCGGGCTGCTGCTCGCCGCGGTCACCGTGAACGGCCTGTTCATCGCGCACGTGCTCACCTGGCACGAGATCGTGCGCGCGCTGTCCTCCGCCTTCAAGTGGATCCTCGGACTGTCGCTCGCGCTGGAACTCTGGGTGTCCCTCGTGCTGCACGGCCCCCTGCTGCCGAACTTCGTCGACCTGCCGGACGGCGAGATCGACCCGCAGTGGTACTGGGTGCGCGACAACCTCTTCGACGGCGGCCGCATCCAGGGCATCGTGGGTAACGCGAACCTGCTCGCGATCGTGTCGCTGTTCGCTCTCATCACGTTCGGCGTGCTGTTCGCGGCACGGGCGCGGTGGCGCACCACCCTCGCGCTGTGGATGATCCTCGCGGCCTACTTCCTGCTGCGCACCTCCTCCGCCACGGCGCTGGTGTGCGCGGGCGCCGCTGTCGTGGTGCTGGTGGTGGCACTGGTCATGCGGCGGGCGTCGACCCCGAGCGCCCGCACGCGCGTGTACGTCGTCGCCATCGGCTCGACCGTGATCGTCGGGGCCGCCGTCTGGCTGCTGCGCGGGCCCCTGCTGTCGCTCCTCGGCCGCAGCGCCGACCTGACCGGGCGCTCGGAGAAGATCTGGACCAAGGTCCTGGAGCGCGCGGGCGAGCACCCCCTGTTCGGCAACGGCTTCTCCAGCCCATGGGTGCCGAGCGATCCCGCGTTCGACCACTGGATCGTCGACCACGGCATCACCGTGTTCCACGCGCACAACATGTGGCTCGACGTGCTGCTGCAGCTGGGCGTGCTCGGCGTCGTGCTGATGGCCGTCGCCTACGGCAGCCTGCTGTGGCGCTCCTGGTTCTTCGCGGTCGACCGTCCGCGGTGGGACCTCGACGCGCACCGACCGTTCTCGCCGATCACCCTGCTGCCGAGCCTCTACACCATCGTGCTGCTCGTGCAGGGCCTGACCGAGTCCACGCCGATCATGCTGTGGGGCTGGCTGCTGCTGGTCCTGTTGTCGTTCAAGCTGAAGTCCGTGCCGCTCGTGGGCGTGGGTGAGCGCGACCTCGTGTTCGAGCGCGGGACGACGCAGCGGCGGGTGCCGTGACGCCGGGTCGCACGATCACCCGGCTCCTCGGGTCGGCGGAGTTCGCGCGGGCCTTCACGCTTGCGGTGCTGCTGGCGGTGTTCGGCTCGTTCCTGATCGAGCGGATGACGTCTCCCGTCACCCTCGCCACGATCGTCACGCTGCTCTGCGTGCTGGGAGCCGCGATCCTCTGGGTGCGCCGCGAGGAGCTGTCGCTGCTGCGCCTCGCGCCCTCGTCGCTGATCGCGTTCCTCGGCTGGGCACTGGTGAGCCTGGTGTGGACGACCGATCGTTCGGACACGTTCTTCGGCTGGCTCTCCCTGCTGGGCTTCGCGTTCCTCGCCATCACGGTCGGCCACATCCGCGACACCCTCCAGACCGTGCGGGCGCTGGGCGACGCGCTGCGAGTGCTCCTGACGCTCTCGCTGGGCGTGGAGATCCTGTCCGGCGTGCTGCTCGACATCCCGTTCTCGTTCCTCGGCGTGCAGGGCGACCTCGCGCTCGGCGGACCGGTGCAGGGCGTCTTCGGCAGCCGCAACATGCTCGGCTTCATCGCCGTGATCGCGCTGATCACCTTCGTGATCGAGTGGCGCACGCAGTCGGTGGACCCGCCGCTCGCGGTCGTGTCGATCGCCCTCGCGGGCGGGCTGGCGTTCCTGTCCTCCTCGCCGACGGTGCTCGTCCTGGCGGTGGCGGTCGGCATCGTGACGATGGCGCTCACGATCGTGCGGCACACCTCCCCCGCGCGTCGCACCATGGTCCAGTGGGGCCTCGGGGCGCTGGTCGCCCTCGCCCTGGCGGTGGCGTTCGCGCTGCGGCACCAGATCATCGCGCTGCTGGACGCCGGCTCCGATTTCTCTATGCGGGCGACCCTGTGGAACATGATCCTCGACTTCGTGTCGATCAAGCCGATCACGGGGTGGGGCTGGTTCGGCGACTGGGCTCGCGGGGAGTATCCGTTCACGTTCATCAACTTCCAGCTGGGCGAGCACCACCAGAGCGCGCTGAACGCGTTCTTCGATGTGCTGCTGCAGCTCGGCACGGCCGGCCTCGTGCTGTTCCTGCTGCTGGGAGGAGTCGCCCTCATCCGCTCCTGGCTGGTGGCCAGCGTGCGCCGATCCGTGGTCTACGCGTGGACGCCGATCACGCTCGTGACGCTCGCCGTCGATTCGATGTTCGAGAGCTTCACGCTGGTGGGTGCCGGCTGGTTCCTGCTCGTGCTGTGCGCCCTGCGCGCCGGGCAGTCCCGCTCGTGGCGCGAGAACATCGACGCCGCGCACACCGGGGCCATCCCGACCCTCCGCCCCCAGGGCTAGGGTCCGCGCCGGGGGTCAGCGCAGCGAGCGGAGCTTCTCCGACCAGGCCAGTGCGTCGCGCACACCGTCGTCGACGGAGCGCTCGGCGCGCCAGTCCAGCACCGCGGCGGCACGGTCGACGATCGCGTACGCGCCCGCCTGGTCGCCCGGGCGTCGGCCGGTCTCGACCACCGGCAGCACCTCACCCGTGACCCGCTCGAACGCCCGCACGAGCTCGCGCACCGTGACGCCGTCGCCCGTGCCCAGGTTGATCACCTGGTACGGCTCGTCGGGCGTGGCCACGCGGTCGAACCGCTGCACCGCGGCGACGTGCGCGAGAGCCAGGTCCCAGACGTGCACGTAGTCGCGCAGCCCGGAGCCGTCGCGCGTGGCCCAGTCGGTGCCGGTGATGGTGAAGGGCTCGCCCGAGGCGTGCGCCTGCATGATCTTGCCCAGCGCGTGCGAGGGCGTGGGGTTCTGCAGCCCCGTGCGCAGGCGGGGGTCGGCGCCGATCGGGTTGAAGTAGCGCAGCGCGATCGCCCGGAAGTCGCCGGCGGCCGCTGCGTCGGCGAGGATCTGCTCCACCATGGCCTTGGTGGTCGCGTAGGGGCTCGCGGGCGCCAGGGCACCGCTCTCGTCGACGCCGTCACCCGACTCCCCCGCGTACACCGAGGCCGAGGAGCTGAACACGACGCGCGGGACACCCGCGTCGCGCAGCCGCTGCAGCAGCACGATCGTCTTGCCCACGTTGCTGTCGTAGTAGCCCAGGGGGTCGGCGACCGACTCCGGCACGACCACGCGCGCCGCACAGTGGACGACCGCGTCGATGTCGGGGTGGTCGGCCAGCAGCCGGTCCAGCACCGCGTGATCGGCGATGTCGCCGACGTAGAGGTTGCGTCCGTCGCCGAACACCTCGAGCCCCTTGGAGAGGTCGTCGAGCACGACGACCTCGATCCCGGCCTCGATGCATGCCGTCGCCACGGTCGATCCGATGTAGCCGGCGCCGCCGGTGATCAGTACCTTCATCGCGGTCAGTCTAACCAGGCGGGCTGGGCGCGACCGGGGAGGCTCTCCGCGGATCCCGAGGTGACGAACGGTAGGCTACTCACTGCTCGTCGAGTCGCGCGCTGCCCACCGGCGGCGTCCCGCGACACCAACATCGGAGAACCTCCCTGTGGCCCACGTCCTTCAGAATGTCGTCTTCCCGCTCGATCGCGACCCCGACCTGCTCCCGCTCTACGCCGACCCCGAGACCTGGTCCGTGATCGAGAACGAGCCCGTCCGGGTGTCCAACAGGGCGCACCTGGGCAACATCCTCGGCCGTCACCGTGCGCGCATCGTCGCCGGCCGCCGCGTCTCCCTCGGCACCTACTTCAACGCCTTCCCCGCGTCGTACTGGCAGCACTGGACGAGCGTGCGCGAGGTGCAGCTCACGGTCCGCACGACCGGACCCGCCACGATCCTCGTCTACCGCTCGAACGGCAGCGGCGTGCGCCAGCGGGTCGCCACACGCGAGGTCACCGGAGAGGCCACGACGTCGTTCGACCTGGCGCTGACGCAGTACAGCGACGGCGGATGGATCTGGTTCGACGTGGTCGCCGACGAGAAGCCTGCCGTGCTGGAGGGCGCTGAGTGGACCACCGAGCACGAGCCGGCCCGCACCGGCAAGGCCTCGCTCGGGATCACCACCTTCAACAAGCCCGACTACTGCGTCGAGACGCTGCGCGCCCTGGCCGCCTCGCCCGATGCCCTCGAGTTCGTCGACCGCATCTTCCTCGTCGACCAGGGCACGCAGCTGGTCCAGGAGCAGGACGGCTACGACGACGTCGCCGAACGCCTCGGCGAGACCCTGCAGGTGATCCGGCAGCCGAACCTGGGCGGCTCCGGCGGCTTCGCCAGGGCGATGCACGAGACGCTGCAGCGCCCGGAGAGCGACTTCGTGCAGCTGCTCGACGACGACGTGCGCCTGGAGCCGGAGTCGCTGCGCCGGTCGATCGTGTTCGGACAGTACGCGACCACGCCCGTGCTGGTGGGCGGCCACATGTTCGATCTGCTCGACCGGCCCAAGCTGCACGGGTGGGCCGAGGTGGTCGACCAGGCGCCGTTCATGTGGCGCAACCTGTACCAGGAGCAGATGCCGCACGACTTCGGGGTGTCGAACCTGCGCCAGTCGACGCTGCTGCACATGCGCATGGACGCCGACTACAACGGCTGGTGGATGTGCCTCATCCCGGTCGAGGCGGTCCGCGCGGTCGGCCTCGCCCTCCCCGCGTTCATCAAATGGGACGACGCGGAGTTCTGCCTGCGCGCCGGGGAGGCCGGATTCCCCACCGTCTCGATGCCGGGCGTCGCCCTGTGGCACGTCTCCTGGGTGAACAAGGACGACACGATCGACTGGCAGGCCTACTTCCATGCCAGGAACCGCATCGTCGCCGGGCTCCTGCACTCGGAGGTCCCGCGCGGAGGTCGCCTGCTCCGGCACAGCCGGCGCGTCGACCTCAAGCACCTGATGATGATGCAGTACTACCCGGTCGCCCTCCGTGCCAGGGCGCTGCGCGACGTGCTGTCGGGGCCGGAGCACATGCGCCGGAACATCCGTACCGCGATGCCCGCCGCGCGGGCCCTCGCCGCCGAGTTCCCCGAGACCGTGGTGCACCGCGACCCGTCGCGCGTGCTCTACTCGCGTCGCGGGCGCCAGGTGTACAAGCAGGTGTCGAAGAACGACCTCGACAACCCGACCGGTCTGCGGCTGCGCTGGTTCACGCTGACCACGCTGGTGTCGCACTGGATGCACCGTCCGCACCCGGCGAACGTCGTGCAGCCGGAGGCCGAGTTCGGCAAGGAGGACGCCCAGTGGTGGCGCGTCCCCTCCTTCGACAGCGTGCTGGTGAGCACGGCCGACGGCTCCGGAAAGAACATCTACACGCGCGACCGCCGCCAGTACCGCCGCATGCTGCGCGAGAGCGTCCGGCTGCACGCCGAGCTCCGGCGCCGGTGGCCGGAGCTGCGGGCGCGCTACCGCGAGGCGATGCCCGATCTCGTCTCCCCCCAGTCCTGGCAGCAGATCTTCGAGGAGAAGGCATGACCGCGGCCCCCGCTGCATTCGACCCCACCGCAGCGACCATCGTCATCGTCACCTTCAACCGTTCGCACCTGTTGTCCGGGCTGCTCACCAGCATCACCGCGATGGACCCGAAGCCGGGCCGCGTGGTCATCATCGACAACGCGTCGGCCGACGACACCACCGACGTGGTCGAGTCGTTCCGTGACGACATCGGCACCGAGATCGTGTACCGGCGCCTGCAGACGAACACGGGCGGGTCCGGAGGCTTCAGCGAGGGCATGCGCACCGCGTACGAGCTCGGGTCCGAGTGGATCTGGATGATGGACGACGACGTGGAGGTGCTGCCGGACGGCCTCGCCAGGATGGGCCGCTGGGCGCCGCGCTTCAAGAGCATCCAGGGCCGCCGGTACGACTACGACGGCAGCGAGTTCTACTGGCAGTACCGCATCGCCGAGCGCATGGGCATCCCGATCCCGTTCGCCCCGGCCGGCTTCGACGAGTCGGGCTACAAGCACATGAACAGCGGCTGCTTCGAGGGCATGTTCATCCACCGCTCGATCGTGCAGCAGATCGGGCTCCCCGACCCGCGGTTCTTCATCTACTGGGACGACCAGATGTACGGCTGGCTGGCTTCGCGCCTGACCACGGCGGTCATCGTGGACGAGTTCGTGCTGCGTCGCACGCGCGAGATCAAGCAGTGGGACATGGGCATCCGGCACATGAACGCGTCGAGCAACGCCTACCGGTACTACATCATGCGCAACCGCGGCTTCATCAAGCAGTACTACCGCGTCCACGGCATGTACAACCCTGTGCTGTTCGGCCTCGGCACCGCGGCGACGTTCGCGAAGGAGCTCATCCGGCTCGTCTTCGTCGAGCGCACGGTGCGGGGCACGAGCAACCTGTTCCGCGGGATCCGCGACGGCGGCCGCGTGGGCCGCGACCGGTCGTGGCAGCCGATGACCCCTCTGGAGGCATGACGTGACCGATCCGCAGGAACCGCAGCCGGAGCTCCGCTGGGCCCCGCTTCCGCCCACCCCCGAGCGCAAGGGGCGGGTGTGGCTGATCGTCGGCCTCTCGGTGCTCGCCCTCGCGATCATCGGTGCCCTGCTGTTCTTCCTCCTGCCTCGCGGAGACGGGCCGACGCCGGGACCGAGCGCCTCGCCCTCGCCGAGCTCGACCCCCACGCCGACCGAGACCCCGACGCCCACGGCCACGCCGACGGCGGGCCCGCAGCCGAGTCAGACGCCGATCGTGACGCAGCCGCCGGTCGTCGACCCCACCGTGGAGGCTTTCCGCGGACAGGTCTCCGGGCCGCTGGCCGACGCGCTGCGCGGGCTCGACATCGTCGCGGGCGCGAGTGGTCAGGACGCGCTGCCCGTGGTGGACACGCTGCAGGAAGACGCGCGACGCCTGTCCGACCTCCCGGCACCATCGTCGATCGCGGACAGCTGGCGCGGCGGCACCGCCTCGTACACGCAGCGGCTCAGCGAGCTGCGGACGGCGATCACCGACGGCGGGAACACCGCCGGCGCGGTCGATGCCGCGCGCACGGCGGCGCAGAGCCTGCGGAGCCTCGTCGGCCTCTGAGCCCCGGCGACCTCGCCCCGACCGTGCGGGCGTGGAGGCTCAGACCGCGTAGTCGGCGTTGTAGCGGTCGAGCACCTCGCCGATCGGTGCGTCCAGCGCGAGCGCGCCCTTGTCGAGGTACAGCCCGCGCGTGCAGAACCGGCGCAGGTCGCGCTCGTTGTGGCTCACGAAGAACAGCGTGCGCCCCTCCGCGAGCAGCTCGTCGATGCGCTTGTAGCACTTGTCGCGGAACGCCTTGTCACCGACGGCGAGGACCTCGTCGACGAGGAGGATCGGCTCGTCGAGCTGTGACACGACAGAGAACGCCAGCCGCACCTTCATGCCGTTGGAGAGGTGCTTGTAGGGCGTCTCCTCGAAGCCGGCGAGCTCGGCGAACGCGATGATGTCGTCGTAGCGGCGCGAGACCTCGTCGCGCGACATGCCGTGGAGACCCGCGGTGAGACGCACGTTCTCCCGCACCGTCAGATCGCCGACGAAACCGCCGGTGATCTCGATGAGCGGCGCCACGCCTCCGTTGACATGCACCGACCCCTCATCGGGGAGCAGCACGCCGGCGACCAAGCGCAGCAGCGTCGACTTCCCCTGTCCATTGCGGCCGACCACACCGATCGACTCCCCCGGCTGCACCGTGAACGAGACGTCGCGCAACGCCCAGAACTCGCCGGGGCGCGAACGGCGCGATGCCCCGCTGAACAGGTCCTTGAAGCTGCGCCGCCCCCTCCGGTTGCGGCGGAAACGGACGCCGAGCCCCTGTACCTCGATTGCCGCGGACATCACAGCTCCCCCCTCGATGAGAGGACGGCGATGGCCGCGAGCGTGTGGGCATCACGGATCGTCCCGTCCTGCACGGCATGCGCCAGTTCCGCGAGCGGCAGCCAGCGCCGGTCGGAGACTTCCCCGTCCGGCACGGTCGCCGGCGCGTCCTGGTCGATGCGGCACTCCACGACGGCGACTTCCTGCGGGAAGATCGACGAGTCGGTCACGTACGACCCCAGCACCTGCGGGTCGCGGCCGCGCAGGCCGGTCTCCTCCCGCAGCTCTCTGAGGGCGGTCTCGACGGCCGTCTCATCGGCTTCTCCCGCCCCGCGAGGGAGCTCCCAGAGCTCGGCCTCCGCGGCTTCCCGGGCGCTCAGCACGAGCAGCAGCCGATCCGCGTCGCGGGCCACGATCACCGCTCCTGCGCGCCCGTCGGAGACGACGAGGCGGTGGTGCGTGTAGGCGGACCCGTCGGCGGCGCGCCGCGCGGCGGCCTCGAGCCGCACCGGGAGCCCGTCGGAGCTCGCGTACACCGGGGTGAATCCATCGGTCATGAGCGCGCTCCCCTGTGCAGGACGAACCGTGCCTGCGGATCGCGGACGAGAAGCTCCCTGAGGGCACCGAGCGAGTCGAAGGGCACCGTCGTGGCGATGGCGCCGACGAAGGCCACCCAGGTCCAGACGTTGTCCACGGAGCCGAGCCCGAGGCCGGGCACGGCGAGGGCGACCACGCAGAGCGCGATGACGAGCTTCGCGATCGACGTCAGCAGCACGAAGCCCCGCGACGACACGGCCGTCACCTGGGTGGCCGCAAAAGCGAGCCCGCGCATGCGCGACCACGTCGGCCGCTCGCGCAGGCGGTGCCGCTGACGATGAGAGGCGTCCCAGGCGACCGCGATCGTGGCGGGGGTGGACTCCCGCGCCCACGCGACCAGCGTCGTCGACAGCGGCAGCTCCACGTCGTGCGCGGCGCGAGCGAGGTGCCCGTCGGCCTCGGCGCCGAACGTCACCCAGTCCGCTCCCGCGTTCTCCGCGATCATGCGCAGGTACGCGTCGCCCCACCAGCGACGCACCGCCTCCCGATCGGCCTCCGCGAGCGGGAGCGCCTCGATGCGCTGCCACGCCACGCTGCGGAACCGCACCTCGTCGAGTCGCGCGTCGGCGATCACGTGCAGCGCCTCCGGCGACGAGGCCGGCGGGGTGCCCGTGCGCAAGGGTGCGTCGCCACCCGTCTGCTGCTCGTACCGGATGATCCCCGTCTCGACGAACCGCAGCCATTCGTCCCACCCGCGGCGGACCTCCGCCGGAATCCCGACCGCACCGCGCAGAGCGGGAAGCGACCAGTGGAACGCGTCGTTCGCGAGCCGAGCATCCAGACCTTCGCGCAGCGTCGGGTGCACGCCCGTGATCGTGAGGGGATACCGTCCCGGCGTCGCGCCGAGCTCCCGCATGACACCGTCCGGACCCAGCGTCAGGAAGTACGCCCCGTCGAGCAGCATGGCGTCGGTCACCAGGATCTCGCTGGAGACGAGCATGCCGATCCGGAGCATCCCCGTCAGCTCGGTGATCGCCTCCCGCGCATCGGCAGCCCCGTCGAAGAGCGCCGCCTGGGCGGGCGCGTCGAGCTCAGCGATGAGCACGCGTGCAGCCGCAGACATCACAGTTCCTTCAGCACAGGGCGCTCGAGGCTCCGGAACGTCCACACGCCGAGCGCCAGGATGACCACGCACATCACGACGCTCACGATCACCGGCATCGGGTCCCACAGATCGGGGAAGAAGCCCACGCGGTAGAGCGTGAAGATCCCGGCGAGCGGGTTGAACGCCCCGATCACGTCGAAGGGCGCCGGGAGGTCTTCGAAGCTGTAGATGACGGGCGAGGCGTAGAACAGCGCGCGGAGGATCAGCGCCGTCGTCCGCTCCAGATCCGTGTACAGCACGCACAGCGGCGCGACCAGCAGACCGAGCCCGACCAGCAGCATGATCTGCAGGAGGAGCGCGACCGGGAACCACAGCAGCATCACGTTCACCGTGGCTCCGCTGAACACCGCGAACAGCACCAGCACGGGGATCGAGAACAGGAACTCGATGCCCTTGCTCAGCACGATGCGGTTGACCCAGATCGATCGCGGGATCGCCGTCGAGCGCACGAGACGCGAATCCTTCTTGAACGCCCTCGTGAAATCCGACACCGAGGTGTTGAACCACACCCACGGCAGCAGCGCCACGATGAGGAACACGATGTACGGGTCCTCGCCCACGCTCCGATGGAACACCTGCGTGAACACGAACCAGTAGATGGCGCTCATCACCAGCGGATCGAGCACCGACCACAGGTAGCCGAGGGCGCTCGTCGCGTACCGCACCTTCAGGTCGCGGGCGGACAGCAGCCACAGCGAATGCAGATAGCGCCGGGGCGTCCCGGGCGCCCCGACAGCAGCGTGACTCACGGTTCCGAGTCTAGGAGAGAGTGTTGTTCCAGAGCGACAGCGCCGACCCGATGGCCATGTGCATGTCGAGGTACTGGTACGTGCCCAGACGCCCCCCGAAGTGCACGTCCTTCTCGCCCTTCGCCAGCTCGCGGTAGGCCAGCAGCCCCTCGCGGTCGGTCGGCGTGTTCACCGGGTAGTAGGGCTCGTCCTCGCGCTCGGCGAAGCGGGAGAACTCACGCATGATGACGGTCTTGTCGGAGTCGTAGACGTCTTTGCGCTCCGGGTGGAAGTGCTTGAACTCGTGGATGCGCGTGTAGGGCACGTCCATGTCGGGGTAGTTCATGACGCTGGTGCCCTGGAAGTCGCGGACGTTCAGCACCTCCTGCTCGAAGTCGAGCGTGCGCCAGCTCAGGGCGCCCTCCGCGTAGTCGAAGTAGCGGTCGACCGGCCCCGTGTAGACCACGGGCACCTGGCCGACGGTGGCCCTCTTGTTCAGCGGCTGCGCCTCGTCGAAGTAGTCGACGCCGAGCTTCACCTCGATGCGGGGGTGGTCCGCCATGCGCTCGAGCCACGCGGTGTACCCGTCGGTCGGCAGGCCCTCCCACGTGTCGTTGAAGTAGCGGTTGTCGTACGTGTAGCGCACGGGCAGGCGGCTGATGATGTCGCCGGACAGCTTCTGCGGGTCGGTCTGCCACTGCTTGGCGGTGTAGTCGCGGAAGAACGCCTCGAACAGCGGACGGCCGACGAGCGCGATGCCCTTCTCCTCGAAGTTCGCGGCGGACTTCACGTCGAACTCCCCCGCCTGCTCCTTCACCAGAGCCCGCGCCTGGTCCGGCGTGTAGGCCGCCTGGAAGAACTGGTTGATCGTGCCCAGGTTCACCGGCATCGGGAACACCGTGCCCTTGTGGGTCGTGTAGACCCGGTGCACGTAGTTCGTGAACGTGGTGAAGCGGTTGACGTACTCCCACACGGTCGCGTTCGACGTGTGGAACAGGTGCGCCCCGTAGCGGTGCACCTCGATCCCCGTCTCGGGTTCCGCCTCACTGTAGGCGTTGCCGCCGATGTGGGGGCGGCGGTCGATGACGGTCACCTTGCGGCCGGCTTCCGCGGCACGCTCAGCGATGGTGAGGCCGAAGAAACCCGACCCAACGACGAGAAGATCCATGCCTCAATCGTATCGGCGCGCGGCTGGGAGCTTCAGCCGCGGCGCCCGGTCGCGGGTCGTCAGACCGTGGCGGAGGCGCGGCCGGCGCCGACGACCATGCGCGGCGTGCCGGCCCAGGCCTCCGCGTCGGTCACGGCGCGGCCGTCGACCAGGAGCCGCACGCCGGGCAGCTGGACGGGACGGAGCGTGCGGTACTCGGCGTGATCGGTCTGCACGATCGCGAGGTCGACGCCCTCCCCGAGCGCGTAGGGCTCGAGTCCCAGGGCGCGCAGCTCGTCGTCCGTGTACAGGGGGTCGTGCACGCGCACCTCGGCGCCGCGGCGTCGCAGTGCCTCGACGGTGGGGAAGACACCGGAGAACGCGGTCTCCTTCACCCCGCCGCGGTACGCCGCGCCCAGCACGACCGCCCGGAGTCCGGACAGGTCGCCGAGCATGCCCTCGGCCTGAGCCACCAGGCGCTCTGGCATCGACTCGTTGAACTCGCGCGCCGTGCGCACGATGTCGGCGTCGGGGTCGGTCGACAGGTACAGCTTGGGGTAGACCGGGATGCAGTGGCCGCCCACCGCGATGCCGGGGCGGTGGATGTGACTGAAGACCTGCGAGTTGCACGCCTCGATGACCTGGTACACGTCGATGCCGTTGGCACCCGCGAAGAGGGCGAACTGGTTCGCCAGGCCGATGTTCACGTCGCGGTAGGTGGTCTCGGCGAGCTTGGCCATCTCGGCCGCCTCGGCGCTCTGCAGGTCCCACACCCCGTTCGTGCGCGGCAGGTCGGGACGCTCGTCGAAGTCGAGCACCGACTCGTAGAACGCGACGGCGCGGCGGGCCCCCTCGTCGGAGAGCGCGCCGATCAGCTTGGGGTACTTGCGCAGGTCGGCGAAGATCCGGCCCGAGAACACGCGCTCCGGGGAGAACACCACGTGGAAGTCCTCCCCCTCGCGCAGCCCGGAGACCTCCTCGAGCAGGGGCTTCCAGCGGCCGCGCGTCACCCCGACCGGCAGCGTGGTCTCGTACGACACCAGCGTGCCGGGGGTCAGGTGCTCGGCGAGCGAGCGGGTGGCCGCGTCCATCCACCCGAACTCGGGCTCCGCGGTCTCCTCGTTCACGAACAGCGGCACGACCACGACCACGGCATCAGCCCCGGGGATCGCCTCCGCGTAGTCGGTCGTCGCCCGCAGCCGTCCGGCCTCGAGCGCCGCCGTCAGCTTCTCCTGCAGCTGCGCCTCGCCGGGGAACGGCTCGACGCCCCGGTTGACGCTGTCGACGAGGGCCGCATTGACGTCGACCCCGACCACGTCGTGTCCCTTGCTGGCGAACTGGACGGCGAGGGGCAGGCCGATCTTTCCGAGGGCCACGACGGCGATACGCATGGGTTCGAGTATATTCCGGCGCGGGTACCCGGCTCCTCGCGGGTGAGCCTCAGCGACGCTCGGACAGCACCGCGATCACGCGCTCGGCGGCGTGCCCGTCGCCGTACGGTGCCGCGTCCGTGGCCGCCGGTCGAGGACGCGTCACGGCCGCCGCGATCTCCTCGCGCGTGTTCGCGAGCACGTTCCAGCCCAGCTCCACCGTCTCGACCCACTCCGTCTCGGTGCGCACGGTCGTGCACGGCACGCGCAGCAGGAACGCCTCCTTCTGCAGGCCGCCCGAGTCGGTCACCACACCGGCACTCGCCGCCGCGGCCGCGATCAGGTCGGGGTAGGCGAGCGGCGGGCGGGAGGTGAGCGAGCCGCGGTCGAGGTCGATGCCGTGCGCGGCCGCCTTGGCCACCACGCGCGGGTGGGCCAGCAGCACGACGGGACGGTCGAGCCCCGCCAGGGCCTCGACCACCTGCCGCAGCCGCGCCGGGTCGTCGGTGTTCTCGGCGCGGTGGATCGTCGCCAGGTAGTACTCCCCCTCGGCGGCGTCCAGGCGCTCCCCCTCGTCGGCGGCACGCCGGGCGACACGGTCGCGCACGTCGAACAGCACATCGGTCATCACATCGCCCACCAGCACGGTGCGCTCGGCCAGCCCTTCGCGCGTGAGGTGGTCGACGGCGACCTGCGTCGGTGCGAGAAGAAGGTCGGCGGCATGGTCGGTCAGCACGCGGTTGTGCTCCTCCGGCATGCGACGGTTGAAGCTGCGCAGCCCCGCCTCCAGGTGCGCCACCGGGATGTGCAGTTTGACCGCGCTCAGCGCCGCCGCCACCGTCGAGTTCGTGTCGCCGTACACCAGCACCCAGTCGGGGCGGTGCTCGTCGAACACCGCGTCGAGGGCGCCCAGCATCGCACCGGTCTGCACGCCGTGCGAGCCGCTGCCCACGCCGAGGTGCACGTCGGGGGCGCCGATCCCCAGATCCTCGAAGAACACGTCAGACAGCAGCGGGTCGTAGTGCTGTCCGGTGTGCACGATCACGTGCTCCACCCCGGCCGCGCGGGCGGCATGGTGGATCGGGGCGAGCTTGACGAACTGGGGGCGCGCGCCGACGACGCTGACGATCTTCACGAGCATCTACTCTACGGAGCCCGGCGGCTCACGCGTCGAGGAACGGCCGCAGCGCCTCCGCCGACATCGTCCCGTCGTGCACCGCGCGCACGAACGCCGGCCCCTCGGCGGCTCGCGTCGCAGAGCGCGCGCGATTCGCGGCGACCTCGCGCAGCACGCCCTCCAGTTCCGTTGCCCTGGCCTGCACCACGGGCAGCTCGTGTCCGCTGGCCGCGCGCACCGCCTCACGGGTGTCGTCCGACACATGGCTGACCACCAGGCGACCGGCCGCCAGCGCCTCGCAGACCGCGACGCCGTAGGCCCCGGCGAGGAACTGGTCGAGGACGACGTCGGCGCCGCCGTACAGCTCCGGCATCCGCTCGGCGGGGACGCCCCTGACCTCGGTGTACTCGATGAGCCCCTCGGCCTCGAGCCGCTGCACGGCTGCGGCGATGCGGTCGCTGCCCTTCAGGCCGGCGCTCGACGGGGCATGCACGACGCGCAGTGGCCCGTCGCCGGAGAGCGCAGGGCGGTCCCCCGCCGCGGCCCAGGATCGCGGATCCACCACGACGGGGAGCCAGGTGGCACCCGGCGCGAACGGCAGCAGATCCGGAGTCGAGACGAACACGGGCACCCCGGCGGCCTCTGCGAAGCGCGCGTGCCGCTCGGCGATCTCCTCGAGCACGGCTGTCCCGGCATAGCGATCACCGTGGAAGGGCGAGTCCGGCTCGCGCGCGGCGTGCGCACTCGGGAGACGGATGTCGCTCCCGTGCCACACGAGCGCCACGCGGACCCCCGCCGCCTGCAGCTCTCGCACCAGCTCCAGCGGGTCGCCGTCGAGCTCGGAGAGGTGCCGCCCGGATTCGATCAGCACGTGCGTGAAGCCGTGGAGGATCGCGTGGTGCTGCGCCCGGCGCCAGCGAGCGTTGCCGACCAGTGCCGTCGCGGGGATGAGGTGATCGGCACGGAACCCGAACACGTCGTCGCCCCCGCGGAACATGGCGCTGGCGGCGGCGACGCCGGGCAGCGTCTCGGCCGCCCGCGCCCACGCATACCCCTGCCCCGCCGAGTTCACCGGCGCGATGAGCAGTCGCCGCGGGGCGTCGCTGGCCACGGTGACACCGGTCTCGCGGAACTGGCGCACGTGCCCGGGGAGCACATACCCCGCGATCGACGAGGGCACCAGCTTCTGCGCGAGGCGATACGCCCGCGCCCCGAGGTCAGGCACGGCCCGCCGAGCCGGCGACGATCTCCTCCACGGCCCGCGCCCACACCTCGACCTGCCGCTCCGCGGAGAGCGCATCGGCCGCCCGCATCGCGGCCTGCTTGAACCCGTCGACGCGCTCGGGGGTGAGCGCGTCGATGGTCGCGGCGATCGATGCCTCGTCGAAGCCGTCCGTGACGACGCCGAGGCCATGGTCGCGCACGATGCGCGCCATCTCGACCGACGGGCCGACCACGATGCCGAGGCGCGCCTGGACGTAGTCGAAGAACTTGTTCGGCAGTGCCATCACGTTGTTGGTGCTCACCGGCTGCAGGATGTGGATGCCGAGGTCGTACTCGTTGAGCGTCTCGATGAGCACGGACTGCGGCACGGGGTCGTGCACCGTGATCCGCGGCCCCAGCTCCTCGGCGAGCGCCACGAACTCGGAGCGCGTCTTCTCGGGCTGCCACGTGAGGTAGAGGTCGAAGGTGACCTCGACCGGGGACGCCGCCACCGCGCGCATGATCTCGCCGAGGCTGCGCTCGTGGAATGGGTTGCCGCTGTGCACGAGCCGGATCGCGGAACCCACGGGACGGTACGGGAGGTCGCGCAGGTGTGTCGAGTTCGTCACCACCCCGGGCTGGAGGCCGTACTCGTGGTACCGCTTGGCGATCTCGCCGCCGACCGTCGTGGACGAGTGCGCCTGCGACACCAGGTGCTTCGTCATCCACGACCAGTAGCGCTGGTGCCGACGGCCGAGCGGCGTGTCCTCGAAGCCCATGTCCGGGAAGAACTCGTGCAGGTCGGCGTGCACGCGGTCGGCGCCGAAGAGCCGGCACGCGACGCCCACGGTCTCGGCGTCGTTGGCGATCACCGCGTCGAAACGCCGCCCGCGCAACAGGTGGATGGTCTCGAGCACACCGGGCGACTGGAAGTACATCCGGCGGAACCACTCGGTCCGCCGCGCGAACTCGTCGCGCACCCTGGTCACGATGTCCTGCTTGGGCGGGAGGTCGCCACGGATCTCGACGTGCGTGACGCCGGGGTGCGGCGACGGGCCGGGCGAGCACGTCGTCACGTCGTACTCGTCGACGAAGCGGCGGACCTGCTTGATGACGCGCGGGTCACCGTCGATCGGCACGAAGGACAGGATGAGGAGCGTCGGGCGCGGGGCGGAGGCGCTCACCACGTCGCGACCAGCCCACCCCAGGAGAGACCGACACCGAAGCCGAGGAGCATCACGCGCATGCCGGGCACCAGGGCGCCCTGGCGTTCGGCGTCGGCGAGCGCGATCGGGATGGTGGACGACACCGTGTTGCCGGACTCGGCGAGCGACACGAAGAACTTCTCGGCGGGCACCTTGAGCTTCTTGCGCAGGTGCTCGAGCATGAAGGCGTTCGCCTGGTGGAACACGAACAGGTCGATGTCGTTCTGCTCCAGCTGCGCCTTGGCGAGGATCTCCTCGACCGTCTCCGGCACCACGCGGAGGGTGAAGTTGAAGATGTCGGGGCCGTCCATGTACAGGTCGTAGCCCGAGGCGACGAGCTCCCGCACGGCCGTGTCGGCCTTCGGCTGGAGTGCGGCGCCCGCGCGCAGCCCGCCGTTCGGGACGATGAGGCTCTTGCCGCCCGAGCCGTCCGTGCCGTAGGTCATGGCGGTGAGCGAGGTGTCGGAGCCGTCCGCGGTCACGAGGGTCGCTGCCGCGCCGTCGCCGAAGATCGTGCGCACGGACTTGTCGGCCGGGTTGATGAACTTCGTGTACGTGTCGGCCGTGACGACCAGGACGTTCGCCGCCTGGCCCGACTCGATCAGGCCCTTGGCGAGGCCCAGGGCGTAGATGTAGCCGGAGCAGCCGAGCGTGATGTCGGTCGCGCCCGCCGAGGTCGGGATGCCCAGGGCGTCCTGCACGATGCAGGCGGTCGAGGGGAGGTAGTAGTCGGGGCTCTGCGTGCAGAGGATCACGTAGTCGATCGACTGGGGGTCGATGCCGTCGCGCTCGAACAGACGTCGTGCTGCCGCGATGGCCAGGTCGGACGAGAACTGGTCGGGACCGGAGATGTGGCGGCGGTCGATCCCGGTCTTGCCGGAGATCTTCTCGACGCTCCACTCCGGGAACTCTCGGGAGAGATCCTCATTGCTGAGGACGGCCTCGGGCAGGTAGTAGTCGACGGCAGCGATGCGGGCACCCATGCCCCCAGTCTACGGGCCGGGAGCGGTCACCTCGCGGTGTACCCGCCGTCCACCACCATCACCGAACCGGTGACCCAGCGCGAGACCGGGGAGAGCAGATACAGCGCCGCCCCCGCCACGTCTTCCACGGTGCCGAGGCCGAGCGGGTGCGCCGCCTCGATCTCGTCCCAGGCCGCGGCACCCACCGAGGCGCGCAGCCGTTCGGTCAGCGCGGTCTCGACGATCCCGGCGGCGATGCTGTTGACGCGCACACCCTCCCGCGCCAGCTCGAGCGCGAGCGACTTGCCGAGGGATGCGACGGCGGCCTTGCTCGCCGCGTACGCGCTCACTCCTGCTTCCCCGACCAGGCCGACCGCCGACGACAGCAGGACGATGCTCGACGACTCGGCGCGCACCTTGGGGTGACGGAACGCCTTGGCGAGCATCAGCGCGCTCGTGACGTTGATGTCGAACACGGCCGAGGTCTGATCGGCCGTCGCGATCCGCAGCGGAGCGGTCACGTGGACGCCCGCCGCGTGCACCAGGCCGTCGAGCGGTCCGAACTCGGCGGCGATCCCGCGCAGCAGCGCCGCGACGCCCGCGTGGTCGGTCAGGTCGAACGGCGCCAGCAGGTGCCCCTCGCCCGCGAGCAGGCCGCGGGTCTCCTCCAGCTCGGCCTCGCGGCGTCCGATCAGCGCGACCCGGGCGCCCTGACGCGAGAGGTCGATCGCGGTCTGCCGACCGATGCCCGAGGTTGCGCCGGTGACGACGACCGCGCGGCCGTCGAGGTGCAGGTAGTCGGAGGTCTCAGGCACCGGCACGGGTGAGTGCGTGCAGGTCGGAGACGGTCTTCGCGTTCGCGAGCTCGTCCGCATCGATCGTCACGCCGATCGCCTCGTCGACCTCCGCGATGAAGCTGATGTTCGCGAGCGAGTCCCAGCCCACCGCGTCCAGCTCATCGGTCAGTGCGACCTCGTCCACCTCGACCTCGAGGATCTCCGCCACCAGCTCCAGAAGCGCCTTCTCATCCATGCGTCGATCATATCCGCCGCCCCTCGCACCGCCGGGGCGCCCCGCCGTTCGCAGTAGGGTCGGAGCATGAACGCGCCCCACGTCACCGCCTCCGCCCTCGCCCAGCAGCTGTCGGGCGAACTCGTCGGCACGGATCGCTCCGTCACGGGTCTCGCCCCGCTCGGCGAGGCCGGCGAGGGAGACCTGACGTTCGTGGTCGATCCGGTGGCGGCGGCGGCCGCTGCCGCGAAGGCGCTGGAGGCCGGAGCCGTGCTCCTCGCCCCCGCGACCCTCCCCGACGACGCCCGCTCGGGGACGGCGGTGCTGGTGGAGAACCCGCGTGCCGCCTTCGCCCTGGCCGTCGCCGAGCACTTCGCCCGCAAGCCCGTTCCCGGGATCGCACCGACCGCCCGCGTCGACCCGACCGCCGAGGTGCACCCCGGCGCCCATATCGGGGAGTACACCGTCGTCCGCGCCGGCGCCGTGATCGCCGACGGCGCCGAGATCCGCGATCACGTGGTGATCGGGCACGACGTCCGCATCGGGGCGCACGCTCTCATCAAGAGCCACGCCGTGATCGGCGAGGAGGGCTTCGGCATGGAGCGCGACGCCGACGGCGACAACATCCGCATCCCGCACCTCGGCTCGGTCGTCATCGAGGACCACGTCGAGGTCGGCAACTTCACCACGGTCTGCTCCGGCACCATCGCCCCGACCCGCGTCGGCGATCACACCAAGATCGACGACCACGTGCACGTGGCCCACAACTGCCGTATCGGCCGCAACGTGATCATCACGGCCTGCGCGGAGATCTCCGGCAGCGTCGTGATCGAGGACGACGCCTGGATCGGCCCCAACGCCTCCGTCATCCAGGGCGTCACGCTCGGCCGCAACTCCCTGCTCGGCATCGGTGCGGTCGCGGTGAAGTCGGTGCCCGACGACGAGATCCGCATCGGCAACCCCGCCCGGCGGCTCGGCGACAACAAGCGCTGAGCCGGGGCGGCCGGCTGCGGACTCCGTCGTTCCGGCCGGATCAGTAGTTCTCGGCCGGAACCTTCTCGAACCACCAGAACGGGTGGGTGAGCACCTGCACCACGGGCACCTTGCCGACCCACTCGGCGAAGTGACCCTCACGCCAGTTGCCGCTGCTGTCGCTCAGATACTTCATGTTCGGCATCATGAACCGCGGCTCGTAGGCGTGGTAGCGCACCGTGTCGGACCAGCGGTCGAGGAGCTCCGCCGCGAACTCGAATCCGCCCAGTCGCGCCGGCTCGTGCAGGCTGAACCCGCCGACCGGTCGGCCGACCGCCGTCTCGAAGACCGTGCGCTGACGCTCGGCCCACTCGAAGTTGTCACCGCCGAGCACCTCGCCGATGCCGCCCTCGAGGTGCAGCTGGACCTCGTGCCCCAGCTCCTCCATCTCGCGGATCATCATGAGCGACGGCAGACTCATCAGGCTGTAGCCGCGGGCGTGCACGCGCAGGAAGATGCTCGACGAGCACCCGGCCTCCGCGTCGACCCGCGCGACGCGCATGGCCTGCTCGATGCTGTTGTCGATGTCGTGCCGGAGGATGAGGTGCTTCTCCTGCGGGGCATCGAGGTACTTGTCGAAGCTCGTGACGGCGTACCCGTCGTCGAGATAGGCGTGAAGCGTCTCCGCATAGTCCTTGAGCGAGAAGCCCTTCTTGCCCGGCTCTGACGAGGCCATCGATCCCACCGTTCCATTCGGTCCCGGTCCACCGGAACGGGACCGCGGCAACCCCGCCCATGATAGTCGCCCGCCGTCGGACCGCCGTTGCGCCCCCTCGGTATACTGACGGGATGAGTTCCTGTCCCCCGGAGAATGCACGCACGACGTGAACCGGAACAGACTCCCCCGGTGGGTCAACGCCACGATCGACCGCATCGCCGACTCCCCCACCAGCCCCCTCGGGCGGATCGCCGCCCGCCGCTACGGGAAGCCCGTCCCCGCAGCCGTCGGCACGACCGCGTTCGACGACCGACCCGTCCGCGTCCTCATCGCGCCGGTCAACTACTCCGGCCAGGCGTTCGCGTGGAGCAGGGCCCTGGAGCGCCGCTCGCCGCGCATCTCGGCGCGCACCATGGCCATCGAGGTCCCCGGCGGCTTCGACTACCCGTCCGACCTGCTCGTGCCGATCCCGACCTACCACAACGACACCGCGTGGCAGCGTGACCAGTTCGCCGCGGCGACCACGGCCACGCACGTGCTGATCGAGGCGGAGGAGCCACCCTTCGGTCGCCTCCTCGGTCGCTCGGTGGCCGCGCAGGCGGCAGCGCTCGGCACGCGCGGCGTGGACGTGGCCTACCTCGCCCACGGCACCGACGTGCGGCTGCCGTCGCGGCACATGCGCGACCACCCGTGGTCGCACTACGCCGACCCCGAGATCTACGCCGCGCGAGACGAGGTGGTCGCGGCGCGCAACATCGCATTCCTGGAGCGCAGCGGACGCCCCGTGTTCGTCTCCACCCCCGACCTGCGCGAAGACCTCCCCACCGCACGGTGGCTCCCGGTGGCCGTCGACGTCGCCCGCTGGGAGCGACCGCGGACGGCGCGCACGCCCGGCGCGCGTCTCCGGGTCGCCCACGCCCCGTCGGTGTCCGTGATCAAGGGCACGCACCTCATCCGCGACACGCTCGAGCGGCTGCAGGCGGAGGGGGTCATCGAGCTCGATCTGATCCAGGGCGTGCCGACCGCGCAGATGCCCGACCGCTTCGCCGCGGCCGACGTGGTGATCGATCAGCTGCGCATCGGCTCCTACGGCGTGGCGGCGTGCGAGGCCCTCGCGTCCGGCTGCATCGTCGTCGGGCACCTGAGCGAGCGGGTGCGCGCGACCGTCCGTGAGGAGACCGGGCTGGAGCCGCCCATCGTCGAGGCCACGCCCGACACGATCGAGGGCGTCCTGCGCGAGCTCGCCGCACACGACGGCCTCGACGCCCTCCGCGCCACCGGCGACACGTTCGTCCGCGCCGTCCACGACGGCCGTCGCTCCGCCGCCGTGCTCGACGAAGCCTGGCTGCATGCCACCGCCCCTAATCCGCACGAGGAGGACACCGATGCATCCCCGCGTTGAAGCCGCCTGGAAGCTCGTCCCGAAGCCGGTGCAGGACGCGATCGCGTCGACCGTCGACCGGGCGAAGGGCGTGACCCCGCCCCCGCCGCCGCTGCCCGACCTCTCCCGTCCGATCCGGATGCTGGTGGGACCGGTGAACTACGCCGGCCAGGGGTACCGGTGGTCGCGCGCGGCCGAGTCGACGGGCGAGGTGTCCGCGGTCAACTACGTGCACGCGGGCAACAACCTCCTGCAGTACCCCGCCGACTACACCGTGACCTGGCGCACCGCCGAACACTCCCGCGCATGGCAGCGCTCGATGCTCGACGCGATCGCGACGAACTACACGCACGTGCTCATCGAGGCGTGCTTCCCCATCCTCGGCGGGATGTTCTCCGGCGACCTGCGCCGTCAGACCGCACTGCTGCAGGAGCGTGGTGTGCGCGTGGGCATCGTCGGCCACGGCACCGACGTGCGACTGCCGTCGACCCACCTGGAGTCGACGCCGTGGTCGCTGTTCGTCGACAGCGAGGACTGGGTGCCCTTCGACCTCGCGGAGAAGGCCGTGGCCGACAACCTCGCGGCGATCGCCGACCTCGACGTGCCCACGTTCGTGTCGACCGCCGGCCTGCTCGTCGACCTTCCCCGCGCGCACTTCCTCGGCGTGGTGATCGACCAGGAGCAGTGGATCAACGACGAGCCGCTCCTGGAGCGCGAGCGCATCCGCGTCATCCACGCGCCCACCAACGCGCACGTCAAGGGCACGCCGCTCATCGTCCCCGTGGCGCAGAAGCTGCACGACGAGGGGCTCATCGAGTTCATCCAGCTGGACCGCGTCCCCAACCACGAGATGCCGGCCGTGGTCGCGTCCGCCGACGTCGTGCTCGACCAGTTCCGGGTCGGCGACTACGGTGTCGCGGCGTGCGAGAGCATGACCGCCGGGCGGGTGGTGCTCGCCCACGTCACGGAGCAGGCCCGGCGTGAGGTGGAGGGGCACGCGGGCATGACCCTGCCGATCCCGGAGACCACACCGGACACGCTCGAACACATGCTGCGCGACATCGCCGTGCGACGGGACCACTACCGCGGGATCGCCGCGACCGGGAGGGAGTTCGTCCGACGCGTGCACAACGGCGACTTCTCCCGCGCGCAGCTGATGACGCACTTCCTCTCCGCATGAGCATGCGCCTCGCGATCGTCTCGCGCATCTACCGCCCCGAGCCCTCCGCGGCGTCGTCGTTCCTCGGCGCCGTCGCCGACGAGGCGGTGGCCCGCGGGCACCGCGTCACCGTGCTCACCGTGCGACCGCCGCGCGGCCTCGACGAGGGAGCACCCGTCGAAGACGTGCGCATGGCCCCCGTGCTGCGCGACCGCAGCGGCTACGTGCGCGGCTACCTCCCGTACGCCAGCTTCGACGTCCCCCTGTTCTTCCGGCTGCTGTTCCTGCGGCGCCCCGACGTGGTCTTCATGGAGCCGCCGCCCACCACGGGGTTCGTGGTGCGGCTCGTGTGCGCGCTGCGGCGCATCCCCTACGTGTACGACGCCGCCGACGTCTGGTCCGATGCCGCGGAGCAGGTGACCTCGTCGCGCCTGGTGATCCGCGTGCTGCGCGCGACCGAGCGTTTCGCGATGCGGGGAGCGCGGCGCATCGTCACGATCTCCCAGGGCGTGCTCGACCGGATCGCCGCGCTCGGCGTGGGCCGACCGGCCGTCGTGACCGGGTTCGGGGCGGACACCGGTGCCTTCCTCCCTCCGGCCGACGCCGAGGCGGAGGCGACGACCGAACCCGTGTTCCTGTACGCCGGCACCTACTCACACTGGCACGGCGCCGATATCGCCGTCGACGGGTTCGCCGCGTTCAGCCGCAGCACCCCCGGGTACACCCTGCGCTTCATCGGCAACGGCAGCGAGCGCGCCTTCCTGGAGCAGCGGGCCCGCGAGCTCGGGGTCGCCGACTCCGTGGAGTTCGTCGAGACGATGCCCAGCAGCGAGCTGGTCCCGCATCTGCACCGCGCCGTCGCGACCATCGCCACCCAGCGCCCCGGCACCGGCTACGAGTACGCGTTCGCCACGAAGGCGTACTCGTCGATGGCCGCCGGATGCCCCGTCATCTTCGCCGGCCCGCCGAACGGACCCACCGGCGCCTACCTCGACCAGGCGAACCTGGAGGTGCGCGGCGGCATCGTCAGCGGCTACGCCGCCGAGTCGGTCGCGGTGGCCATGGCGGCCCTCGCGGCCCGCCCGCTGAGCGCGGCGGAGCGGCGGAGCGTCGCCGACTGGACAGCGGAACGGCACTCGATGGCCGCGGTCGCCGGCCGCGTCGTCGACGTGATCGAGTCGGTCGGCCAGACGAGGGACGGACGCTGAGATGCGCGCGCGGCTGAACGCGATCGCCGGCTGGATCATCCGGCACCGCTCCCGACTGCCCCGCTGGGTCAACCGCGCCCTCGACTCGGCGGCGCGCGACCCGGACGGCCTGATCGGTCGGCTGGCGCATCGCGCGCTCGGCGGCGGCGACGCCCCGGTGGCCGACGTGCCGGATGCCGCGGTGCGGGTCTTCATCGGCCCGACGAACTACTCGGGCCAGGGGTATCGCTGGGCGCGCGCGCTGGAGCAGGCGCACCCGGAGATCGCTGCCCGCAACATGGAGGAGGTCCTGCCCGGCGGGCTCTCCTTCCCCGCGGACGTCCCGGTCCCGATCTCCTCCACCTCGTCCACCGAATGGCAGCAGTCCGAGTGGGAGGCCGTCAGCCGGTTCTCGCACGTGCTGATCGAGGCGGAGCGCCCGCTGTTCGGCCGCCTGTTCGACCGGCAAGTCCGCGCGGAGGTCGCGGCGCTGGAGGAGGCGGGGGTGTCCGTCGCGTACCTGTGCCACGGCACCGACATCCGCAGCCCCCGCGACCATGCGCTGCGCACCCCGTGGTCGCCGTACCCCGACGATCCGCGCACCGCCGTGCTGCAGGCCGATGCGGACGCCAACCTCGCACTGCTGACGGAACTGCGTCGCCCGACGTTCGTGTCCACACCCGACCTGCTGCACGATGTTCCGTGGGCGACGTGGTGTCCCGTGGTCGTCGACACCGCGCGGTTCCGGGCGCGGCGCCCCGCCATGGACCGCGACCGGGTGCGGGTGATCCACTCCTCCACCTCCGTCGTGCAGAAGGGCAGTCACCTGATCGAGCCCGCCCTCGCCTCCCTCATCGCGAGCGGTGACATCGACTACGAGCTCGTGACCGGCGTCGCCGCCGACCGGATGCCCGAGGTGCTGAGCGACGCCGACATCGTGCTCGACCAGTTCCGCGCCGGCTCCTACGGAGTCGCGGCCTGCGAGGCCATGGCGACGGGTCGCGTGGTGGTCGGACACGTGCTGCCCGAGGTGCGCCGCGCCATCGAGGCGGAGGTGGGACTGCCGCTGCCGATCGTCGAGGCCACGCCGGACACCCTCGGCGAGGTGGTCGCCGGACTGATCTCCGACCGTGAGGCAGCGGCCGCCGCAGCCGCGGCGGGGCCGGTGTTCGTCGAGGCCGTGCACTCCGGGCGCCGGAGCGCCGCGGTCCTGCTCGACGGCTGGATCCGCGCCTCAGGCTGACGCGACCGCCTCTCGCGTGCGGCGGCGCGCGTCCCGGTCGTCCTTCCAGCGGCGCATGCGCTTCTCCAGCGTGCGCTCGACGAACGTGTGGAGGGCCCATGCGGCCACCAGGTCGACCACGAACAGGGCGGCGAACCAGAGCAGGTTGCTCCACGACGCGGGCTGGTAGCCGAAGACGCGCAGCGCCACGTAGATGAACGTCGCGTGCACGAGGTAGAAGGCGAAGGACCACTCACCCAGCCGCACCTGCCACTTCGACGCGAACCACAGCCGTCCGCCGCGCAGTGCATGCACGGCGAGCGAGACGATCGCGATGCCGCACGCGACCGTGAACAGCTCGTTGAGCATGCCACTGATCGCCGGGGTCACGCTCCAGGTCGGGATGAACCGCCCGGAGGCGTAGTGCGCCAGAATCACCGCCACGGGAGCGGCGACGCCGATGAGCGGGTGGATGCGCGGTCGCCAGCCGGAGCGTATGGCCCATGCGAGCGCCATGCCCAGCACGAACTCCGGAAGCCGCTGCACGGGCACCGGGAGCGCGGCGAGTCCGAGGTCCGGGGCGAACAGGACCACCGCGCGGTACACGAACGCGTAGGCGACGACACCGACCGCCAGCAGCAGGGCCCCGCGCTTGGCCATCGGCACCAGTACCCGGGAGATCCACGGGTGCAGCGCATAGAAGAAGGCCTCGCAGGTGAGCGTCCACGCGGCCGGGTTGCCGGAGAAGAGGATGGCGGGGTTGGACCACCAGGCCTGGATCACGACGACCGACAGCAGGAGGATGCCGAGGTCGAACGGCTTCAGAAAGCTCCCCTCCGGAACCGGCGCCAACGTGTAGAACACGGGGATCGCGATCAGGAGCGCCACCATGTGCGATGGCCAGATGCGTGCGAAGCGACGCCAGTAGAACGTCGAGGTGGGCACGTTCGGCCGCGCCGACCACGTGAGCACGAAACCGGAGAGCACGAAGAAGAACGTCACGCCGAGATAGCCGTTCAGCAGCACCGACTGCACCGAACCCGGCAGGGGTGCGAACACATTCATGTGGTACAGGAAGACCGCGAACGCTGCCCACCAGCGCAGCCCGGTGAGCGAGTCCAGCCGCTGCGTGGGCTGAGCGAGGGTGGAGGCGGAGTGCACGCGACGAGACTCTCTGATCGAGGACAGGGCTCCGGAAAGGATACAGTGCCGACCCCCGCGCCCCGTCCGTCCGCAACGCCCGCGATAGGATCGACGACATGCCGTCGCCCGACGTGGACGTGGTCATCCCCGTGCACACGCCCGCTCGTCCCATCCGCCGCGCGGTCTCCTCCGTGCTCGACACGACCGCCGCCGTGCGGGTCACCGTGGTCGCGCACAACACCGATCCCGAGGCGATCTCCGCCAACCTCGGCGACCTGGGCACGCGGCCCGAGGTGCGCGTCGTGTCCCTGCAGGACGGCATCCCCTCCCCCGCCGGGCCGATGAACCACGGCATCGCGCTGGCCGAGGCCCCGTACTTCTCGGTCATGGGCTCGGACGACGAGCTGGAGCCGGGGGCACTCGACTCCTGGCTCGCGGTCGCCCGCTCGACCGGCGCGACCACCGTCATCCCGCGCGTGCGCGTGGACGAGGCGGCCGAGCCGACACCGCCGCGACGTCGCGGACGGGTGCGGGAGCTCGACGTCGACAAGGACCGCCTCAGCTACCGCTGCATGCCGCTCGGCCTCATCGACCGGACGCGCTTCCCCGACCTGCGCTTCACTCCGGGCCTCGAGTCCGGCGAGGACCTCGAGTTCACCGCGGAGCTGTGGTTCACCGGCGCGCACATCGCCTACGACCGTACGGGCCCGGCGTACGTCGGCCACGACGATGCGGTCGACCGTGTGACCCGCACCGTCCGACCCCTGTCGGCCGACTTCGCGTTTCTCGACATCGTCGCCGCCAAGCCCTGGTACCGGGCTGCCTCGCGCTCGGCGCGCCGGGGGTTCGGCGTGAAGAACCTCCGCGTGCACCTCATGGATGCCGTCGCCTCCCGGCTGGACGCCCCGGGCGGGATCGCCGCCTACCGCGCCGAGCTGCTCGACACCGCCGCGGCGATCGAGCGGATGTCCCCCGGCGCGACCGCGCTGCTGTGCCGCGCGGACCGGAAGGTGCTCCGAGAGCTCGAGACGAGCGCGCCGTCGGCCGACCGGATCCGCGCCCTCCTCTCGGCCCGCTGGGGCGGCGGGCTCGATGCGCGGCTCACGGCGAACCCGTTCCTCGCCCTGCACCGGCACGCCCCGTACCGGACCCTGCGCGACATGATGGCGTAGGCCTCCGCGGTAGCATCGATCCGGTATGGAATCCCCACTTGTCGACGTCACGATCGCCGTCCACTCCGCCACCCGGCCCATCGCGCGCGCCGTCGCCTCCGTCATCGAAGGCACGACCGCTCCGGTGCGCGTGAACGTGGTGGCACACAACATCGACCAGGAGATCATCCGCACGAACCTCGGCACCTGGGCGGAACACCCGGCCGTCCGGTTGCTCTCCCTCCGCGACGGCATCCCGTCGCCCGCCGGCCCGATGAACCTCGGGATGGCGGCGGCGACGGCACGCTTCCACACCCTGCTCGGCTCCGACGACGAGTTCGCCCCTGGCGCGATCGACTCGTGGCTGGCGCTGCAGCGCGCGACGGATGCCGACGTCGTGATCGGTCGCATCCGCCTGGTGACCGGAGGCCCCGACCCGTACCCGCCCGTGCGCCGCGGACGCCGCACGACCGGCCTGAGCGCCGACCGCGACCGCCTGCACTACCGCAGCGCGCCCCTCGGCCTCATCGACCGCGAGCGCTTCGGCGACCTGCGCTTCACCGAGGGCCTCACGTCCGGCGAGGACCTGCCGTACACCTCTGAGCTGTGGATCACGGCGACGAGCATCGCCTACGACCTCTACGGCCCCCCGTACGTGGGCCACGACGACGCGGACGACCGCGTCACCTCCGCTCCGCGCGACGTGGCGGCCGACTTCGCGTTCCTCCGCGTGATCGAGGAGGCGGACTGGTTCGCGGCCGCCTCGACCGCCGACCGCCGCGCCCTGGCCGTCAAGCTGCTCCGCATCCACTTCTTCGACGCCGTGGCCGCGCGCCTGGAGACCCCGGGCATCGCCGCGGTCGCCGCCGAGCTCCTCGCCGTCGTCGACCGCGTCAGCGCCTGGGCCCCCGGAGTGCTGTCGGTGCTGTCGATCGCCGACCGCCGGGTCATGGACGAGCTGCGCCGCGAGGCGCCCGATCCCGAGCGCACCCGCGCCCTGCTCGGCCGTCGGTGGATCTACCTCTCGCCCGCCGCTCAGCTCCCCCGGAACCCGTTCCTGGCGCTGCACCGGCACGCCCCCTTCCGCACGCTCGCCGCGGGCGCCCGATCGCAGCGGGTGGGGCAGCTGTGACCGCGTCGCCCCTGGTCGACGTCACGATCGCCGTCCACTCCGCCACCCGACCGATCCGTCGTGCGGTGGCCTCGGTGCTCGACGCCACCGCCGCTCCGGTGCGCGTGCTGGTGGTCGCGCACAACATCGACCCCGCCGTGATCCGCGGCAACCTCGGCGGGTACGCGGAGGACGAGCGCGTGGTCCTGCTCGAGCTGCAGGACGGCATCCGCTCGCCGGCTGGACCGATGAACCTCGGCTTCGCGTCGTCCACCGCCCCGTTCATCGCGCTGCTCGGTTCCGACGACGAGTTCGCGCCCGGCGCGCTGGACTCCTGGCTGCGCATCCAGCGCGAGACCGGGGCGAGCGCCGTGATCCCGAAGATCACGCTCGTCGGGCGCCACAACAACCCGCTTCCTCCCGTGCGGAACGGACGCCGCTCGCGGCGGCTCGACGCGGCGAAGGACCGCCTCTTCTACCGCAGCGCGCCGCTCGGCCTCATCGACCGCGAGCGTTTCGGGCACCTGCGCTTCACCGAGGGCCTGTCGTCCGGAGAGGACATCGCCCTGACCGGAGAGCTGTGGTTCCGCGGGCGCGACCTCGCCGTCGACATCGACGGCCCCGCGTACGTCGGGCACGAGGACGAGGGCGACCGCGTCACGTTCACGGCGCGCCCGGTGCGCGAGGACTTCGCCTTCCTCGACGGCCTCGAGGCCGCGCCCTGGTTCCGCGCCCTCGGCCGCCGCGCCCGCACCGCAGCGGTCGTCAAGCTGCTGCGCATCCAGTTCCTCAGCGCGATCGGCGTCCGGGCGACGACGACGCCGGAGCTGGTCACGCACCAGGCCGAGCTGCGGGAGACCCTGGACCGACTCGTGGCCCTGGCCCCCGGGGCCCTGCGGCTGCTGTCGCGGGTCGACCACCGCATCATCGACGAGACCTTCTCGGCAGCGCCCGACGTGGAGCGGATCCGCATCCTCGCGAACGACCGCTGGAACCAGCGGTCACTGGGGGCGCTGCTCACGCCCAACCCGCTGTTCTCCCTGCACCCGCAGGCGATGGCACGGCTGTTCTACGCCGCGAACCGCACCGACCGGATCGTGTGACCGACCCGGTCGGGCGGCGGAGTCACGCCCGGCGCTCGAGCTCTCCGGAGAGTCCGGCCAGCAGCACCTGCTCGGCGAACGCGGGCAGCGAGGAGGCGACCTCCACGAAGGTGCCCTGAGCGGCGATCACGCCCTCGTCCATGTAGCAGATCCGGTCGTAGTCCTTGATGGTCGACAGGCGGTGCGCCACCGAGATCAGCGTGACCTCGCCCTGCAGCGACCGGATCGCCTTGGTGACCTCGTCCTCGGTCTTCGTGTCGAGAGAGCTCGTGGCCTCGTCGAGCACCAGCACCAGCGGATCGGTGTACAGCGCGCGGGCAATGCCCAGACGCTGCTGCTGACCGCCGGACAGGGACACGCCCCGCTCGCCGATGCGCTCGTCGATGCCATTCGCCCGCGACGCGACGAGCGAGCTGAGCTGCGCGCGCTCCAGGGCGTACTCCACGCGGTCCCGGTCGATCTCATCCGTCCAGGTCAGGGCGACGTTCTGCGCGATCGAGGCGTCGAACAGCGCCACCCGCTGCGGCACGTAGCCGACGCGCCCGCGCCACTGACGGAGCACGCTCGAGAGCGGGTGCCCGTCGATCTCGATGTCGCCGGTCGTGGCCTGGCTGAGGCCGAGGAGCAGGTCGATCAGCGTCGACTTGCCGGCTCCGGACGGCCCGACGATGCCCAGCGAGCTGCCGAGCGGGATGTCGAGCGAGAGCCCGCGGATGACGTCCTCGTCGGCTCCCGGGTACCGGAAGTGCACGTCCGACAGGCTGAGCAGCCGAGGGTTCTCCGCCAGCTCCGCGGTGTCGGCGGGCGTCTGCGACACCTCCATGTCCTTCTCCGCGGCGGTGAGGTCACCGATGACGTCCTGTGCCGAGGGGATGCTCGCGACACCCTGCACGATGCCGCCCTGGATGCCGCTGATCGCCGGGATCAGGCGGAAGCCGGTCGCGGTGAACAGTGCGACGGACGACAACGCGGCCGCCAGACCGCCCTGCCAGTACGAGACGCCGCCGATGATCACGACGCCGCCGATGAGGGCGGACTCGAACGCGAACGACGGGACGACACCGAGGAACGACGCGTTCGCCCTGGCGCGGACCGAGTGGTGGCGGCTGTCCGTCACCAGCTGTGCGACGTCGGCGAGCCGGTTGCGGAGGCTGAGCTCCTTCAGCGCTTCCATCATCTCGGTCATCAGGATCGCGACGCGGTAGCTGTAGTTGCGGTTGACGGTGGCGGCCTCCAGCGAGCGCTTCGTCACCACCTGGTGCACGATGAGCGCCACGAGGATCAGGTACACCATGGCGATGAGCGCGGTGATCGGGTCGACCACCAGCAGCACGACGATGATCAGCACGAACGTGAAGATCGAGCTCGGGACGCGCATGAGCGGCAGCAGGAAGCCCGACATCGTGTTCGCGATGCCGCCGTCCGCGATGCGCGTGATCTCGGCGACCGTGCGCTTCGAGCGCTCCTCCCAGCTGGAGTTGATGTACGCCTTGAACATCCGGTCGCCGATCTCGAGCTCGTAGCGCGCGAACCGGCGCGTGGCGAACCAGTGCAGCGTGACCGAGAGCACCGACTTCAGGATGATGAGCGCGCAGGCGCCGAGCACCAGAAGCGGCGTCATGTCGGGCGAGACCTCCCCGATCAGCGGGAGCCGCAGCGCCCCGCCGGTCAGTGCCGGGCCGATGATCACGGCCAGCAGCGACATCGCCACCACGTCGAGTGCGGTGATGAGCGTCGTGGCGATCATGTACCCGACGAAGTACCGCTGCGCGCCGGTCGGCAGCAGCGGGAGGAGATCCTTGAGGACCGGCCAGATGCGTTTCATGTTCTCGCGTTCAGAGGGCGACGGATGCGCCGTTGGCGGCGGAGGAGAGAGCGCCCTCGACGACCTCGAGCGTGCGCAGGCCCTGCTCCATCGTGACGACGTCGTTCGGCTTGCCGAGGACGGCGTCGCGGAAGGCTTCGTGCTCGACCCGCAGCGGCTCGCGCTTGGCGAAGGAGAACCGGGTGATGTCGCCCTCGGACACGCCGCGGAACGCGAGCATCGACTCCCACTCGAGCGGGATGGTGCCGTTGGCGTAGAACGTCAGGTCGCCGGTCGCGGTGTCGGCGATGAAGGTGCCGCGGTCGCCGGTGACGACCGTGATGCGCTCCTTCATGGGCGAGAGCCAGTTGACGAGGTGGTTGACGATCACGCCGTTGGCCAGCCGGCCGGTGACCGTGATCATGTCCTCGTAGTCGCGTCCGCTCTTGTGCGCGGTCTGCGCGAACACCGTGGTGTACTCGCTCTGCGCGACCCAGCTCGTGAGGTCGATGTCGTGGGACGCGAGGTCCTTCGCCACGCCCACGTCGGCGATGCGGGCGGGGAACGTGCTCTGGCGGCGGGTCGCGATCTGGTACACGTCACCGAGCTCCCCCGCCTCCAGGCGGCGTCGCATCTCCTGCAGCGCGGGGTTGAAGCGCTCGACGTGGCCGACGGCTCCGACCAGGCCCCGGGCGGCGAAGGCGTCCGTCATCCGGCGCCCCGCCTCGAGCGAGTGCGCGATCGGCTTCTCGACGAGGGTGTGCACCCCGGCGTCGGCCAGCTTGAGCGCCGCGTCCTCGTGGAACGCGGTCGGCACGGCGACCACGGCGATGTCGATACCGGCGGCGATGAGCGCCTCGATGTCGGGGAGGATCTCGAGCTCGCCCGCGACCTTGTGCGGGTCACCGCCCGGGTCGGCGATCGCGACCAGGTCGATGCCCTCCACGTCACGCAGCACGCGGGCGTGGTTGCGGCCCATCATCCCGACGCCGAGCAGTCCGGCGCGCAGATTCGCCGCCATCAGGCGCCTGCCCCCGCGACGGCGTTCACCGCGGTGACGATGCGCTCGAGGTCGTCCTGGCTGAGCGACGGGTGCACCGGCAGCGAGGCGACCTCGCGGGCGGCACGCTCGGTCTCGGGGAGGTCGAGGCCCGGGGCGAAGCGCGTGAGCGAGGGCAGCCGGTGGTTCGGGATCGGGTAGTACACGCCGGCGCCGACGTTGTGCTCGTTCTTGAGCGCCGCCACGAAGCCGTCGCGGTCCTCCGGCACCCGGACCGTGTACTGGTGGTACACGTGCACGGCACCGTCTGCGACCGGGGGCACGACCACGCCGCGCAGGTTCGCGTCCAGGAAGGCCGCGTTCTGCTGACGGGTCTTCGTCCAGGCGTCGACCTTGTGCAGCTGCACCCGGCCGATCGCGGCGTGGATGTCGGTCATGCGGGCGTTGAAGCCGATGATCTCGTTCTCGTACTGCCGCTCCATGCCCTGGTTGCGCAGGAGCTTGACCTGACGGGCGATCTCGTCCGTGGCCGTGGTGACCATGCCGCCTTCGCCGCTGGTCATGTTCTTGGTCGGGTAGAGGCTGAACATCGCGAAGTCGCCGAACGAGCCGACCGGGCGGCCGTCGAGCGAGGCGCCGTGCGCCTGCGCGGCGTCCTCGTACAGGGCCACGCCGCGCTCGGCGGCCAGGGCCTCCAGCTCGCGCATGCGGGCGGGGTGACCGTACAGGTGCACCGGGAGGATGCCCTTGGTCTTGGGCGTGATCGCGGCCGCGACGGCCTCGGGGTCGAGCGTGAAGGTCTCCGGCTCGATGTCGACGAACACCGGGGTGCCGCCGGTGAGGGCCACGGAGTTGCCCGTCGCCGCGAACGTGAACGACGGCACGATGACCTCGTCGCCGGGGCCGACGCCCGCGGCGAGCAGACCCAGGTGCAGACCGGCGGTGCCGGAGTTCACGGCCACGGACGGCCGCCCCGGCACGAAGTGCGCCGAGAACTCCTGCTCGAACGCGGCGACCTCGGGGCCCTGCGCGACCATGCCGCTGCGCAGCACCCGATCGACGGCCTCGCGCTCTTCGTCGCCGATGATCGGCTTGGCGGGGGGAATGAACTCGCTCACACGGTCTCCTTGGTCAGTGTTCCGTCTGTCTCGGTGTACCGTCCGCCGGTCGCGGGGCACACCCAGGTCTTGTCGTCGTCGGCGCGCGTGAGGGGAACGCCCGCTTCGCCCACCCAGCCGATGCGGCGCGCCGGCACCCCGGCCACGAGCGCATAGGAGGGGACGTCCTTCACCACGACGGCCCCGGCTGCCACCGTCGCCCAGGCGCCGATGGTCACGGGCGCGACGCAGGTCGCCCTGGCACCGATCGAGGCGCCACGCTCGATCGTGACGCCGACGGGCTCCCAGTCGTGCGCGCTCTTCTGCGTGCCGTCGGCGTTGATCGCCCGCGGGTACGTGTCGTTCGTGAGCACGACGGCCGGTCCGATGAACACGCCGTCGCCGAGTCGAGCGGGCTCGTACACGAGCGCGTAGTTCTGCACCTTGCAGTTGTCGCCCATGACGACACCGGTGCCGATGTAGGCGCCGCGGCCGACGATGCAGTTCTCGCCGAGCTGCGCGTCTTCCCTCACCTGGGCCAGATGCCAGATCGAGCTCCCTGCTCCGATCTTCGCCTCGGGGGACACATCGGCCGAATCGACGATCCGGACGTCGGTCGGTGAGGGCATGCGGGATTCTCCTCGCGGCTCGGGAAGGGGACTCGGTCATCCTATCTGCTCGCACAGGCGTTTCCTGAGAGGATAGGGGTGTGACCAACCCAGCCACTCCCGACCCGCATACCTGGGTTGTCGTACCGCTGTACAACGAAGCAAGCGTCATCGCCGGCGTCATCGCGGGGGTCCTCCCCCACTTCCCGAACATCGTGTGCATCGACGACGGCTCCACCGACGGCTCCCTGGAGGTGGCTCGACGCGCCGGAGCCCACATCGTCGAGCACCCGATCAACCTCGGTCAGGGTGCGGCCCTGCAGACGGGCATCGAGTACGCCCTGTCCCAGCCGGGCTGCGAGTACATCGTGACCTTCGATGCCGACGGCCAGCACCGCATCGACGACGCGGTGGCGATGGTCGCCGCGGCGCGTGCCAGCGGCGCGGCGATCGTGTTCGGCTCGCGCTTCCTCGACGACCGGACGAACCCGGGCTGGATGAAGCGCGTGATCCTGAAGACCGCGGTGTGGGTGACCAACATGACCACGAGCGTCAAGCTCACCGACGCGCACAACGGCCTTCGCGTCATCCGCGCCGACGCCGCCGCGCGCCTGCAGCTCAAGCAGGACCGGATGGCGCACGCCACCGAGATCGTGCTGCAGCTCGGCGACACGGGGCTGCCGTGGATCGAGCACCCGGTCGAGCTCCTCTACACCGACTACTCCAAATCGAAGGGCCAATCGGTGCTCAACTCCGTCAACATCCTCGTCGACCTGATCGTGCGGTGAACGCCATGTGGATCCAGATCCTTCTCATCGCGGCCGTCATCGCCATCGGCGCCGTGTTCATGCGCCGGACCGGTGCGGACAGCCACCTGGCGATCCGCCGTCTCCTGTACGGCGGCTTCGTGCTCGTGGCGATCGTGTCGATCCTGTTCCCCCAGTGGCTCACCTGGGTCGCGAACCTCGTGGGCGTCGGGCGCGGCACCGACCTGCTGCTGTACGCGCTGGTGGTCATCTTCATGGTCTTCGTCTACACGCAGTCGAGGAAGAACGCCGCGCAGCAGCGCAGCCTCACCCTGCTCGCGCGCAAGCTCGCGCTGCTGCAGGCGTCGCAGGACCCGCAGGATCGCGCGCGTCGTGCCGCCCCGGACGACGGCCAGCCCGAGGATTAGCCGCAGGCGGTGATCCGCCAGAGGCTCGCGTCACCCTCCGAGGCGACCTCCTCGAATCCCGGCCGGTCCTCGAAGTCGGTCATGCCGGGCATGAGGTACTCGCCGGGACCGGTGCCGCCGATGCCGAAGTCGAGCACGTAGTCCGGGTCGCCGTAGGCGGCGAGGGCCTCGCACACCGCGGGGTCCTCCGCGGCGTCACGCAGGTGCGCGGCGATCACGTCCCACGCGGCGGACTGCGGCGGCGCCCACGTGCGGGGGACGATGTCGCGCTCCCCGAGCACGTAGGCGAAGCCGGCTCCCGTGGAGGGGTTCGCGATGATCAGCGAATCCCGCGACACGAGGTCGGGAAGCTCGGTGAGCAGGCGGTACTCGTCGTCGGAGAGGTAGCTGTCGGCGTTCATCGCGTAGCGGGACTGCTCGTCCGTCTCGTCCGCGACGCGCAGCAGCACCACCGGGGAGAGCGCGACGTTGACGATCCCGACCACGGCGACGACCACCAGCGAGACCAGCGCGACCGCGTCGCGACGCGCTCCCGTGAGCCTCGGGACCGCGGCGGACACCATCCGCACGATCATGGCGAGGCCGAAGGCGGCGAGGGGGACGACGACGATCGGCACCATCGCCGCGAGCCGGAAGGAGTCGCCGTACCAGGGACCAGTGAGGGCCCTCTTGATGAAGGGAAGGTCGGTGCCGACGCTCACGATGTAGAGCAGCGAGAACCCGGCCCATCCCGCCGCCAGCCACCGCAGTCGCCGGTCGCGCACGGCGGCGATCAATCCGGCCAGCAGCAGCACGCTCATCCCCCACGCCGCGGGCAGCAGCGAGTGGCTGTTCACCAGCACGTCGGCGATCGCGCCGAACACGCCGCGGTACGACCGCCACAGCACCGGTCCGGCGAGGTAGGCCAGGACGAGCCACACGACGCCCACCGCGGCCCAGCCGATCACGATCACGCTCCACCGCAGCACAGGGCGCGCGCCGGGGCGGCGGATGCCGAGCAGCAGGCTCCCGGAGAACCACAGCATGACCAGCGCACCCCACGTGAGCACGGACGACGGCTGCGACAGCGTGGCCGCCGTCACCGCCAGGAGCGCGGCGACGCCCGGACCCGCAGCGGCCATAAGGCGTTCACCGCGCCGTGCGCCCCGCCACGACCGCACCGCGACGATCGTGAGGGCGACCGCGGCGGGGACGACGGCGAGCGAGAGGGCGTACGGGTACAGGACACCCCACTCGAACATGAGCTGCGGGAACGCCATCAGGCCCGCCGACAACCCGGCCGCCAGCGCCGTGACCAGTGCATCCCCGCGGCTGACGACGTGGGCGAGCAGCGACACGCTCAGCGGCCACACCACCGCGGCGATCACCAGCGCGACGATGTTGGCCGCGACCGGGATCGAGCCGATGTCCAGAGCCACCAGCGAGGTCATGGCGTGCCAGGCCGCGGGATAGAAGGTGGATCCGCCCAGCAGCCCGGAGAGGTCGAGCGACGAGACCGTGCCGGACTCGGCGGCCCAGCGCAGCGCGTTCAGGTGGAAGACGGCGTCGTTCGTCTGGGAGATCGCGGTCGGGGTGCCGACGTACGCCATCAATCGCGCCGCGTTGAGGCCGCCGCCGACGATGAGGCCGACGGCCAGGAGCGCGAGGTGCCGCGGCTGCCGTCGTGGCACGTCGGCCACGCTGCGACCGCGACGAAGCAGCAGCGACACCGCGAACACCACCGCCACGACGACCGCGACCGCGATGCCGACAGAAGCGAGACCCCAGTGCACCCCGAGGAACGGGAAGACGATGGCCAGCACCGCGAGCGTGCCGACCGAGAGGCTCGGCGCCGACGCCCAGAGCGTCAACCCGCGCAGACGGAGAGCGGCGCCCAGCAGAAGACCGGGGACGAAGAAGACGAGGAGCGTCAGGGCGATCAGCCCCGACTGCGCGACCCAGTCGCCGATCATTCGTCGACCAACGCGATCGCGCCCTCGATCTCGCCGTCGTACACGACCTCGCCCTTGTTGATCACCACGCCTCGGGTGCAGAGCTCACGCACCATCTCCATGTCGTGGCTCACGACGACAAGGGTCTTCTTCTGCGCGATCAGCTCGCCGAACTTCTGCCGGCACTTCTCCCGGAAGGGCGCGTCGCCGACCGACAGGATCTCGTCGACGAGCAGCACGTCCAGCTCGACGTGGATCGCCACGGAGAACGCGAGCCGCATGAACATGCCGGAGGAGTAGTGCTTGACCTCCTGGTCGATGAACTGCTCGATCTCGCTGAACGCGACGATCTCGTCGTAGCGCTCCTCGATCTCCTTGCGCTGCATGCCCAGGATCGCCGCGTTGAGGAACACGTTCTCGCGCCCGGACAGCTCGGGGTGGAAGCCGGCACCGACCTCGATGAGACCCGCGACCCTGCCGCGCGTGAGCACCTCGCCCGCGTCGGGTTCCATGACCCCCGAGATGAGCTTGAGGAGAGTGGACTTGCCCGAGCCGTTGAGCCCGAGGATCGCGACCGACTCCCCCTCGTTGATGACGAGGTCGAGCCCCTTGAGCGCCTCGAAGGTGCTGGAGGTCTTGCGACGTCGGATCCACGCGACCACGGTGTCCTTGAGCGACAGCGCGTGGTTCAGCGTGAAGTTCTTCCGCACACCGTCGACGACGATGCTCGGGCGGGGGGCGATGGCGGTACTCATAGGTCCTGCGCGAACCTTCCCTCAAGTCGGCGGAAGACGAGCTGCCCGATCAGCAGCGTGCCCAGGGCGATCAGGAACGTCCACAGCGTGTTCCAGCCGAGGCCGGGCGGCAGGGGCATGGTCGTCTCGGTGACCGGACGCCAGAAGGCGTAGTGGAACAGCTCGACGCCCTGCGTGATCGGGTTGAGCATGTAGAGCTCGAGGATCCAGTCCGGCCAGCCGAGCGTGCGGACGGCCTCCTGCACCATCGTCCACGCGTAGAGCACGGGCGAGGCCCAGGTCGCGAGCAGGAGCAGCAGCTCGACGATGTTCTCCGCGTCACGGAACCGCACGTTGATCGCGCCGAAGAACAGGCCGAGCCCCAGCGCGAACAGCGTGACGATGACGATGCCCGCCAGCACGGCGAGCACCGAGATCACGGTGATCCCGGGGATCCAGCCGAGGAAGAGGCACACGATCAGCAGCAGAGCCAGCTGCGGGAGGAAGTGGATGAACGCCACCAGCACGGCGGAGACGGCGAAGAGCTGCCGCGGCAGGAACACCTTCCGCACGAGCGGGGCGTTGTTCACGATCGACGTCGTCGCGTTCTTGAACGCCTCGGAGAAGAGGTTGATGACGACGATGCCCGAGAACAGGTAGACGGGGTAGCTCTCGATGTTCCTGTTCAGGCTGAGGAACAGTCCGAGGACCACCCAGAACACCAGGAACTGCGCCCCGGGTCGCACGTACGACCAGGTCCAGCCGAGCACCGAGTTGCGGTAGCGGGTGGTGACGCCGGTCCGCACGAGCAGGTACAGCAGATACCGCCAGCGCACCACATCGATCAGACCGCGACTCGTGCCGGGGGTGTCGAAGGAGGAACGCGGGACGACGGCGAAAAGATCTCGGGTATCTGTCACGGCCCCACTCATTCAGCTGCGGCGGCGGTCGCCGCGGCGCACTCCAGTATCCTATGGCACCCGTCCGGACGCCTTCACGGCACGCGCTCAGCCGAGGGCGGTGAGCGTGTTCCAGCCGTTCCCGATCACGCCGCTCGCGCCCCAGCCGCCACGGCCGTCACCGCGGAACAGGTAGAGGTTGCCGTTCGTGTGCCGCCCGAGGAGGTCGGAGGTGCCGTCGCCGTCGAAGTCGCCGGGGCTGAACAGGGCGTTGAAGCCGCCCCACCCGACACCGATCTGACGCGGGGTGCCCCAGCCGCCCGTGCCGTTGGTCGGGTACACCCACAGGCGCGCGTCGGTCGTGCGCATGATGAGGTCCGCCCGACCGTCGCCGTCGAAGTCGCCGCCGTTGACGGCCATGTCGAAGCCGCCCCAGCCGTAGCCGATCTGGATGGCCTGGCTCGCCCAGCCGCCCCTGCCGTCACCGCGGTAGTACACGAGGTGGCCGGCGGAGTTGCGCGCGATCATGTCGGTGTTGCGGTCGCCGTCGAAGTCGATGCCGCCCACGAGGAGCGTGTGGTTCTGCCAGCCGTTGCCGATCACGACGGGCTGCCCGTAGCCGCCCGCGACACCGGGGATCAGCCAGAGCCGTCCGTCGGGGGTCACCCGACCGAGGTCGCGGTACCCGTCGCCGTTGAAGTCGCCCATGGGGATCAGTCGGTCGCCCGCCGTCCACCCCGAGCCGATCTGCTGGGAGCCGCGCCAGGCACCGGCGCCGTTTCCGCGGTAGAGGTTGAGGTTCCCCTGCGCCGTGAGCCCGAGCACGTCGGGTCCGCCGTCACGGTCGACGTCGCCCACGCCCGATGGCATGGCCCGCGGCTTCGTGACGAGGTCGCCCGAACCGGTCAGCGCCGACAGGATCTGCCAGCCGTTGCCGATCTTGCCGCTCGACGTGATCGCTCCCCGTCCGTCGCCGGGGTACATGTAGAGGTCGCCGTTCGCGGTGCGCGCCGCCACGTCGTTGACGCCGTCGCCCGTGAAGTCGCCCGGCACGAAGATCGCGGTCATGCCGCCCCAGCCCTGCCCGAGCTGACGGGAGCCGGTCCAGCCGCCGCCGCCGTCTCCGTAGTAGGCGAACAGTCGACCGGCGGCGTCCCTGCCGATGAGGTCGGGGTTGCCGTCGCCGTTGAGGTCGATGTTGCCGACGAGCATGTTCATGCCTGCCCACCCCCAGCCGACGCGGATCGCAGGCAGGAGGCCGCCCTTGTCGTTGCCGCGCCACAGCATGAGGTCGCCGTTCTTGGCGGTGGTGAGCACGTCGGGGATGCCGTCGCCGTCGAGGTCGCCCGCGGCGGTGGAGAGCACCACGCCGCTCCAGTCCAGGTTCAGCGACTGCGGTGCCGAGAAGCTGGCGCCGCTGCCGCGCATCACCGAGACGCCGTTGCCCTGGCGGATGATGAGGTCGCGCGTGCCGCTGCCGTCGAGATCGCCGACCACCATGGCCGCGCTGACCCCGGTCAGGCCGCTCGCGAGCTGCTTGCGGTTGCCCCACACGTTCTTCGCGAACGGGTATCCCCACAGCACGCCGGCACTGTCGACGCCGACCATGTACGACGAGGAGCTGACCGAGGCGAGCGAGGGCACCTGGGGCGCCTGGGTGGAGCCGAACCAGTCGGTGAAGTAGTTGTAGAAGTTGCGGTTGCCGTAGGCCGAGCAGGTGTCGCCGTCACCGTATCCGGCGCGCAGCGCCGCGGCGTTCGGCTGGTACGGCGTGTAGTAGTAGAGGGCCGAGGTCGCCTTGTTGGCGATGTACACCGGCGAGGAGCCGCACGCGCGGTTCGGGTTGAAGAGGATGTTCCAGGTGCGGCCGGGCGCGTAGTACTGGAACCACTTGCCCTCCATGTAGATCTGCATCTGGCGGGCGGCGCCGTAGATCTGGTGGAAGAAGCCGACGTACTGCGGGTCGCAGGGCGCGTCGTCCGGGCAGCCCTGTCCGAGCGCGATGTCGTAGCGCCAGGCGCTGGGCCACGTGTGGTTGACCAGGCTCTGCTCCTTCTGGAGCATCACGATGAGCACCTGCGGGTTGATCCCGCACGACTGCGCTGCACGGTAGATGATGCGCGCGGCACTCTCGTTCGCGGCACCGGTGTATCCATCGCAGTACTGGTCGGCGGCCCGAGTGACCGTGGTCATCTTGAAGTCCTTGATGCACACGATGGGACGACCGTCTTCGTCGGTGCCGCCGAGGCACCGCGAGACGCGCGCGTTGAAGAAAGCCTGGATCTGCGCCTCCGTCATCGTGTCCTTGTTGGTGAAGACGGCGTCGCTGATGATGTTGCCGGGCGTGAAGCCGGCGAGCGTGCTCTTCGCGATCCCCGACGCCGCGGGGGCGCCGACCGCGCGGGCGACGGGCGCGGAAGCGGAAGCGGCGGCCGTCGCGGCGGTGGCCGGCACGACGGTGCCGACGAGGAGGGCGGAGACGGCGAGGAAACAGGTGAGGAGTCGGGAGGTCCTCAGGGTGTTTCGCGAGCGTGGGGCACGTCGAGACATGTGACCAGTGTGACGGAAGTTGCGGGATGATGCCACTGTTGCGACGTTTCCACCAGGGGAATTCGGCGTGTCGCCCGATTGTGCAGCGTCTTCTCAGCCGTTCACAGGTCGGCGTGCAGGCTCCACACCCTCTCCGCCGCGCCCGCCCAGGAGAACGCGCGCGAGCGGTCCGATGCGAGCACCCGCAAGCGCGCAGAACCGTTGCCCGCCGCATCGGCGAGCGCGTCGGGCAGGTCGTCCGGCGCGGCGAACATCCCGCCGTCCGCGATCACGTCACGGTGGCACCCGGTATCGCTCGCCACGACGGGCACCCCGACGGTGAGCGCCTCGACGGCGCGCCACGGCCACCCCGCGACCGTCCTCGTCGCCGCATAGGCGGACGCCCCCGAGAGCACGGCAGCGCGGTCCGCTGCCGACAGCGCACCGCGCACGTGCGCGCGCCGTTCGGGCAGGCCTGCGGCGGAGGCGACCTCGGCCAGCCGCGGCTCCGAGCCCTCCGGGGCGTCGAGCACCACGGCATCGACGCCGGCGGCGACGGCTCCACGGAACCCCGCCGCGAGGGTGTCCGCCGATCCGGTCAGGACGATGTACTCCGACGGCAGGGACAGCGCGCCCCGCCGGGACTCGGCGTCGGCAGGCACGGCGAAATCGTGCGGCGGTGCGCCGGCGATGACGCGGATCCGGTCGCCGAGTCGGGCGATCTCGGCCAGACGCTCCCCCACGGCGTGGGTCGGCACGACCACGGCGTCCGCGTGCCGCGCGGCACGGCGGAGCATGCCGCGCTGCCAGGCCACGGCCGACTTCGACAGGGCGCCCGGGTCGTCCCAGGCGCACAGGTCCCACACCGTCACGGTGGTCTGATCGTGGTCGTGCACCCTGTCGTGGCGCACGAGCGGCGCCATCAGCGTGGGCGCGTGGATCATCCCGCCGCCCACACCCGGAGCGATGCCCAGCTGCCACGAGGCCGCCAGTTCCCGGCGACCGAGACCGAGAGTGCGCACCTCGTCGACCCCGGCGACGTCCACCTGCGCGCCCGCCGGTACGATCGCGTCGACCGCGCAGCCGGACGGGGCCGTCGCGACGAGCCCCGCCGTCAGCTCACGTGCCGCCGTGGCCTGGTCCTGGTCCACGACGTGCACCAGTTGATCCAGAACCACACGCAGCCGAGCACCCATGGGTTCAGGCTAACCGCGGCATGCTGCGGAGCCGTGGAGCGCACCGCCCGCCGGTCCGCAATTTCAGCGTTCCCACAGCAACGCATGACCTCACGTGCGCGCTCCATGGCCTCGCGCGTACCCACCGTGCTTGAATGCTCGAGTGAGCGATGGCCGACTTCCTGCCCGACGCCGATGGATCGGATGGACCATCGGCATCCTCCTGACGCTGCTCGTGATCGCCATCGGCTGGGTCACGGTCCGCGGCATCGGCGCGGTGGACGATCTGCGTCAGGTCGCGAAGGGCGCGACCCAGCTGAAGCAGGCGATCGCGGAGGGCGATCTCGACGGCGCGGAGCCCATCTCCGATGCCATCGCCCGCAACGCGGCCTCCGCCCATGACCTCACCTCCGATCCGATCTGGCACGCGTTCGGCGTCCTGCCGTGGGTCGGTCCGAACTTCCAGGCGGTCAGCGAGATCGCCGAGATCGCGGATGACGTATCGACCGAGGCGCTGCGACCCCTGCTGCAGGTCGGCGCCGATCTCGACCTGTCGAGCCTGGGCTTCACCGACGGCGCGATCAACCTCGCGCCGTTCGCCCAGGTCGAGGAGCCCCTGGCCGCCGCCGCGGCGTCGCTCACCTCCGCCGACGACCGAGCCAAGCGCATCGACGCCGATGCGACGCTGCCCCCTCTCGCCGATGCCATCCGTCAGATGCGAGGATCCGTCACGCAGGCGGCGACGGTCGTGGGCTCGCTGCACGGCGCTGCCGTGCTCCTGCCCACGATGCTGGGCGGCGACGGGCCGCGCACGTACGTGCTCGCGATGCAGAACAACGCCGAGCTGCGCTCCTCGGGCGGCATCATCGGCTCGATCGCCCTGCTGCACGCCGAGAACGGGCGGGTGACCCTGCAGAGCCAGGCATCCACGCGCGACTTCCCCGCCCTCGATGTCCCCCTCCCGGTGAGCGAGTCCACCACGGCGCTGTTCGAGGATCGCCCAGGACGGTTCCTGCAGAACATCACCAGCATCCCCGACTTCCGCGAGGCCGGCGAGACGATCGCGGCACGGTGGGTCGGGCGTTTCGGCGGCCAGGTCGACGGGGTGATCGCCGTGGACGCCCTGGTCGCCGAGCATCTGATGGAGGTCACGGGCGACCTGACGTTCGGGCCCTTCACGGCGACGTCCGACACGATCACGAGCATTCTGCTGTCGGAGATCTACGCGGCCGTCCCCGACCCCGTGGCACAGGATGACATCTTCGCTCTTGCAGCCGGCGGCCTGTTCGGAGCAGCCCTGTCGGGCGGCGATCCCCAGGCTCTGATCGGCGCGCTGGCCGATGCCGCGGGCGAGGGTCGGATCCGCATCTGGAGCGCGCACGAGGACGAGGAGACCCTGCTCGCCGCGAGCGCCCTCGGCGGCACGATCCCCCCGGACTCGGCCGACACGAGTCACGTGGGCGTGCTTTTCAACGACGGCACCGGCGCGAAGATGGACTACTACACGCGCGCCACGATCGCGACCGCCGTCGGGCGCTGCGACGGAGAGCCGACCACGCAGATCACCGTCACCTGGACGAACACCGCACCCGCCGACGCGGCGACCTCCCTGCCGCCGTACGTGACGGGCGACGGCTTCTACGGCGTGCCGCCCGGCACCGTGCGCACGCTCATCGCGGTGTACGGCCCTGAGGGCGCCACCCCGTCCCATGTGGACAGGGACGGGGACGACGACGGCGTGCAGACGGCGATGCTCGGCGACCGGTCCGTCGTGCAGCACGAGGTGCAGCTGGCGCCCGGCGAGTCGACCACCATCACCGTCGAGTTCCAGGGCACGGGTGCCGGTCAGCGGCTCACCGAGGTGCTGCACACCCCCCTGATCACGGGGCCGGAGCTGACCAAGGACACACTCCACTGCGGTTCGTGACAATCTCCCTCGAATGGGGTACTGTCATCTCACTGGGGAATAACTGGGGTCTGTGAACCTGCCGTGGGGGCAGGAGACCTCACGCAGTCGGACGCAGGGGTGTGTCCGGAGGCGATTCCGCGTGACATTTCTGGGGAGAGATCATGCTGAAGAAACTGGCTGCCATCAGCCTTACCGCTGGCGCGCTGGTACTCGTCGCGCCGACCATCGCAACCGCTGCGCCGACGATTCCGGACGCATCCAGCGATTCGTACCCCTCGCCTCCCGGTGTGAAGGTCGGCGACCCGATCATCGACGTGTGCGAGGTCTCCACCATCGTCTTCGGCCCCGGGTACTTCCTGCCGTCCGAGAACGTGGCGGTCTCCGTTTCCGGCAAGAACGCGGGCAAGGCCGCGACCTCCGGCAACACCGCCGGCGCCGACGGCAGCATGACGCTGACGTTCCGCCCGCCGGCCGACGGTGAGGGCTCCTACGCCGTCGCCTTCGGGGGCTCGCGTCCGTACACCGCCACGATCACCGTGTCGCACGGCCACGACGCCGCGTCCAGCTGCGATCACGACCCTGCCGTCGCACCCGCGGGTACCGAGCTGCCCCTGACCGGCGGCGGCATGGAGCTCGCGCTCACCGGCGGCTCGGTCTCGCCGTGGGTGCTCGGCGGTGGAGCTGCCGCCCTGGTCGCCGGTGGGGCGCTCGTCGCCACCGGGATCGTTCGCCGCAAGCGCGCCTGAGCCTGGCTGCCGCCTCGCGCGGTGGTCGGCTGGACGACGGTGATCCCTCCCCCTCCGATCACCGTCGTCTGGCGAATCCGGTGCTGCACCGGACGCCCACGGGCGACGACCCTCGGGAGCGTCGCCCGTGGGCTGCGCCATGCCCACGCGGAGCGAGCCCCCTCCGTCAGGGGCCGGGCGTGGGGGTCGACGTCGGCGGGTGCAGCGCCTGCTGGATCATCTGGTGGATGTACCCGTAGTCGGGGTTGTGCTCGTCCACGCCCGAATCCGGGGTCAGCTCGATCGTCGTGACCTGCTGCTCCTTCGCCTTGAGCATCAGATCGAAGAACTCCGGAAGCTTGTCCTGGGGCAGATCGGTGCTGATCAACGCCGTGCCGGCCGCGGCGACCTCGTTGAACCGCGTCAGCACGGTCTGCGGCGTGAACTGAGCCAGGATCGCCTCCTGAAGTTCCCGCTGCCGCTTCATGCGGTCCCAGTCGCTGGTCGTGTAGCGCGAGCGGGCGTACCACTGCGCCGTGTCGCCGTCCATGTGCTGCTGGCCCGGCTCGATCCAGCCGATCGCCCACTCGTTCACGTCCGTCCCGGTCCATCCCTCGGGCGGACCGCCCTTCGGGAGACGCTCGGTGACGTTGATATCGACCCCGCCCAGCGCGTCGACCAGGTCGGCGAAGCCGTGCATGTCGACGAACACGTAGTACGGGATCTCGATCCCGAGGACGCCCTCGGCGGCATCCTTCGTCGCTTCGATGCCCGGCTCGGAGCCCTGGGCGACCGCCTTCGGGTACAGCTCCGCTCCTCCGTCGTCCCGGCACACCTCTGCGGCGTAACGCACGTGGTTCATCCAGCCGTTCCACCCGCAGGTCGACGAGCTGTGCCCCTCGAATCCGTTCGGGTACTGCGCCTGCATGGGACTGCCGTCGCTGAACGGCGCATTCGGGAGCTCACGCGGAATGCCCGTGATCGTGACCGCACCGGTCTCGGCGTTCACCGACACGACCGAGATGCTGTCGAAACGCATGGAGTCGCGGCCGTCCCCGCTGTCCGCACCGAGCAGGAGGATGTTGTAGTAGCCGTCGCTCGGCGGGAGGCTCGGTCCGCTCTGCCCGAAGATCGCCCCGACGGTTCCCCGCACGGATCCCACCGATGTCGCGGCGTAACCGGCGGCGCCGCCGACCAGGCCGAGGAGCACGAGCGCCACCACGGGGATCGCCAGCCGCGAGGGGTTGGGGACCTTTACCAGCCGCACGAGGCGCAGGGTGTCGAGGGTCAGCACGATCCACAGCACCACGTACGCCACCAGCAGCACCTGGACGATCGTCAGCACCACGGCGGAGAAGAACCCGCCGGCGACCGTGAGCCACAGGAGGACCGGTCGGGCGAACAGGGCGAGACCGACGGTCACGATCACCAGCAGCCAGGCCGTGAGCGTGGCGCCGAGACCGAACCGACCGAGACGGCGGTTGCCCGCCAGCACCTGAGCGGACCCCGGAAGAAGAAGGTTCATCGCGATGAGCCACCACCCGCGTTTCGACATCATCCCGGGGTCGGTGGAGTCCGGGTGCCGCAGCGGCCGGGTCTCGATGATCGGGCGCTGTCGTGCGCGCGGAGGCGCAAGGGTCACAGCGAGTCCTTCAGCCGTTCGTTCTTCGCCGCGACCTGCGACTCGAGATCGGCCGCGTAGGCCTCGACCCGGTCGGCGAGCTCCGCGTCGGCGGCGCCGAGGATGCGGGCGGCCAGGAGGCCGGCGTTGCGGGCCCCGCCGATCGAGACGGTCGCCACGGGGATCCCCGCCGGCATCTGCACGATCGACAGCAACGAGTCCATGCCGTCGAGGTACGCGAGCGGCACGGGAACACCGACCACGGGCAGCGGCGTCATCGACGCGAGCATCCCGGGCAGATGGGCCGCTCCGCCGGCCCCCGCGATGATCACGCGGAGCCCTCGCGCGCGGGCCTCCCGCGCATACGACATGAGCTTGTCGGGCGTGCGGTGCGCCGAGACCACCTCGACCTCGTGCGGGATCCCGAAGTCCGTCAGGGCCTGTGAGGCGTCACTCATGACGCGCCAGTCGGAGTCGGACCCCATGACGACGCCGACCACGGGCGCAGCGGAGGAGTGAAGTGGCTCTGTCACCAGAACAGGCTACGGGCTCGCGCTGGGAGAACACCCCAGCGGCACGCGGCTGCGTCCAGGTCCCGTCCGCCTCGCGTCACGCGAAGTGCGCGGCGGCCGCCCGAGCGACGTACACCGCGTCGTCCAGGTCCTCCCCGGCGACGTTGACGTGTCCGACCTTGCGACCCGGACGCGGCGCCTTGCCGTACGTGTGGATCTTGGCGCCGGGGTGCTCCGCCATCGCCGACGCGAAGCGCTCGTCGAGCGTGGCGCCGATCGGGCCGCCGAGGATGTTCACCATCACCGACCACGACGCGCGAGGAGCGGTGCTGCCCAGCGGCAGGTCGGCGACCGCGCGCAGGTGCTGCTCGAACTGTCCGGTCACGGCGCCGTCCTGGCTCCAGTGCCCGCTGTTGTGCGGACGCATGGCCAGTTCGTTGACGAGGATGCGCTCGTCGTCGGTCTCGAACAGCTCGACCGCGAGCATGCCGGTGACGCCGAGACCCTCCGCGATGGTGCGTCCGATCCCCTCCGCCACCTCGACCAGCCGATCGCCGGCGGCCGGGGCGGGCGCGATGACCTCGGCGCACACCCCATCGCGCTGGACGGTCTCGACCACGGGGTACGCGATCATCTCTCCCCCGCTGCGCCGGGCGACCTGCTGGGCGAGCTCGCGGACGAACGGCACGAGCTCTTCAGCGAGCAGTGCCTCCCCCTCACCGAGGGCGTCCAGCCAGTCCCGTGCGTCGTCGGCGGAGCGGACGACGCGCACGCCCTTGCCGTCGTAGCCGCCCCGCGGGGTCTTGACCACGGCCGCGCCACCCTGGGCGTCGAGGAAGGACTGCAGCTCGGCGACGTTCCGCACCGCCGCCCACTCGGGTTGCGGCACCCCGAGGTCGGCGAGACGGGCACGCATCGCGAGCTTGTCCTGGGCGAACTGGAGCGCATCGGGCCCCGGGTGCACCGCGACGCCGTCGGCGACGAGGGCCCGCAGCACGTCCTGCGGCACGTGCTCGTGATCGAAGGTGATGACGTCGACGCCCTCGGCGAACGCGCGGACCGTCGCGAGGTCGCGGTAGTCGCCGACGGCCGTGGCCGCGAGCCCGGCGGACATGCCCTCGTCCTCCGCGAGCACCCGCAGGTCGATCCCGAGCTCGACCGCCGGAGCGATCATCATCCGTGCCAGCTGTCCTCCGCCGATCACGCCAACGCGCAACGCCATGTGCCGCCTCCATTCGTTGGTCCCATTCTTCCGCACTCGAGGGCGCGCGAGGGACCGCGGGTCAGAGGGCGTCGGTGTCGTCGGCGGTGGCCTGTGCGTCGCGGTGCGCGAGGATCTGCCCGACCTCGATCTGGTCCGCCAGCGTCTCGTGCACCAGGGTCACGTTCGGGACGTTCGGCAGCCGCAGCGGAGCGTCGACGCCGTTGGACAGCGTCACGGTGCCGCACCCCCACAGGCGCTGGAGCGGTCCGCGGCGCACCCCGATCGTGTACCCACGCGCGTGCGACATCTCCCTGCGCTGCCGGGAACCGATGCCCTGATGCGCGATCACCCGTCGCGTCGTGATGGTGGTGGTGCGCGAGTACCAGACGACGAAGGGGACCACGACCGCGAGCAGGACCACGGCGCCGGCTGCGGCGAGCAGCATCCAGTTCTCGAACCCGGCCGGCAGGTTGTCGTACAGGTAGGCAGTGAGCCCGAACGTCGCGATGAGCACCACTGCGGACCAGAACAGGCGTCGCGCGTGGCTACGGAAGCGCGCGATCAGCAGCTCTTCGGCGGGGGCCCCGGGCGGCGGCATCAGCGGCCGCCCGCCGAGCGTCACGGGCTGGGTCACCCCACCATTGTGCCCCGGGAGACCGACAACGCCGGTCGCCGGGCGGCGTGTCCCCGCGTCACGCGGGCCGCACGTGTACCACGTCGCCCGCGGAGACCGCGCGCGTCGCGCCGTCGGCGACCACGAGCAGCCGCCCGTCCGGGTCGAGGGCGCCGGCGGTTCCTTCGAGCGAGCTGCCGTCGGGCAACGAGACGCGCACCGCCTGGCCGACGGTCGCACAGCGCGCCGTCACCGCGGCGTGCAGGCCACTGGTGAGGGCGTCCTCCCCCGCGGCGAGCGCCGTCAGCCACTGGTCGAGCCCCGTGAGGTAGGTGACGAGCAGCAGGTCCTCGTCGACGGCGGCGTCCTGCGCTGCGAACGAGGTGGCTGTCGGCACCGGCAGCTGCTCCCGCGACATGCGCGTGTTCACCCCTGCGCCGACCACCACGGCGTCGGCCGTCGCCTCCGCCAGGATCCCGGAGATCTTCGCACCGTCGACCAGCACGTCGTTGGGCCACTTCACGGCGACCTCGCAGGCGGGCAGCTGTGCGGCGACCGCATCGGCCAGTGCGAGCCCGGCGGCGAGCGGGATCCAGCCGCGAACAGCCGGATCACGGGGAAGGTCACGGAGGAGCACCGAGACCGCGAGCGCGGTACCGGCGGGCGCGACCCAGGTGCGATCCAGGCGTCCGCGCCCCGCCGTCTGATCCTCCGTGACGAGCACGGACAGGTGCGGCCAGGCCCGCTGATCTGCCGCGGAAGCGCGCAGGTCGGCATTCGTCGAGCCGGTGGCCTCGACGACCACGAGCCGGGAGGCGACTGCGGCGGTGCGCGGCAGATCGAGGCTCATGCGTCCTCGTCCTCGGCTTCCTCGTCGTCGTCGTTCTGATCGTCGCGCACGGTTCCCACCTCGTGGGCGCGCCAGCGATCCCACTCCTGCATGAGCTGTTCGATCGCCCCGTGGAACTTGGCGGTCGCGACTCCGGGGGTGGTGTCGCCGAAGTAGTGCTGCACCCACATGCGCAGCCGCGCGACGGCCGCCTCGTCGGCCCGCACCCGGTCGACCTCGGAGACGATGTCAGTCGCACCCTCGACCGTCAGCCACTCGCAATCGGAGAGGTAGCCGGTGGTGTCGACGGCGGCCTCCGGGTCGACGGGGCGGGTGATCATCAGCGGCTTGCCTGCTGCGAGCCGGTCGTAGACCATCGCGGAGATGTCGACCACCGCGACATCGGCCGCCGCGAGCTGCCACCCCAGCTCGGGACCGTCGTCGTACACGTGCTGCGCGGCGGGATCGGCCGCGTTGGCGGCGGCGATCGCCGCGAGGATCCGGCGGTGCGCGGCACCGTAGGCCTCGTCCACCACACCGCTGCGCGGATGGGGCCGGTAGATCACACGATGACGGCCGCTCGCGAGCAGCGCCGACACGAGCGCCTCGCCGTGCGAGGCGATCGACCCGTAGTGGGCGCTCGGCCGGTCGCCCTCCCACGTCGGCGCGTAGAGCACCACGATCCTGTCGTCGGGTGCGTAGGGCAGCACGCCCGAGTAGTGGTCGGCCTGCGGGCGGCCGATCTCGATCGTGCGACGGTCCACGTCGTAGTCCCACAGCGTGCGCGACAGCCGGTCGCGGGCGGCCTGCCCTGCCACGAACGCCCAGTCGTACGCCTTGTACTGGTTCGTGGTCATGTACATCTTGTCGGACTCGCCGTGGTTGATGAACACGTGCCAGCGGCGACCGTAGCGGAACATCTGGAAGTTCCGGGTGTTCTGGTTGACGTACAGCACGATGCGGATGTCTTGCGTCGCGATGAAACGCTCCAGATCGCGCACCTTCGGCACGAACGCGACGGGAGGCGCATCTTCGTCGAGCAGCTTCTCGGCTCCCGTTGCCTGGCGCGAGAGCACCACGACGGGCCAGCGCTTCGAGAGCTCCGCGAGGGGGCGGTACCACTGGCGCATCTGGTACATGTTGACCGCACCGTCGGCGAAGTACACCGCGATCTGGAAGTGCTCGGGCGGATAGGGTTCCCGTTCGGCGAGCCGACGGCGCACGCGCTGCACGGCAGAGCGGGACTCGAGTGCCCGTCGCAGCAGACGGTAGGCCTTCTTCGCATCAGACAGTGCACCCATCCCTCCAGGATAGTTCGTCGCTCGCGCCCCTCCCGGCGGAGGGACGCGAGCGGTGGACAGCCCTCAGCCAGCGAGGGAGCCGCCGTGACATGATCGACGTGTGCCCCCAGAGAAGACGACCGACCCCGCGACCGGAGTGTCGTTCGTGATGCCGGTGCTCAACGAGCGCGCCTACCTTCGGCACGCGGTCGAGTCCGTCCTCGCGCAGGAGGTCGGGGGTCCGACCGAGCTGGTCCTCGCTCTCGGGCCCTCCTCAGACGGCACGACCGAGCTGGCACGCGGTCTGGCCGCCGCCGACGACCGCATCCGGCTCGTCGAGAACCCCGCCGCCCACATCCCGGTCGGGCTCAACGCCGCCATCCGCGCAAGCCGCTACCCCACGATCGTCCGGGTCGACGCGCACTCCGAACTCGCCCCCGGCTACGCGGCCCACGCCCTGCAGACGCTCGCGCGCACGGGAGCGGCGAACGTGGGCGGCGTCATGCACGCGGAGGGCCGCGCGCCGTTCCAGAAGGCCGTCGCCCGGCTCTACAACTCCCCCGTCGGACTCGGCGGAGGCGCGTACCACGGAGGCCGCACCGAGGGCGAGGCCGAGTCGGCCTACCTCGGGGTGATGCGCCGCGCGGTGCTCGACGAGGTCGGCCTGTTCGACGAGACCATCCGCCGCGGCGAGGACTGGGAGCTCAACCTGCGCATCCGGCAGGCGGGCCACGCGGTCTGGTTCGACCCGGAGCTGTCCGTCACCTACTGGCCGCGCGAGAACTGGCTGCGCCTGGCGCGACAGTTCCGGGCGACCGGGGCGTGGCGTGGGGAGCTCGTCCGGCGGTTCGGCCGCAGCAACGGCCTCCGCTACTTCGCGCCGCCCGCCCTCGTGCTGCTCGTGGTGCTGGCGGTGGTCGTCGGCGTGCTGCAGCTCACGGGCGTGCTCGGCGGGATGGCGTCGATCCTGGCGTCCGTGCTCATCTACGGGCCGATCGTCCTGTACGTCCTGCTCGTGGTGGCCGTCGCCTGTGCGCGCGGCGGCGGAGACCTGCGGCAACGGCTGTGGACTCTCGCGGTGCTGCCCACCATGCACCTGTCCTGGGGGCTCGGGTTCCTGACCGGCGTGCTGCGCGGTGCCAGAGACACGGTGGACGCCTCGCGCCTGGGCAGCCGCAACACGCCGCTGCCCTGACCTGCGGGGTGATCAGCGGGTCACGAACCCCAGGTCGAGGATGCGGTCGACGACCCGTCGCGCCGCGTGCCCGTCGTCGCGCGTGTTGAACTGCCGACGCCACGCCGCATAGCGCTCCGCGTACCTCTGCTCGTGCTCGGGATCGTCGAGCGCAGCCACCAGCTCGTCCTGCGTGCGCACCAGCGGACCGGGAGCCCGCTCGGCGAGGTCGAAGTAGAACCCGCGCAGCTGCCCGCGGTAGTGGTCGAGGTCGGGGACCAGGAAGTAGAGCGGCTTGCCGGTCACGCTGAAGTCGAACATCACGGACGAGTAGTCGGTGACGAGGGCGTCGGCGGCAAGCAGCAACTGGGATGTCTCCGGGTAGCCCGTGACATCGATCACACGGGCCCCTGCCCTGTCCCTCCCCTGCTCGAGCGTGCGGGAGTGCCCGCGGACGAGCACCACCGCGTTCGCCTGACGGGCGAGGAGCTCGGGGTCGACGAAGTCGACCATCTCCGCGCGGTCGTCACGCCAGGTGGGCGCGTACAGCAGCACGCGCTCCTCGTCGCCGATGCCGAGCGCCGCACGCACCGCCGCAGGGTTGCCCGTGATCAGCGCGTCGTTGCGGGGGTAGCCGTCGACCCAGATCGGACGACCGAAGAACGCGTAGGCCTTGCGGAGGATGCGCTCGGCGTAGGTGTTCTGCGCCAGCAGCACGTCCCACCGCCGCGATTCCTTCACCACGGCCGCCATACGGCGCGGGTCGAAGCCGGGGCGGTGCAGGGCGAGCCGCTTGAGCGGGGTGCCGTGCCACGTCTGCAGCACCTTCTGTCCCGGCTTGCGCGCGAACCGTCGGCGCAGCCAGTCGTTCACGATCAGCAGACGTGCGGCACCGCGGGCACGCCACCACTCCGGGCTGCCCTCCACCACCGCGATCGCACCATCGGGCACGGCGACCGACAGATCGACCACGCTCCAGTAGCGCCGCACCTCCGGTGCCCGCTGCGCGAGCTCGCGGTCGATGGCCCGCGGGTTGCAGCCGACGCTGCGGCCGTAGAAGCTCTCGAAGAACACCGCGTTCTCGGTGCCGCCGGCCTGCGACACGTAGCGCTCCTCGAGCGTCGATCGCCCCTCCGGGGTGTCGTACACCGGATCGATCGGCGCCGCGATGCGCACCGTGGCGCCGTCGACCGCGATCCGCACGCCGCGCAGGACGACGGGAGCGATGCGGAGTTCCGTCACATCCACGCCCTCGATCGACAGCGCGTACTCGCCCGACGGCAGCGGCAGCTCGGGCCCGCCCCACCGCGACGCCTGCAGCGGGAACGTCGCCTTCCACGTCTTGCCGCCCCCGGTCAGGCGGGCGGACACCCCCGCCCGCGGTCCTGCGAGCTCGGCGATACCGGGTCGCTGGCCGGGCCCGGCGATGATCAGCGCCTCCGCCTCGACATCGATGCGGGCCGTCGTCATGCTGCTCCCTTCGGCGCGGGCACACCCCGCGAGCGGATCGCCCGGTAGACGCGACGGGTGTTCTCCCCGTCGCGGAACGCGTGCATCTCCGCGCTGAGCGTAGCGGACCGCGTCGCGGCATCGGCGAAGGCGGCGGGATCCCCCAGGAGCGCGTCGAGCTCCGACAGCAGCGCCTGCCATCCCTCGGCCGCACCGGTCGTGGCGACATCCGCGTAGCGTCCATAGAAGCCCCGGGTGCGGGCGTACTCCTCCGCGTCGGGCGCCAGGAACGCGACCGGCATGCGCAGCAGTCCGACGTCGTACGCCAGCGACGAGTAATCCGTGACCAGCACGTCGACCGCGGCGAGAGCCGGTGTCACATCGGGGAGCACCGCGCTCGGCAGCATCCGGACCCTGGCGGTCGGCAGGGGCGGCGCGTAGGAGCCGGCGCCCAGGGGGTGCGAACGCACCAGGAGCACAGCATCGTGGCGCTCCAGCAGCCGCACGACCTCGATCCACTCTTGAGCGGTCGGGACGGACGGATCGGGAGCGCCGTCACGCCACGTCGGCGCATACAGCAGCACCCGCGCGGCGGGCGGCAACTCCCCCGCGGCACCGACCAGCACGGCGCGCGCCGCCGCGCGGCGTTCCGCCTCGGTGCCGGCGGACAGCACGTCCACGCGCGGCTCGCCGGTCACCACGACCCGGTCGTCGCCCAGTCCGAATGCCGACTCCAGGCGCCCGCGGGCCCGGTCGGACGCCGCGGGCAGCACACGGATGCGCTGCGCCGTTGCGCGGTAGAGCACCCCGATGAGGCGCCGCAGCAGCGGGGCACCCGGAACCGGCGGAACCTGTGTCGTCGCGGGCGAGTCGAGCCCGATGCGCTTGAGCGGGATGCCGTGCCACAGCTGCACCACGAACGCACCGCCGTTCGCGTACCGGTTCACATCACCGAGTCCGTGCGTGACCACAACGACTCCGGCCCGCGCGGTCGCCCACCAGCCGCGCAGCCCCGAGCGGGGAACGGTGCGGATGCCCAGCGCAGCGGCGTCGCGCGCCTCGCGGTCGTCGGCCGTGAGCCAGAGCGTGTCGTGACCGAGAGCGGCGGCGTGACGTTGGAGCGCAAGAGCTCCGTCGCCGATCCCGGCGCCGCAGCCGAAGACCCAGCGCCGGCCCCGGGGGACGAGCAGTGTGCCGAGGCGTCCGAGGGCGTACAGCGGGATGCGGAGCAACTTGGCCGCATTGCCGGTGCCGAAAGAGAAGGACGCCACCCCGCGAGCCTATCGCGCGAGGTGGCGTCCCTCCGTCCGGAGCAGGGTGCCTCAGCCGGCGAGCGTCCCGAGCGTCAGGTCGACGTCGTAGTCCTTGCCGCCGCGCACGTACGTGACGGTGGCCTTGCTGCCCGCAGCCGCCGCGCGCACCTGCGCGGTGAGGTCGGTGGCGCCCGTGATGGGGACGCCGTTGAACTCGGTGACCACGTCATCGGCCTTCAGACCGGCGTCCGCCGCGGCGCCCCCGGGCGTGACGTCGGCGATGTACGCCCCGGACACCGTGGCTCCCTCAACACCCGAGGCGTCGCGGACCGAGGCGCCGAGCAGCCCGTGCGTGGCGGCACCGTCGGCGATGATCTCCTCGGACACGCGCTTGGCGATGTTCGAGGGGATCGCGAAGCCGATGCCGATCGATCCCGAGTCCTCGGAGTTGCCCGAGCTGGCGATCGCGACGTTGATCCCGATCAGCTCGCCCTTGCTGTTGACGAGCGCACCGCCGGAGTTGCCGTGGTTGATCGCGGCGTCCGTCTGGATCACGGCCACCGAGATGGAGTCCGTCGTCTGCTGGCCGCCGCTGCCCGGGATGTCGAACTGGAACGGGCCCTGGCCCTCCTGCGGCGACTGCTGCTCCGGCGCATCCTCGGACGAGGAGTCCGGCAGCGCCGACGAGGCGATCTGGATGCTGCGGTTCAGCGCGCTCACGATACCGGTCGTGACCGAGTTCGCCAGGCCGAGCGGGGCGCCGAGCGCGACCGCGGTGTCTCCGACGTTGAGCTTCGACGAGTCGGCGAACTCGATCGGGGTGAGGTCCTCCGCGTCGGTGAGCTTGATGACCGCGAGGTCGTAGATCGGGTCGGTGCCCACGACGGTGGCGTCGTAGATGCGGCCGTCCGATGCGGTCACCCGGATGGTCGGGTCGGCCACGGCACCGCCGAGCGTCACGACGTGCGTGTTGGTGAGCACGTAGCCGTCCTTGCTGATGATCACACCGGAGCCGCTGCCGGCCTCCTGCGATCCCGCGACCTCGATCGTGACGACGGAGGGGAGGGCGGCGGTGGCGACGGCCGTGGTCTCGTTGACCGATCCGGGGTTGTTCACGGTGACGGTCTGCGGGCCCTGCGCGGTGCCGGACGACGGGCGATCCTGCAGGCCCGTGAGAAGCGCACCGCCGCCGAACCCGGCGACACCTCCCACGAGGGCGGCCGCCACGACGAACGCGGCGATGCGCGTTCCTCCGCGGGACTTCTCCTTCGCCGCCGCGGCGGCGTTGCCGTCGGACGGCGCGTGGGCGCCGGAGGGTGCGGTGGCCGGGACGCCGAATGCGGCGCCCGGAGCGTTCGGGGTCGAGCCCGGCGCAGCGAGACCGTGCGGAACCGGCGCGACGATCGGGGCGACCGGGGCGTGCGACGCGAACGTCGACGGCACCTCGTGTCCCTGCGCGGGCGCGGGCCCCGACGTGTGGTTCGCGTTCGGTGCGGTCGGGCCGGCGGCGGTCGAGTGCCCGTCGCCGGACGGGATCGGCGGGACGGGCGGGGTGGGCACGGCATCGTTCGACGCGGGTGCGGTGTGGTCCTGGGGGTTGTCTTCGTTCATGGTGTCTGCTCCTTCGACGCCCCTTCAGGATGGCGCGTGTGCCTGTGCGTTTCGTATGTCGAGCGTGAGTTTCGGCTATGGCCTTAGCCTGTTCTTCATGAGTGTCATACCTGGCGCATGGCAGCGCACGGCGGCCGGTGCGGGCCTGCTGTCCGCAGACGGGACCGTCGCGCCCACCATCTTCGCAGAGATGTCCGCCGCGGCGGCCAGAACCGGCGCGATCAACCTCGGCCAGGGCTTCCCCGACGAGGACGGGCCCGCGGAGGTGCTCGAGGCAGCGAGGGCAGCGATCGCCTCCGGCGCCAATCAGTACCCGCCGGGACGAGGCCTCCCCGACCTGCTCACCGCGATCTCCGAGCACCAGCGGCGGTTCTACGGTCTCGAGGTCGACCCGGACACCGAGGTCATCGTCACAGCAGGCGCGACCGAGGCGCTCACCGCGACGCTCTTGGCACTGATCGACGGCCCCGACGACGAGGTCGTGGTGTTCGAGCCGTACTACGACTCCTACGCCGCAGCGGTCGCCCTGGCCGGGGCCCGGCTGCGGACCGTCCCCCTGCGCGCGCCGGACTTCCAGCCCGATCTCGCACAGCTCGCCGCGACCGTCACCGACCGCACGCGCCTCATCCTCGTCAACGACCCTCACAATCCGACCGGAGCGGTGTTCGGCCCCGAGGTGCTGGCCGAGATCGTCCGGCTGGCTGAGCTCCACGACGCCGTCATCGTCACCGACGAGGTGTACGAGCATCTGACCTTCGACGGCCCGCACACGCCGATCGCGACCCTGCCCGGCGCGGCCGAGCGCACGCTGACCATCTCGTCCGCGGGCAAGACCTTCTCGGCCACGGGATGGAAGATCGGCTGGGTGCACGGACCTGCGGCGCTCATCACCGCCGTCCTGACCGTGAAGCAATACCTCACGTATGTGAACGGCTCACCGTTCCAGCCGGCTGTGGCACGGGGACTCCGCCTCGACGACGCGTTCTTCCGCGACGCCACCACCACGCTGGCCCACAAGCACGAGATCCTCGGGGACGGCCTGCGCGCCGCGGGCTTCGTGGTGCACGCGCCCCGGGGCGGGTACTTCACGGTGGCCGACGCCAGCACACTCGGCGGGTCGGATGCCGCGGCGTTCTGCCGCACCCTCCCGGAGCGGGCGGGCGTCGTCGCGATTCCTCTCACGGCCTTCGTGTCGGCCGAGCATCGGGCCGACTACGCCGGACTCGTGCGTTTCGCCGCCTGCAAACGCACCGAGGTGCTCGAGGAGGCCGCCCGCCGCCTCGCCTCCGCCTGACGCGCGTCCTCAGCGCGGCACGACGTCGTAGCGGCGCAGGCGCAGCGCCGGGTTCACCTGCCGCACCCGCTCGACGGCCGAGCGCTCCACCACGCCGACCGCCATGCCGGGCGCGCTGCCCACTCCGGCCAGGACGACCCCCTGCGGATCCACGATCTGCGAATGCCCGACCCCGATCGGTGCCGGGTGATCGGCCGCCACCGCATAGACCGTGTTCTCGATCGCCCGCGCCGCGAGCAGCGTCGTCCAGTGATGCTCCTTGAGCGGACCGCGCACCCACTCCGCCGGGACGACCAGTGCGTCGACGCCCGCGACCGCCAGGAGCCGGGCGACCTCGGGGAACCGGAGGTCGTAACACGTGAGCAGCCCGAAGCGCAGCCCCGCGACCTCGAACACCGCGGGCTCCGTCAGTTCGCCGGCCTCGATCCAGTCGGACTCGGTCTGACCGAAGGCGTCGTACAGGTGCTGCTTCCGGTAGACCGCGAGCACGCCGCTCCCGTCCACGGCCACGACGGCGTTGCGCACGTGCCCCTCGGTGGACGCCCGCTCCACGAGCCCGGCGACGATCACGACCGCGTACTCCCCCGCGAGAGCGGTGAGCGTGGACACGAAGTCGCCGTCGAGTGTCTCCGCGTGCGTGGCGAGACTCTCGTCGAGCGGGTCGACGAAGTAGCTCGCGTACTCCGGGAACACGACGAGCTTCGCGCCACGCGCCGCCGCCTCGGCGGTGAGCGCCGCAATCGTGTCGCGGTTGTCCTCGCGGGAGGCGGTCGGGGCGAACTGGCACACGGCGACGGCGACGGCGGTCTCGGACATGGCCCCATCCTCTCGCACCCCGGGACTCCCGCGCTCGATTCGACGACCCTCGGAATCCGTGATAAGTTACTTCTTGTGCCGCGGGGTGGAGCAGTTCGGTAGCTCGCCGGGCTCATAACCCGGAGGTCGCAGGTTCAAATCCTGTCCCCGCAACAAGAGAAGGCCCCTGATCAGGAGAAATCCGATCAGGGGCCTTCGCCTTTCCCTGCGCGCGCTGGCCCCGCCCGCCCTCTGTCCGTCCGGCGGATACGCGAATGGGCGCCCCCGCAGGGACGCCCATTCGTCTCAGCCTCGCAGGATCACTGCCCCGCGGCGCCCTCCAGCTCCAGGAGCTTCTCGACGGCCGCCGTGAGGCGCTTGTCGGCCTCACCGAACTTCTCGAGGTCACCCTCGGCCAGCGCGGCCTGCCGGTCGAGCAGGGCCTGCTGCGCGGCAGCCAGCGCGTCGGCCTGGGCGTCCGTCGGCGCGGTCGGCTCGGTCGGGGTCTCCCCCGTGTCCGGATCCGTCGTGCCCGGATCGGTGCCCGGATCCGTCGGCTCGACCTCGTCATCACCGCCGGTCGCACCGGAGTCACCGCCGAACAGCGTGTCGAGCGCCTCGGTGAGCGTGTTCTCGAACGCGACCCGGTCGCCGAACGCGACCAGCACCTTCTGCAGACGCGGCAGCTGCGTGCCCTCCGACGACTGCACGTACACCGGCTGCACGTAGAGCAGACCGCCGCCGACGGGCAGCGTGAGCAGGTTGCCGTAGATCACCTCGGACTCCCCCTGCTGGAGGAGGTTCAGCTGGGGCACCACGGCGGTGTCCGAGTTGTAGGTGTTCTGCACCTGACCGGGGCCGGGCACCGTGGTGTCGGTGTCGATCTCGAGCATGCGCAACTGCCCGTACCCGTCGGCCTTCACGCCCTTCTCCGACCCGGCGTCCGAGTCCACCGCGAGGTAGCCCATCAGCACGTCTCGGCTGCCTCCCGCGCCCTGCGACGCCGGGATGAAGGTCGAGAACATCGAGAACCGGGGCTGGTCCTGACCGGGCATCTGCATCGTCAGGTAGTACGGCGGCTGCAGCATCGCCTCGCTGCGCGGGTCGTTCGGCGTCTGCCAGCGGTTGTCCTGCTGCGCGAACGAGCCGGCCTTGTCGACGTGGTAAATGCCGAGGATGTCGCGCTGCACCTTGAACAGGTCGGTCGGGTAGCGCACGTGGCTCATGAGCTCGCCCGACATGTCGCTGATCGGCTTGAGCGTCGACGGGTACACCTTCTGCCACGTCTGCAGCACCGGGTCCTCCTCGTCCCACGCGTAGAGCGTGACCGAGCCGTCGTAGGCGTCGACGGTGGCCTTGACCGAGTTGCGGATGTAGTTGATGTCGTCGATCGCGAGCGAGGGCGAGGTGACGTTCGAGTCGGCGATCGCGTCGGACAGGCTCACGCTCGTCGAGTAGGGGTACGTGGAGCTGGTGGTGTAGCCATCCACGATCCAGACGATGCGACCGTCCACGACGCTCGGGTACGGGTCGCTGTCGAGCTCGAGGTACGGGGCGACCTTCTGCACGCGCGTCTTCGGGTCGCGGTCGTACAGGATCTGCGACTCGTCGTTCACCAGGTTCGAGAACAGGATCTGCTCCGACTGGAACTTCAGCGCGTAGAGCAGCTTCGTGAACGTGTCGCCGATCTTCGGACCGCCGTCGCCGTCGAAGGTCGTCTTCGTCTCGCTCGAGCCGTCCTTGCCGCGCGGGTAGTCGATCTCCGCCGGCTCGGAGCCCTCCGGGGCGCCGACGATGGAGTACTCCGGGGAGTTCTCGCCGAAGTAGACGCGCGGCTCGAAGTTCTCGCGGTCGGTCAGGAAGCCCGAGCTCGGGATGCCGCGCTCGAGGAACACCGGCTCACCGTCGCTCGTGCGCTGGTTGCCCGCCGCGGCCACGAGGCCGTAGCCGTGGGTGTAGACCGCGACGCGGTTGTTCCAGTTGTCGCCGTCACCGAGGCCCGACATATCGAGGTCGCGCACCGAGACCACCGTGTCCTGCATGACGCCGTCGATCTCATAGCGGTCGACGTCCATCGTGGTCTGGAACTGGTAGTAGCCGCGGTACTGCTCGAGCTGACGCACGGTCGGCGGGATGACCTTCGGGTCCATGATGCGGATCGACGCCGTGGTCTCGGCGTCGGCCCGCAGCTGGCCGGCCGCCGCGTCGGTCTCGGCCTCGAAGGCGGTGGTCTCGAGGTTCGCGACCCCGTAGGCCTCCTTCGTGCCGTCGATGTTCCGCTGGTAGTACTCCGCCTGGTACGCGTTCTGGTTCGGCTTCACCTGGAAGGTGGTGACCACCCAGGGGTAGCCGACGCCCACGACCAGCGAGGCCACGATGAGCAGCGCCGTCGCGGCGAGCGGGAACCGCCAGCGCCCGATGACGGCCGTGACGAAGAAGAGGATCGCGACCACGGCGGCGATGATCGCGAGGATCGCCAGGCCGGGGATCGTCGCGTTCACACCGGTGTACGCGGCACCCGTGATGCGGTCGTCCGGCGTGACGAGGGTCTTGAAGCGGTCGAGCCAGAGGCTCGCGGCCTGCACCAGGAGATAGAGACCGGCGATCACGGCGAGCTGGATGCGCGCCGGCTTGGAGATGCGCAGCTCGCCCTGGCCGATGCGCACGGAGCCGTACAGGTACGACACGAGCGCGGTGACCAGCAAGCACAGCAGCAGCACGGCCGACACGAACGCGAGCAGGATCGAGTAGAACGGCATCGCGAACATGTAGAAGCCCGTGTCGACGCCGAACTGCGGGTCGACCGTGTCGGTGGCGACACCGTTCGCCCAGAGCCACACCGTCTTCCAGTTGCCCGCCGCCGCGAAGCCCGCGAACAGTCCGAAGAAGATGGGCATGCCCCACATGGCCAGGCGGCGCAGCGGCTCGATGACCTCCTGATAGCGGTCGAGCTGCGAGCTCAGACGCACGTAGACCGGGCGCAGACGGTAGGCCAGCTGGATGACGACGAACAGCGGGACCGCCATGCCGAGGAAGCCGACGACGAACATCACCGCCGTCGCGATCCACTGCGTGGTCAGCACGCCGGTGAACCCGACCTGGTCGAACCAGAGGAATTCGGTGTAGAGCGAAGCGAAGACGAAGAACGCCGCGATCAGCGCGGCGATGATCACCAGCGAGATGCCGAGGATTCGTCGAGAGGTTCGTGGCGTGGCCGGGTTCGGGGCTGAGGTCGAGGTCACCCCTCCATCCTAGGCACGGGCGGCTGTGCGCAGGCTGTCACGCCGGTCACGGCGACGTCACGGCGCGGAAGGCCACCCGGCTCAGGTGGCCGGGATCTCGCACGTCGGGAGTCCGCTCGTGTCCCCGCCGTCCGCGATGACGTCCAACGCCGCCAGCGACTCCTCCAGCGTCGCCGTCCGGATCACCTGCAGGCCATCGGGCACGTGCCCGACCACCTCGTCGCAGTTCGACGCCGGCGCCAGGAAGTAGTCGGCACCCGCGTCGCGCGCACCGTAGAGCTTCTGCCGGATGCCGCCGATGGGGCCGACGTCGCCCTCCGCGTCGATCGTGCCCGTTCCCGCGACGTCCTTGCCGCCGTTGAGCTCGCCGGGCGTGAGCGTGTCGATGATGCCCAGCGCAAACATCATGCCGGCACTCGGGCCGCCCACGTTGTCGAGCTGGATGGTCACGTCGATCTCGAAGTCGTAGTCGGTGCGCAGGGTGATGCCGACCAGCCAGGTCGTGGTCCCGCCCTCCTCGTGCTTCTCGGGCGTCACCTCCACCACCTGCTCCGCGCCATCGCGCTGCACGGTGAGGGCGACGGGGTCGCCACCCGCATCCTGGATCGCCTCGCGCAACCGGGTCGCCGAGGTGACGGGCGTGCCGTCGACCGCGGTGATCACATCGTCGGGTTCCAGCAGTCCGTCGGCCGGCGAGTCCTCGACCGCGTCCACGACGACCACCTGCGCGCCGGTGTCGTAGCCGAGCTCGTTGAGCGCTGCAGCCGTGGCCTCATGCTGCGAGTCGACCATGAGCGTCGCGTTGCGCTCGTCGCGCTGCTCCGTGGTCACCCCCTCCGGGAACACGGAGTCGAGCGGGACGACCGCCCGCGAGGAGTCGAGCCAGGCCAGCGCGAGCTCGAACCAGCTGGGCGTGCGCTCGCGGTTGCCGACCACCTGCACCGTCGTGAGGTCGAGCGTGCCACCCGTCTCGTACGTCTCCGCACCCTCCACGCTGATCAGCGGCACCTGCTCGCCGTCGGCGTTCTTGGCGGTGCCGAGGGTGTCGTACACGGGACCGGGACGCTGGATCACGTACGGCGACGGCAGGAAGGTGAGCACCGCCAGGGCGGCGAGCGCGACGATCAGCGCCCAGACACCGAGTCCGAGCTTTCCTGCGCGCGGTCGTTCCACAGCATTCCTCCGTCGTTCGCGAGCGGCGTACAGCGATCTGCCCGCACCGGGGTCACGCACTGAAACCTGTGACTAGCGTAGATGCCACGGCTACAGACGTGCTGAGAGGGCGAGCGACATGGCAGACAACGACCCGAACCCGGAGGACTTCCAGGAGTTCCTGCGCCGGATGCTCTCGAATCAGGGCGGCGGCGACATCGACCCGGAAGCGCTGCGGGACGCCTTCCAGGGCATGGACGGGTTCACGCTCGACCCCGCGATGATGCAGACGATCATGGCGCAGCTCCAGGGTGCGTTCGGCGGCGACCCGTGGGAGAACGCCCTGCGGCAGGCGCTGCACATCGCCAACCGCGAGGGCCAGGGCATCTCCGACGGCTCGCGCACCTCGATCGCGGACTCCTTCGCGCTCGCCACCCTCTGGCTCGGCGAGGCGACCACGATCTCCGAGCTCGCCGAGGCGCCCACCGCCATGACCCGCGGCGAGTGGGTCGAGAAGACGTTGCCGGTGTGGAAGGAAATCGCCGGCCCCGTGTCGACCAGCATCGCCGACGCGCTGACCTCGGCCCTGGACACGCAGGTGCCGGAGGAGATGCGCGGCGTGGTGCAGGGCGCGGGGCGGCTGATGCGCGGACTCGGCGGCTCGGTGTTCGCCGCGCAGTTCGGTCAGGTGCTGGGCAACCTGTCGCTCGAGGTCGTCTCGGGCGGTGACGTGGGGATCCCGGTGCTCCCCGCCGGCACCGCGGCCGTGATCCCGCAGAACCTGACCGCGTTCGGCGAGGGCCTGGAGATCCCGGAGGACCAGATCGCGCTGTACCTCGCGACGAGGGAGCTGGCGTACGCCCGGCTGTACCGGCACGCCAAGTGGCTGCACCTGCACGTGATGGCGCAGATCACCGACTTCGCCCGCGGCGTGACGGTGGACGTCGACGCCCTGGAGGACGTGGCGAGCCGGCTCGACCCCTCCGACCCGGAGGAGCTGCGCGCCGCGATCGAGGGCGGCGCGCTGCTGCCCACCCAGACCGAGGCCCAGCGCGAGGCGCTCGCGCGGCTGGAGAACCTCATCGCGACGATCGACGGATGGGTCGACGTGGTCACCGCGCAGGCGACCTCCCGGCTGCCGGACGGCGCGCGGATCGCGGAGGCCGCGCGACGTCGCCGCGCGGTCGGCGGCCCGGCGGAGGACGCCCTCGGCGCCCTGGTCGGGCTGAAGCTCCGCCCCCGGCGGATGAGGGAGGCCTCGGCGATGTGGCAGGCCGTGACCGACGCGGTCGGCGTGGCCGCGCGCGACTCCCTGTGGGACTACCCCGACCTCATGCCGAGCGCCGAGGACATCGACGACCCCACGGCTCTCATCGCGCGGCTCCAGGCCGCCGAGCGCGGCGAGCAGCCCGTGGCCGACGAGTTCGATGAGGCGCTCGCCCGTCTGCTCGACGGCGACGACTTCTCCGGCGAGGAGGAGGGGCGCGACTCGACCTCCGCCGACGGCACGGAGGAGCGCGACGACCGCGATCAGGACGGCGATGCGGCACCGGAGGGCGACCGCCCGGTCTGAGCCCGCCCGCCGTGGCGCGACCGTCGCGGCACTCCTCCTCCCCGAGCGCGGGCACCCGCCCGAGTTGTCCACCGATGCGCACGCGTGCTCTCCGCGCACGGACGGTCCGCACGAGAATCGGACGGATGCCACTCACCCCGCCCACCCTCACCCGCCTCGACCCGGCGCGACCGCTGCTGTGGCGCGACGCCACCACGCTGCAACTCGGCGACGACGGGACCCTCCGCCTTCCCGCGGAGCAGTCCTGGGTGGAGCCGCTCCTCAGCCGTATGCGCCGCGGATTCCGGCGCAGCGCGTTCGACGTGATCGCCCATGCGGCGGGCGCCCCCTGGGACGACGCCCGACGGCTGCTCGCCCTCGTCGACCCCGCACTCACCGACGACCCGTCCCCCCTCCGGGCCGTCTGGACGAGCAGCCTCGGTCTCACGGATCCGCGGGCCGAAGGACGACTGCGGGAGGCCCTGGCCGACGAAGGCGTTCCGGCGGGCGCTCCGGATCAGGCGGATGCCGTCGCGGTCGTGCTGGTACCGGGAGCGGCAGCGGCCGTGCAGTTCGCCGTGCACCTGCGCGAGGACCGCCCGCACCTGCCCCTGGCCTTCGAGCCCGGACGCGTGACCGTGGGACCGCTGGTGATTCCTGGCGAGACGCCCTGTCTCAGCTGCCGCGACATCGAGGACACCGAGCGCGACCCCGCGTGGCCCCTCGTGCACAGTCAGCTGATCGGGCGCGACCCCGGGCGCATCCCCGCGTCGCGAGTCGGCGAAGCCGCTCGACTCACGGCCGTCCTGCTCGCCTCGTCCGACCCCGCCCGGCTCGTGCGGGTCAGCGCCGACGGGCGGCGCGTGTGGCGTTCGGTGTCGTTTCGCGCAGAATGCCTGTGCCGCGAGCCGTCGTCCCCATCTCGGCCAGGAACCGCGACGGTGCCCGCTCCCCTCGACCTGCCGATCGCGACCAGGAGATCTCCAGCGTTCGCGCGGCCCGCGTGACGCCCACATACGCCAGCCGCCTCTCCTCGTCGATCGCCTCGAACGTCGTGGCGTAGGAGATCGGCAGCGCGCCCTCCGCCCAGCCCGCGAGGTACACGTGCGGCCACTCGAGGCCCTTCGCCGCATGCAGCGTGGACAGGGTCACGGTGCGCAGCGTCGGCTCGTGCTGGTCCTTCGCCCGCGCCATCAGCGCGTCACTGAACGACCGCAGCGTTTCGTCCGGTCCCGCCTCCTCCGCCAGGCGCAGGATCGCCCGGCGCGCCTCCCAGCCGTCGCGCTGCGCACCACCCGCGGCGGGCGGCTCCTGCGTCAGACCCAGCTCCTTCAGCACGCGGCGGACACCGGGCAGGAAGCCATGCTCGGTCGGGGCCACGGCCGCGGCCCGCAGTGCGAGGATCGCCTGCCGCACCTCCGGCATCGCGAAGAACCGGGTGCCGCCGAGCACCGAGGTGGCGATACCCTCCGCGGCGAGCGCCTGCTGCAGCACGGCCGACTGGGCGTGGGCGCGGTACAGCACCGCGATCTCGGCGGGCGAGGCTCCGGCCGCGATCCGGGCAGCGACACCGGCCGCGATGCCCGCCGCCTCGTCGGACTCCGAGTCGTACGCCGTGACGGTCGGGGCATCCGCAGTGAACTGCTCGCGGGCCGGGACGAGCTCGAGTGCGCCGGGTCGACCCCGCATCAACGCATTGGCCGCCGTCAGGATGGGCTCCTGCGACCGGTAGTTGGTCTCCAGTCGCACAACCGTGGCATCCGGGTGGCGGCGCTCGAACTCGAGCAGGAACCGCTGCTCGGCGCCCGCGAAGGAGTAGATCGTCTGGCTTGCGTCGCCCACCACGCAGATATCGCGGCGGTCGCCCAGCCACAGCTCGAGCAGTCGGTTCTGCAACGGGGAGACGTCCTGGAACTCGTCGACCGTGAAGTGGCGGTACTGCTCGTGCACCGAGGCCGCGACCCGCGGCTCCGCCTCGAGCATCCCGGCGCACGCGAGCAGCACATCCTCGAAGTCGAGCTGATGCCGCTCGTCCTTCAGCGCCTCGTAGCCGCGCATCAGCTCGACGAGCTGTCCCGCGTCGATCCCGCTGACGGGTCGGCCGAGCTCCGCGTACCGGTCGATCGACAGCATCGACACCTTGCGCCACTCGATCTCGGAGGCGATGTCGCGCAGGGTCGCCGTGCTCGGTCGCAGGCGCAGCGCGTCGGCCGCCTGCCCGAGCATGCGCACCTTGTTGTCGATGATCGACGGCGCGGGCGAGCCAGCCAGCGTGGGCCAGAAGAAGTTCAACTGCGCGAGCGCCGCCGCATGGAACGTGCGAGCAGCGACGCCCTCCACGCCCAGGGCACGAAGGCGTCCGCGCAGCTCGCCGGCCGCCTTCGCCGTGAACGTCACCGCCATCACGCGCGACGGCGAGTACGCGCCGGTGTCGACGCCGTGGGCGATGCGGTGCGTGATCACACGGGTCTTGCCCGTCCCGGCCCCCGCGAGCACGGCGACGGGGCCCCGCAGGACGGAGGCCGCTGCCCGCTGCCGCTCGTCCAGGGCGTCGAGTGCGCTCACGCGCGCTCCTCGTACCACTGCACGATCAGGGCGCGCGCGATCGACGCGGGGCCGGGGAGACCGACCGGCCCCTCCCCCGCGAGCGCGGAACCGATCTCGTCGCGCGTGAACCAGCGCACGTCGATGATCTCCTCGCCGTCCGCGCGGGCGGCCGCCTCGTCCTCGACGACGGCCCGGAATCCGACCATGAGCGAGCGGGGGAACGGCCACGCCTGCGAGGAGACGTACCGCACGTCGGAGAGACGCACCCCCGACTCCTCCTCGATCTCCCGGTGCACCGTGGACTCGAGCGACTCGCCCGCCTCCGTGAAGCCCGCGAAGCACGAGTACATGCGGCCGCCCCAGTTGGCGTTTGCCCCGAGCAGCAGCCGTTCACCGTCGGCGCTCTCGACCGCGACGATCACCGCGGGATCCGTCCGGGGGAAGTGCTCGCGCCCGCACACCAGGCAGCGGCGCGACCAGCCGGCCTGACGCAGCTCGGTACCGCCGCCGCAGGTCGGGCAGAACGGCGCGTCGCGCAACCAGCCGGCGAGCGCGACGGCTCCCACCAGCACCTCCGACTCCCCGGCGTCGATGCGGCCCCCCAGGTCGCGCAGCCCGAGCCAGATCTCGTCCGGAGCGGCGTCGAGGGCGTCGGTCTCCGGCGGCGCGGCGGCCAGGAGCAGCACCGCGCCGTCGGCGTCGCGGCCGAGCAGCGCCCAGGTCGCCTCCCCCACGGCGTCGGGAGCGACGCGGACGAGGGCGGAGTCGAGCACGCGCACGCGGCCCTCGCGCACCACGATCACCCGTGACCGGGGATCGTCGCACAGACGGTCGATCACGCCGGGCTCCTCACGGAGCTCCGCTGCGCGGTCGAAGAACGGACGCGGAATGCTCATCGACTCCCCCTTTCACGGGCGTGGCGGAGGCGGGACCGCCCCTGAGCCGACCTACCCTGGGGGCATGGGACGCTCTCCATTCACTCTAGCCGCGGCGGTGACGGCCGCACTTCCCGGCGCTGAGGTCACGGGCACCCGAGCGCTCACCGCCGACGGCGACGGCCGCTTCGACTCCGCCGTCGCCTCTCTCGCCGACGGCAGGGAACTGGCGATCCGCGTGGCCGACGACGACGATGCGGCGCGCGAGCTCGCGGCCGAAGCCATCGCGTTGCGCGCGCTCACCGACGGCGCCCGCGCCATGCTGCCCTTCCGCGCCCCGGCGTACGTGGGCGAGACACGCCTGGGTGACGGACGCGCACTGGTGACCGAGCTGTTGCCCGGCTTCCAGATCGAGGCGCCGATGGTGCCCGCCGGCCGCGGTGCCGCCGAGTCGATGGGCGCCGCGATCGCCGCCGTGCACGGCATGCCCACCTCCGTCGTCCGCGGCGCGGGGCTCCCCACGCGCAGCGCCGACGAGAGCCGCGCCGAGCTCGAACGACTCGTCGACACCGCCGCCGCCACCGGCCGCGTCCCCGCGCGGCTCACCGTGCGCTGGCGCGACGCGATCGCGGACGACGAGCTGTGGCGCTTCGAGTCCACCGTCGTCCTCGGCGGGGTGCAGGCGACCTCCTTCCTGTTCGACGACGACCCGCACGAGGGCCCCCGGGTCACCGGGCTCGTGGGCTGGCACGGGCTCGCGGTGGGCGACCCCGCGGTCGACCTCTCCTGGCTGTCGGCCGCGCCGGATGCCGCCACCGATGTGCAGGCCGCCTATGCCCGCACCGTCGACCGTGGCCCCGACGCCGGGCTCGACGCCCGTGCCCGGCTGCTCGCCGAGCTCGAGTTCGCGCGCTGGCTCGTTCACGGCGACGCGCTGCACCGCCCCGACATCGTCGACGACGCCGCCGCACTTCTCACCGCTCTCGCGGAGGGCCTGAACGACCGCGGGATCGCGACCGCCGAGCGCCGCAGCGGCGTGGACTCCGCGATGGAGGCACTCGACCGGGTCCCGGTCGCCCGCGCGCCCGAGGTCGACACGTCCATGCAGACCGACGCCTACAACCCCGACGACCTGTGGGTCGCGGACGCCGAGGCGCGGGACGACGCGGAGCCCGGCTCCACTCCGGCAGAAGCGGACGCGCCCAGGCCGTGGAGTCGTGCGACGCGGAGCGACGCCGAGGCTCCGGCGGGCGACGCCCCGCGCTTCAGCGCGGTCGAGCTCGACACCGAGGACCTCTCCGGCGTGCGCTCCGGGTTCGCGGGAACGCACGGCTCGCGTGACGTCGACGCGGCGCCCACCGCGGGCGGCCACGACGGAGGCGCGGACGACGGGGACGACTCCGAAGAGGCTCAGCGGGCGGCGCGCGCGGCACTCCAGCGCTGGAAAAGCTCCTCCTCCGAATAGACCCGGTCCCCGCGGATGACGAGGTCGTCTGCGACGTAGTACAGCGCCACGTCGATCTCGTCGAGCGGCACCCCGAAGCGCCGGTGGTACGCGAGGCGGTACAGCGCGAGCTGCAGCATCCGCTCCTCCCGCTCCTCGGCCGTCCGGGGCGCGCGACCGGTCTTCCAGTCGACGATCTCGAGGCGGCCGCCACGGTCCGCGCGGCGGTACACGGCATCGAGTTTGCAGATCACGATGTGTCCGCGCTCGTCCTCGTACCCTTCCCCGCCCGCACCGAGCGCGAAGTCGATCTCGATCTCGACCGCCAGGGGCTGCAACGACCCCCACTCGCTCTGCTCGAACGTGCGCTGCAGCACCGCGAGCTCGGCGGCGTCGGCCACCGCGCCGGGGCCGGCGCCGTCGAACACGGCGTCGGCGAACGGCTCGTCCTCGTCCTGCTCCCACAGCGCCTCATCGACGCGGGAGCCGACCCCCACCAGTTCGGAGCGCTGCTCGACCCAGGCGTGGAACAGCGTGCCCAGGCGCGTCTGCCGATAGGGACGCTCCGGCATGGGGCGCACGATCGACGCGAGCGTTCCCGCGTAGTCGGTGACGTAGTCCTTGAAGCGCGACGCAGGGACACGGGTCGGAGCGTCCGCCGCAGTGCCCCGCTGGCGGGCCTCGCGTTCCGCCAGCAGTCGCTGCAGCTCGGGCGTGGGGGTCGCGGTGCCCGATCGCAGCTCCTCCTCGACCGCCGCCGCGGCAGGCATCACCACGGGTCGCCGTGCGCCGAGCGGGTCGAGCGGCCAGTGCAGGGTCGCACCCGGACCGTCGTACGGGTTCTCGTCGGGGTCCACGCCATCGATCGGCGCGAGGCCCCGCACCTCGATCGCCTCCAGCAGATACGGGCTCGGAGTGCGCGGCGCCTTCTGCCCCGCCCAGTGCGCCCCGGTCAGCAGCAGGTCGCTCCGGGCGCGGGTGATCGCGACATACGCCAGGCGCCGCTCCTCCTGGCGCTGGTACTCGCGGTAGGCGTCCTTGAAGCGCTTGAGTGCGCCGCCCTGAGGGTTCGCCTGGGTGGCGCCGCCCGACAGCGAGGCCTGCGCGAGCTTCTGCCGCTTGACCGGATCGGTCTCGACCCCCACCGCATCCTCCGGGTCCCACGTGAACCTCGGCAGCGCGTCACGATCGCCGCGCAGCTCGAACGGCACCACGCCGAACCCGAACCAGCCCGACGTGTCGGCGATGCGACCGGGCAGTTCGTCCACCACGAGTCGCACCACCGCCACCGCATCCCATTCGAGCCCCTTGGACCCGTGGATCGTGAGCAGCTGCACCACGCCCGGCTCCGGCGGCTCGGGGCGCGGCATCAGTTCGTCCGTGCTCTCCGCCTTGTCGAGCCACGCGAGGAGGCTGCCGATCGTGCCGCGGTCGTCGGCGGCGAGGAACGCACGGACCTCGTCGGCGAACGCCCGCAACTGCGTCGCCGCGATCCGCGCCGGTCCGCGGGTCTCGTTGGCGGCGAGCTCGATGTCGAGGCGGAGCTCCAACTCGATCAGACGGATCAGCTCGGGGATCGGTTGCGACGACGCGCGGCGCAACCGCTCCAGCATCTCCCCCGCGGCGCGGATCCGCGCCCGGCCCTCCGGGGTGATGGCCTCGAGCAGGCGGTAGTCGTCTCGCACCGCGCGCACCACGTCGACCGCGTCCACGATCGACACGGCCTCGTCCGCTCCGCGCGACGAACGCAGCCGCACCCGCACCTCGTCCGGGAGCGGGAGCATCGTCGTGTCGCGCTCGGCCAGCGTGCGGCCGAGGTCGTACAGCGCCGCCATGTCGGCGACTCCCACCCCGAAACGCGGTCCGGTCAGCAGCCGGATGAGGGCCGAACCGGCGGTGGGGTCGTGCACGACCCGCAGCGTGGAAACCACGTCGACCACCTCCGGCGTGGCGAGCAGGCCGCCCAGCCCGAGGATGCGGTGCGGCACCCCTCGGGCCGCCAGCGCCGCTGCGAACGTCTGCATGTGACGCTTCGAGCGGAACAGGATCGCGCCCGTGTGCGGGGATCCGGCCCGCGCCCCCTCCCCCGCGTCGTGTGCGGCGCGGCGCTGCACGAACCAGTCCGCCACCGCCGCCGCCTCCTCATCGACCGTGAGCGGGAAGCGCACCTCCACGCCGCCGTCGCCCGCCCCGGGACGCGCCTCCAGCGGCGGCACGTCCAGTCCGGGGCGCTGCAGCGGCTCCAGCACCCGGTTCGCGATGTCGAGGATGCCCCGGTCGTTGCGCCAGCTCGTCATCAGGCTGTACGTGCGCACCGCCCCCGCGCTCGCGAACGACCGGGAGAACGCGTAGAGGTTGTCGGCGCTGGCTCCACGCCAGCCGTAGATCGACTGATGCGGGTCGCCCACCGCCATGACGGCCGTATCGCGGAACAGCTCGGCGAGGAAGCGGGTCTGGATGACCGAGGTGTCCTGGTACTCGTCGAGGAGCACGACGCGGTGCTGCTCGCGCAGTTCGGCCCGCACATCAGGGGCCGACTCCACGATGTCGTAGGCGCCGCCGACCTGATCCGCGAAGTCCAGCACCCCCCGGCGCTGCTTCTCCGCGATGTACTCGCGCACCAGGGCGGTGAGCGTGGGCAGGCTCAGCAGGTTGATCGCCGCCTTCTCGACGTCCGCGTTGCTCCGGTACGGCTCGAACGCGCGCGCCTGCTCCACCGCGATGCGCTCGGCCAGCGCGAGGTCGACCCGGTGGTCCAGCGCGTCACCGGCCAAGCGCTGCACCGCGTCGATGACCGTGCCGAGCGCGTAGTCGATCTCCTCCAGCTGCGGCAGGTCGCTGCGGAGCACCACCTCCCGCGCCAGCATCCAGGACGCCGCCTGACTGAGCATGGCGACATCGGGATCACGGCCGATCCGGGCCGCATGCTCGCGCACGATCCCGTCCGCGAACGCGTTGTACGTCGACACGCGCGGTCGGATCATCAGGTCTTCCGCCGTCCGCGGCGCTGCCGGGTCCCAACCCGTGTCGAACCGACGGGCGAGGTCGTCGAGGACCGTGGCGCGCACCAGGTCGCGCTGCCGTCCCGACGCCGCCTCCGCCACCCGGTCGAGGGCGTCGCTGCGGACGATCGCGGGCAGGTGCGGCAGCAGTCCCCGTCGGCCGTACTCGTCGACGACCGCGAGACGCGCACCGATCCGCTCCGCCAGCTCGCCGGCGGCCTTGCGGGTGAAGGTCAGCCCGAGGATCTCGTCGCGCCGCACGCGACCCGTCGCCACGAGCCACACCACGCGCGCCGACATCGTCTCGGTCTTGCCGCTGCCCGCCCCGGCCACCACGAGCGCCGGCTCGAGCGGGGCCTCGATCACCTCCTGCTGGGCGGGAGTCGGCGTGGGCAGGCCGAGCGCCGCGGCGATGTCGGTCGCCGAGAGCACCACCTCGGGCGCCGCCACGGTCACGAGCTCACCGCCGGGACCGTGTGGATGCGGCACGGGTGCACGCGGCGCTGCGTGTCGGCGCAGTGCGACTCGACCTGGGCCGTGAACCCCGCGGCCGACATGCCCCGCGCCACCTCCGCCACGCGCTGCAGGAACTGCCGCCGCGCGTCGCCGTCGAGCGCGTGCTGATGGGCGATGCGGTAGTCGCTCTTCGCCAGGGTCTTGGAGACGATCACGAGTCGCGCGCCGCCGAGCGACCTCGGGGTCGCGCCCGGCACCAGCCCCTGTTGCACGGCGATCTGGTACGCCGCGAGCTGCACATGCTCCCGCACCGCACCGTCGGTCTCCGGGTCGGTCTTGCCCGTCTTGAGGTCGACGACCACGGTCGTGCCCTCGGCGTCGCCGGTCATGCGCTCCCATCCCCGTCCTCGCGCGTGCGGGTGGTCACCCGCACCGGTGGGATACGACTCCACCCGATCGATGTACCCGTGCACGATCGCCCGGTGTGCCCGCTCCTCGTCGACCGGATGCACGGTCGGCTCTTCCGCGCCCTCCCGGGCATCGACCGCGAACCGGAACTCGACCTCGCTGCCGAGCACCCGGCCTCCGTCGCGCGCGACATCGCCGAGATACGTGTGCAGCCGGTCGACGAAGAGGTCGGCACGACGACGCTCCTTGCGTCCGATCCACTCGGTCTCGAAGTCGAGTTCCGGCCAGTGCTCGGCGACGATCGCCCGCATGCGCTCGAGGTCGCCGTCGGGCACGCGCTCCATGGCCTCGTGCACGATCGTGCCGATTCCCGCCGTCGGGGGCATGACGGTGTCGCCGCCGAGGGCCGAGACCACCCAGTTCAGGCCGCACTCCTCGAACGACTCGACCGCCGACGGCGACACGCGGGCACCCGAGGTCGCGAGGTCGCGCAGCGGAGCCCGCGTGGATGCCGGCCGCACGCCGTACCACTCGGCGGGGTCGGCTCCCGGCACGCCCTCCCGCGCCAGCACCGCCAATTGCGCTGCGGCTTCGCGCCGCAGCGGCTCGGCCGTCACCGTGGTGAGCGTGCGCCGGTGGCGCGCGACCAGGCCCCGCAGGGTGAGCGGGTGCTCCGCGGACGCATGCCTTTCCTGGGGCTCCGGGGGCGGAAGGAAGCCGAAGAACGGGCTGGGGGTGAGGTCGTCGTCGTCGACCGCCGTGATCAGCAGTCGGCCGCGGGCGCGCGAGATCGCCCGCACGAACAGACGGAGCTCGTCGTGCAGGGCCGCCCGTCGGCGGTCGAGCACACCGGGCGGCTCGTCGGGCACACCGGTGCGGGCGGCGGCGAGCGCCCCGGGCAGCCGCCACGTCTGCAGGAGCCCGCCGCGCAGCCGTACGTTGGGCCAGACGCCGTCCTGCACCCCGGCGACGACGACCGCGTCGAATTCCGTGCCCAATGCGGTCGCGGGGGTGAGGAGGGTGACCGTGCCGGGACGCTCCGGCGTCGACAGTGTGTCCTCCGGGACCTCGCTGTCGAGGATGTCGCGCACGAACACTTCGGGCTTCTCGTTCGGCGTGCGCTCCACGAACCGCTTGGCCGCGTCGAACAGGGCCACCAGCGCGTCGAGCGAGCGCGCGGTCTCCGCCCCGGTCGGCAGCAGCGAGATCTCCCGCCACGCCACCGACAGCCAGCGACCGTCCACCGCCCTGGCCTGCTCCCACACGCGCCACAGCAGATCGTGGATGGTCTCGCCATCCGCGGCGGCCCTGGTGACCGCCTCGACCGTCTCCGCGAAGCGCTCCGCCGTGCGCGACTCGGGGGCGTCGATGAGGGTGAGGGTCGCGGGCTGCGACAGAGCCTGACGCAGCAGTTCGCGCGCGGGCGTCGATCCCCCGTCGGCGAGTTCGAGATGCCGCAGCCGCGCCCTGAGTCGTCGGAGGGCGATCGCATCCATGCCCCCGAACGGCGTCCGCAGTGCGTCCTCCCACGCCTGTACCGTCCGCTCCTCGTCGGGGGTCAGCGCAAGACGGACGATCCCGACGATGTCGCGCACGATCCCCTCGCTGCCGAGCGGTCGCTGCACCCCGGCGGCTCGCGTGGGGATCTCCCGCGCCGCCAGCTCGGTCTCCAGGGCGGTGACCTGACGGGTGTCGTGGGCGATCACCGCCATCCGATCCCACGGCACTCCGTCGCTCAGATGCCAGTCGCGCATCACCCCCGCGATGCGGTCGAACTCCTCGTAGGGCGACGGCGCGAGGAAGGTGGACACGACGGCGGCCTCGTCCTCCCCCGCGAGCGGCGCGGGCGCCCGCCGATGCTCCACGCGCCCCGACACCCCGATCGCCTGCGTCACGGTGCGGGTGAGCGCGGTGAGCGCGGCGTGCTGTCGGTGCGCCCCGTCGAGCACGTGCACGTCGCCGAGCGCCCCCGCCAGCTGCGAGAAGAGCTCGGGGCTCGCGCCACGGAACGCCCCGGACGAGATGTCGGGGTCGCCGAAGGCCAGCACCGCGACCCCGCGGTCGAGCAGGGCCCGGACGACCGCGATGCCCCCGCGCGTGAGCTCCTGCGCATCGTCGATCAGCACCGCGCGCACGGGCGCGAGCGGGCCGAGGGTGGCGGCATCGGCCGTGCGCAGGATCGCGCTCGCCTCGCTGAGCAGGTCGGCCGCGTCGCGGTGGGCCGACCGCAGGGCGTCGAGCACCGTGCGGTACTCCACCAGGAACTCCGCAGCGGCCGCCCACACCTCGTTGCCCGACGACCGCAGCTCCTCGGGGTGCACGCCCAGCTCGGTGCACTCGGCCAGGAACGCGCGCAGCTCCGACCGGAATCCTCTCGACGCCCGCACGGAGGCGCTGAGCGACTCGGGCCAGGCGATGCGGCCGTCCTCCGTGTCTCCCGCGAGCAGCTCCGCGATGATGCGGTCCTGGTCGGCGCCCGTCAGCAGCGCGGGCGGCTCGGCGCCCTCGCGCACCATCGCCCCGCGGACGAGCTGGAAGGCGAACGAACCGAGCGAGCGGGCGAGCGGGCCGGGGGTCGCCTGTCCCACGCGCACGCCGATGTGATCGCGCAGCGCCGTCGCGGCCTGTCGACTCGGGGTGAGCGCGAGCACCTCTTCCGGCCGCAGCCCCTCCTCGTCGATGAGCCGCACGATGCGGTCGACCAGCACCGTCGTCTTGCCGGTGCCCGGGGCACCGATGATGACGCCGGACGCGGTCGGCGGCGCCATGATCACGGCACGTTGAGCGGCATCCGAAGTCATGTCCTCCACGCTAACGGGAGCGGCCGACATGGGCGTCGCCCGCCCCGCGCGGGCGCGCTGTGCGCTGCTGGCGAAACCGGCGGCGACAGCCGATCCGGCCCCGGTGCCGCGCGATAGAGTTGCCGAGTCCGACGAACTTCAAGGAGCACGCGTGGAAATCCGCATCGGCATCATCAACACCGGCCGCGAGCTGAGCTTCGACACCGCCGCCTCGGCGGACGAGGTCCGCACCCAGGTCTCCGCGGCGCTGGAGCAGAGCGCGAGCCACCTGAGCTTCGCCGATGTGAAGGGCAACTCCTACATCGTGCCGACCGCGAACCTCGCCTTCATCGAGCTGGGCACCGAGGAGTCGCGCCGCGTCGGCTTCGTCGCCTGACCGCCGATGTACATCCTCCTCGCCCTGATCGCGGCATGCGCGCTCGGCATCGCCGTGCACTACGTCGTCGGCGGCCGTGAGCTCCGGGGCGTGGCCCTGGCTCCGGCCGTCGCCACCGCGACGGCGGCGCTCCTCTACACCGTGCTCCAGTGGGCGGGCGTCGGCGAGGACAGCCCGTGGCTCTGGCTCGCGAGCATCCTCGGCTCCGTGGTGGTCTCGGCCGCGGTCGCGGTCGGGGTCACCGCCCTGCGCCGGCGCTCGGACGCCGAGACGAAGGCCGCGCTCGGGATCTGACCCGGCGGGCCCGCCCGCTCAGGAGGCGAGGCCCATCGCGTCCATGCGTCGAGCATGCGCGCCCATGAGCTCGGTGTAGACCGGCTCGATGCGCTCCTCCTCGACGGCGAGCAGTTCGGGTCGCAGCGCGGCACGGCACACGAGGATCGTGTCGCCCACGAGGCGCCGCGCCCACATCGACAGCAGCGACCGCCACTCCTCGTCGCTCTCGATCGTCTCCTGGATGATCGCGACGATCTCGTGCCTGGCGTCGTCCTCGCGCAGGATCTCGGCGACGCGCCGCCCCGGCTCTCCGTAGCTGGACGCGAGGGCGAGATAGAAGTCGTCGAGCATGCCCGCGGTGATGTACACGGCGAGGAGCGTCTCCCGGGGGCGCGCGCCGATGGTCTTGCGGCGGAACGCGTCGAGGTGCTCGCGGAAGGGGAGCATCAGCTGCGTGGGGTCGTCTCCGCGCTCGGCGATCAGGTCGACGATGCCGCGGTGCTTGGTGAGGGCGGCACCCGCCGCGCGCGACAGGGCCTCTTTCTCGGACAGCTCGGGTGTCGCGCGGATGAGTCGCGTCAGCGTCTCGAAGTAGCCGAGCTGCAGGTAGGCGGCCTGACCGAGGAAGCGCGGAAGCTCGGGCGCCAGCTCGGCGAAATCGACCCGGGTCGCATCGCCCTGCTCGCCGCGACTGCGCAGTGCGAGGGCGCGCCGCGGCGCACGGTCGCGCTGCCAGAACCACTTAACCACGAGGCCGTCCTCCCGAGTCCACCACGTCGTTCACAATACTCGGGCCCGCGCTTCTTCCTGGCGGAGAGAGGGGCTCCGGTAGGCTGTCCCTGTCCCCGCCGTCGGAGCGGGGCCCCGCGCCTGTGGCACAAGAGACGGCGTGGCTCCGTTTACGTGGCGATCCCCGCGGGTCGCCGGACAGGCAATCTGAAAACAGTGACAACTTTCGCCGATCTCGGCATCGATCAGGACATCGTCGACGCACTGGCCGCGAAGGGCATCGTGGATGCCTTCCCGATCCAGGAGCAGACCATCCCCCTCGGCCTGCCTGGCCAGGACATCATCGGCCAGGCCAAGACCGGTACCGGGAAGACCTTCGGCTTCGGCATCCCCGTCGTGCAGCGGCTCGGGAAGGACCCGGAGCACGGCGTCAAGGCGCTGATCGTCGTCCCCACCCGCGAGCTCGCGGTGCAGGTGTACGAAGACATCGACCTGCTCACCAGCAACCGCTCGACCAGCGTCGTCGCCATCTACGGCGGCAAGGCCTACGAGGGTCAGATCGACCAGCTCAAGGCGGGCGCGCAGATCGTCGTCGGCACCCCCGGCCGTCTGATCGACCTGGCCGGTCAGCGCCTGCTCGACCTGTCGAACGCGACCGAGGTCGTGCTCGACGAGGCCGACAAGATGCTCGACCTGGGCTTCCTCGCCGACATCGAGAAGATCTTCCAGAAGGTCCCGGCCGTGCGCCACACCCAGCTGTTCTCGGCGACCATGCCCGGACCGATCGTGGCACTGGCCCGCCGGTTCATGACCAACCCGATCCACATCCGCGCGAACGACCCCGACGAGGGTCTCACGCAGGCCAACATCAAGCACCTCGTCTACCGCGCGCACTCGCTCGACAAGGACGAGGTCATTGCCCGCATCCTGCAGGCCGAGGGCCGCGGCAAGACCGTCATCTTCACCCGCACCAAGCGGGCCGCGCAGCGTCTCGTCGACGAACTCAGCGACCGCGGGTTCAACGTGGGCGGCGTGCACGGCGACATGGGTCAGGACCAGCGCGAGCGGTCGATGGCGGCGTTCAAGGCGGGCAAGAAGGACGTGCTGGTCGCGACCGACGTCGCCGCCCGCGGCATCGACGTGGACGACGTTACGCACGTGATCAACCACACGATCCCCGATGAGGAGAAGACATACCTCCACCGCGCGGGTCGCACGGGCCGGGCGGGCAAGACGGGTATCGCGGTCACGTTCGTCGACTGGGAGGACCTGCACAAGTGGGCCCTCATCAACCGGGCGCTGGAGTTCGGCCAGCCGGAGCCGATCGAGACGTACTCGTCGAGCCCGCACCTGTACACCGACCTCGACATCCCCGAGGGCACCAAGGGCCGTCTGGTCTCCGCGCCGAAGAAGGAGCCGGTCAAGACCGAGCGCACCCGTCGTCCGGAGCGCGCCGCCGACGCCGCGGCCGAGGGCACGGGCGAGGCGGGCACGCGTCGTCGTCGCCGCCGCCGCACGGGCTCGAGCCAGGTCGGTTCGACGTTCGCCGAGGGTGCCGCCGACGGCACCGCGTCCGAAGGCTCCTCCGCTGCGTCCGCTGACCGCAGCGCCGAGGGCGCCGGCACGCACGACGGTGCGGGCAAGGAGCACCACGACGGCAAGCCGGCTCCCGCCCGCCGCCGCCGCCGTCGTCGCGGGGGCTCCGGTGCCGCCGGCGCCGCGCCCGTCGCCGGCGCCTGAGCCGGCCGCATCATCGTCCGAGGGGCGCCGCACGGTCATCCGTGCGGCGCCCCTCGTCGTTCCTCACGGGTCCCGCCGCCACGGCCACTCGACGGCAGCGCGTCGTCAGGGGTAGCGCGGTGTGGAGCCCGACGCCCGCTCGATGAGGCGCTGCACCATGTCCTCGGCCGTCGTGTTCTCCCCCGGGCGGTTCGGCTTGCCGCTGCCGTGGTAGTCGCTCGACCCCGTGACGATGAGGTCGTGCCGTGCCGCGAGCTCGCGCAGCATCGTCTTGCCCTGCGCGGTGTTCTCGCGGTGGTCCACCTCGAAGCCGCCGAGCCCCGCGTCGATCAGCCGTTCGATGTACGCCACGGGCATCATGCGATCGCGGCCGGTCGTGACGGGATGGGCGATGACGGCCACCCCGCCCGCGGCGGTGATGAGCCGCACGGCGGTGAGCGGATCGGGGGCGTAGTGGGGTTCGTAGTAGCCCTCGCGCGGGTGCAGGATGCCGTCGAACGCTTCGGTGCGATCCCGCACGATGCCGCGCGCGACGAGGGCGTCGGCGATATGCGGTCGGCCGACCGTGGCGTCGAGCGTGGTCTGGGCGACGACGTCGTCCCACTGCAGGTCGTAGTCGCGACCGATGTTGCGCACGATGCGCTCGGCCCGTCCGATCCGGTCGTCGCGGATGCGGTTGGTCTCGGCGCGCAGCGCGGCGTCGTCCGGGTCGAAGAGGTAGCCCAGCACGTGCACGCTGCGCCACTCGTGCTTGGCGGAGAGCTCCATTCCGGGCAGGAACGTCATGCCGAGGACGACCGCCGCGTCGCCCGCCTCGGTCCAGCCGGTGGTGCGGTCGTGATCGGTCAGTGCGGCCGTGCGGACACCGTGCGCGTACACCTGCCGCATCACCTCGGCGGGCGACTCCGTGCCGTCGGAGTGGTTGGAGTGCAGGTGCAGGTCGGCGGGACCGGCAAACCTGTGTGACGCGGCGGGCATCCTCCGAGCGTAGCGAGCGCCGGGACCCGCGGATCCGCAGCCGCGCTGATCGGCGTCGCGGCAGGGCTTTCACAGGCGTCGCTTCTAGGCTGGAGGGGATGTTTCGTCTCCTGGGGATCCTGTTCACCGTGCTGTTCGCGATCGCGACGGCCATCGTGGTGTGGCCGCAGTTCTTCCGCCTCGAGCAGACCTACCCGTTCGCGCAGCTGGTCGCCGCCCGCGGCCTGGTGCTCGGCGCGCTCCTCGTCGTCGCGGTGCTGGCGCTCCTGCTGCTGCTGGCCCGGCCGCTCCGAGGGTTCGCGGCGTCGATCCTGATCGTGGCGCTGCTGGGTGCCGGGGCCACCGGCGTGATCGGCGCGACGCGCGGCTTCACCGGCGCCACCCTCCCCGCCGCGACCGACAGCAGCCTGCGGGTGCTGACCTGGAACACGGCGGGCGAGGCCGTTCCCGCGGAGGAGATCGCACGGCGGATCCTGGAGCAGGGTGCCGACGTCGTCGCTCTGCCGGAGACCACCGAGGCGGTCGGCGAGCGCATCGCGTTGATGCTGCGGGAGCAGGGGCACCCGATGTGGGTGCACCACGTGCAGTTCCGGCCCGACGTGCCGAACGGCCCGCAGTCGTGGCAGACGACCGTGCTGGTCGCTCCCGAGCTGGGCGAGTACTCCGTGATCGAGTCCGCCAGGGACGGCAGCAGCAACACCGGGTCCGTGCCGAGCGTCGTGCTGATGCCGGTGGACGGCGACGGGCCGACGATCGTGGCCGTGCACGCGGTCGCTCCGCGCATGGAGGAGATGCAGCAGTGGCAGAGCGACCTGCAGTGGATCGCCGACCAGTGCCCGGCGGGCGACTTCATCCTCGCGGGTGACTTCAACGCCACGGTCGACCACATGGCGTCGCTCGGCGTGGAGGGGGGCGACATGGGCTATTGCCGCGACGTCGCCTCTCGCACGGGCAACGGTCTGTCCGGCACGTGGCCCAGCTCCCTGCCCGCGCTGGCCGGGGCCCCCATCGACCACGTGATGGCCTCTCCGAACTGGCGCCCGACGGGGTCCGTCGTCCTGGACGACGCCGGTGGCAGCGATCACCGCGCGCTCGTGGTGCAGCTGGAACCGGCCGGCTGACCCTGCGCGTGCGCCCCGGGGTGAGAGACTGGAGCGATGAGCACCGGAGAACGCGACACGATCGCTGACGAGACCGTCGAAGCCCCCGTCGAGAACAGCTCGACCAATCGCAAGCAGCCCTTCCCGCAGGGCTTCCTCGACACCATCTCGACCGGATGGGCCGAGCGTCCGGAGACGGTTCCGGCTCCGCGCGCGCAGGCACCGTTCGCGGCGAAGCGCCGCGCCGCCGTCTCGGCCGCCTTCCCCGGGCAGCGCCTCGTGATCCCGGCGGGCTCTCTCAAGCAGCGCAGCAACGACACCGACTACGTGTTCCGCGCCCACTCGGCGTTCGCGCACCTCACGGGGTGGGCGTCGGACGCCGAACCCGACTCCGTCCTGGTGTTCGAGCCGACCGACGGCGGCCACGACGTCACCCTCTACTTCCGCGAGCGCGCGGACCGCACCACCACCGAGTTCTACGCCGACGCGACGATCGGCGAGTTCTGGATCGGCCCGCGCCCCTCGCTGGACGGCGTCGCCGCCGACCTGCAGATCGCCACGGCACACCTGCACGAGTTCCGCCCGAGCGAGGGAGAGCTCGTCCTCGACGAGGACGAGACCCTCAGCCGCGTCGTCTCCGAGCTGCGCCTCATCAAGGACGAGTTCGAGATCGCCGAGATGCGGCGTGCGGTGGAGATCACCGCGAACGGCTTCGACGACATCATCCGCGAGCTTCCCGCCGCGATCGCGCACGCCCGCGGCGAACGGGTGGTCGAGGGCGTGTTCCACCGCCGCGCGCGCGAGGACGGCAACGGCGAGGGCTACGACACGATCGCCGCGTCCGGCCCGCACGCCTGCTACCTGCACTGGACGCGCAACGACGGTGTGGTCGCTCCCGGAGACCTGATCCTGGTGGATGCGGGGGTGGAGGCGGACAGCCTGTACACGGCGGACATCACGCGCACCCTGCCGGTCTCGGGCACCTTCACCGACGTGCAGCGGCGCGTGTACGAGACGGTCCGTGAGGCGGCCGACGCCGCGTTCGCGGCAGCCCGGGTGGGCGTGCGGTTCCGCGACGTGCACGCCGCCGCGATGGCCGTGATCGCCGAGCGCACCGCCGAGTGGGGCCTGCTGCCGGTCACGGCGGAGGAGGCGCTGGACGCCGACGCCGGCGGTCAGCACCGCCGCTACATGGTGCACGGCACCTCGCACCACCTGGGTATCGACGTGCACGACTGCGCTCAGGCCCGCCGCGAGATGTACTACGACGGCATCCTCGCCCCCGGCATGGTCTTCACGATCGAGCCCGGTCTGTATTTCCAGATCGACGACCTCACGGTGCCCGCCGAGCTGCGCGGCATCGGGGTCCGGATCGAGGATGACATCCTGATGACGGAGGACGGCCCCGTGAACCTGTCGGCCGACATCCCGCGCACGGCCGACGAGGTCGAGGCGTGGATGGCCCGGCTCCGCGGCTGACCCGGCGATGCACGACGGTGAGCTGACGGTCGACGACACCCTCACCGACCGTCTGCTCGCCCGGGATGCACCCGACCTGCACGGTCGACCGCTGCGCAGGGTCCCCGCGGCGGGCACGGTCAACACCATCGTGCGGCTCGGCGACGACCTCGTGGCGCGCTTCCCGCTGTTGCCCACCACCGAGCAGCAGCTGCGGAGGGAGGCGGCCGCCCTGCACGAGTTCGCCGAGGCGACGCCGTTCGCCGCCCCGGTCCCCGTGCGCGTCGTGCCGCCGTCGACCGACTACCCGTCGGCGTGGTCGGTGCAGACGTGGGTGCCCGGACGACCGGCCGACCCGCTGGCCCACGCCGATGCCGCGGACCTCGCGCGTGACCTCGGGGCGCTGATCCGTGCGCTGCGCGCGGTCGACGTCGCAGGGCGCGGGTTCGACGGTCGGGGCCGCGGCGGAGTGCTGGCCGACCACGACGAGTGGGTCGCGGAGTGCCTCGCGCGCAGCGGGTCGCTCTTCGATGTCGCCGCGGCCACCGCCCTGTGGTCGGAGCTGCGGTCGCTGCCGTCCGCCGAGGACGTGGTCATGAGCCACCGCGACCTCACCCCGTTCAACCTGCTGATCGCCGAGGACGGCGGCACCCGCCTGGTCGGTGTGCTCGACGGGGGCGACTTCGGTCCGGCCGACCCCGCCCTCGACCTGGTGTGCGCGTGGCACCTGTTCGACGCGCCGGTGCGCGAGGTGCTGCGGGACGCGGTCGACGTGGGCACGACGACCTGGTTGCGCGGCGCGGCCTGGGCCTTCCAGCAGGCCGCGGGCCTCGGCTGGTACTACGAGCGCTCGAATCCGGCGATGAGCGCGCTCGGCCGCACCACGATGCGCCGGCTGCTCGCCGACGCGGACCTGCGCCGCCTGATCTAGCCGCTGCCTCCGGTCTGGCGGAGTGAGGGGTGGTGGGCCGCCGTTCTCCCCAGATCGGCGGCCCGT